>JBJONL010000040.1:0-21056 GCA_046051865.1 Bacteroidota bacterium | reverse complement strand
TTATTAATATTTTTTATTTCAACACAATGCGCACAGGTACAGTAAAATTTTTCAATGAGTCTAAAGGTTACGGTTTCATCACAGATGACGAAACTGGAAAAGACATTTTCGTACATGCTACTGGAGTTAAAGCTGAAACTTTAAACGAAGGAGACAAAGTATCATACGAAGAAGAAGAAGGAAGAAAAGGTAAAGTAGCCGCTCAAGTAGTAGCTATCGAAGACTAATATATATTATTTTTTGATTACCTAGGTTTAACAAAACGCTCCGAAATTCGGGGCGTTTTTTTTATACTACTTTAACGCTATTTAAATTCAATTTAAATAAGAGGTTTTAGCCCTATAAACGTCAAACGTTTAGCCTTTGATTTTTGCGTATTAAATAATGCGCTGTATATTTGTGACTATTTTAAATACTTCAAAATTTAAGCGTTATGCAATCCAATCAATTAGATTATTTACCAATCCTAATGCAGGCTGGTTTAGCGGTCGGATTTGTGGTTTTAACCATTATTGGCTCTAGCTTTTTAGGACCAAAAAGACATTCTAAAAATAAAGATATCAACTTCGAATGTGGTATCGAATCCGTAGGTAATGCCCGAATTCCTTTTTCTGTAAAATATTTCTTGGTCGCCATCCTTTTTGTGCTTTTTGATGTGGAAGTAATTTTCCTTTACCCATGGGCTATCAACTTTAAGGCCCTTGGTATCGAAGGCATGATCAAAATGGTTATTTTCATGATGTTGCTCCTAGTAGGTTTCTTCTATATCATCAAGAAGAAAGCACTAGAGTGGGAATAAAAAACAATTGCTATGAGTACTACAAAAACAAATATGGTTGCTCCACCAGAAGGAGTCGTAGGTGAAGGGTTCTTCGCAACAAAGCTCAATGATGTCGTAGGATTGGCCCGTGCTAATTCGCTTTGGCCTCTGCCTTTTGCAACCTCATGCTGCGGTATTGAATTTATGGCCACCATGGCATCCCATTATGACCTAGCACGCTTTGGATCGGAACGCGTTAGTTTTTCGCCCCGTCAAGCCGACATGCTAATGGTTATGGGAACTATTTCCAAAAAAATGGCGCCTATTTTACGTCAGGTATACGAACAAATGTCAGAGCCAAGATGGGTGATTGCCGTTGGAGCATGCGCCTCTTCAGGCGGTGTTTTTGATACCTATTCGGTACTGCAAGGAATAGACAAAGTGATTCCTGTAGATGTATACGTTCCAGGTTGCCCGCCTAGACCTGAACAAATTGTTCAAGGGGTAATGCAACTACAAGAATTGGTGAGAAATGAATCCGTAAGAAGAAGAAACTCGCCCGAATATAAAGAATTATTAGCTTCTTATAACCTTTAATATGGCTTTAGAAACTGCGCTTATACAAGAAAAATTATCTCAAAATTTTGGCCATAATGTGCTGAATTTCGAAATGAAACGAGATATATTCACCTTCGAGGCTACGCCCGAAACCATCCATGAAGTGATTCGCTTTTTAAAAGAACAAGAAGAACTTAACTTTCACTTTCTAACCGATTTAACCGGAATTCACTTTCCCGATAATGATGACACCCACCAATTTGCAGTAGTATACCAGTTGCACAATTGGATCGAAAACGTTCGTGTACGTGTAAAAACCTTCCTGCCCGATCCAGCGGAAGTAGCCACCGTAACCGATTTGTTTTTATGTGCCAATTGGATGGAGCGTGAAGCTTGGGATTTCTTCGGGATCAATTTCAAAGGACATCCGCAATTGAAGCGTATTCTAAATATGGATGAAATGGTTTCGCATCCTATGCGTAAAGAATTTCCAATGGAAGACAGCGGTAGAACCGACAAAGACGACCGCTTCTTCGGAAGAACACCAGTTAATAATTAAATAACGCAACATTATAAATGTCAGATTTATTATTACCACCAGAGCATCGTTATGCTAAAATAATAGAGCAAAGCCGAAATGAAGACGGAAGCGAGTTTTCTATCTTAAATTTAGGCCCTACACACCCCGCAACACACGGTATTTTCCAAAATATTTTATTAATGGATGGTGAGCGCATTATTGATGCCGAACCAACGGTTGGTTATATCCACCGTGCCTTTGAAAAAATCGCTGAAAACCGTCCTTTTTATCAAATTAATGTATTGACGGACCGAATGAACTATTGTTCGTCCCCCATTAATAACATGGCTTGGTGGATGACGGTGGAGAAACTTTTAAATATTGAAGTTCCAAAAAGAGCGCAGTATCTAAGAGTAATTGTGATGGAATTAGCTCGCATCACCGATCATCTAATTTGCAACTCGATTTTAGGCGTTGATACAGGAGCCTATACTGGTTTCTTATATGTATTCCAATTCAGAGAAAAAGTATACGAGATCTACGAAGAAATTTGTGGCGCGCGTTTAACAACCAATATGGGAAGAATTGGTGGTTTCGAAAGAGAATGGTCTGAAGAAGCCTTCAAAAAATTAAATACTTTTCTAGAAGACTTTCCTGTAGCATGGAAGGAATTTGAAAACCTATTCGAGAGAAATAGAATATTTATTGACCGTACCGTTAATGTAGGGCCAATCACAGCAGAAAAAGCAATGCAATACGGATTGACTGGTCCAAATTTACGCGCAGCGGGTATTGACTATGACGTTCGAAAAGCAGCTCCTTACTCTTCTTATGAAGATTTTGAATTTGAAGTGCCTGTCGGCAAATCAGGTGATACCTATGACCGTTTTTGTGTGCGTAACGCCGAAGTATGGGAAAGTTTAAGCATTATTAAACAAGCCCTAGCAAACTTACCAGACGGTCCAATTCATGCCGATGTACCGGATTATTATTTGCCTCCTAAAGAGGATGTGTACCATAATATGGAAAGTCTTATCTACCACTTTAAAATTGTGATGGGCGAAGTACCGGTGCCGGTTGACGAAATCTACCATGCCGTTGAAGGAGGAAATGGAGAATTAGGATTCTATTTAACAACCGACGGAAGCAGAACACCATACCGCTTAAAACTAAGAAGACCTTGTTTTATTTATTACCAAGCTTATACCGATATGATTAAAGGTGGTATGCTCTCCGATGCCATTGTTATTTTATCAAGTTTAAATGTAATTGCTGGCGAATTAGACGCTTAATAATTATGGAAAGATCACACATCAAACAAGAGATCATGATTACTGAGGCATTAATGACTCGTATTAATGAATTAATTAGTCATTATCCTGCAGATAAAAAGAAATCGGCTTTACTTCCTGTGTTGCATGAAGTACAAGATGCGCACGACAATTGGTTGAGCATCGAACTCCAAAACAAAGTAGCCGAAATACTTGAAATATTACCCATCGAAGTATACGAAGTGGTTACCTTCTATACCATGTTTAACCAACGCCCTATTGGAAAATACATGTTTGAATTCTGTCAAACGTCACCTTGTTGTCAAAACGGCGTGGAGGACTTGATGGATTATACTTGTGCTAAATTAGGCGTGAAAGTGGGCGAGCCTACAGCCGACGGCCAATTTGAAGTACGCGGTGTAGAATGCCTAGGCGCTTGTGGCTACGCTCCAATGATGCAACTTGGCGATTTTTACCAAGAGCATTTGACCAAAGAAAAAATCGATCAGTTAATAACTGATTGCAAAGACGGAAAAATCACTTTACACGATAAATAATATCATGGGAAGAAAAATATTATTAGACAAAATCAATGTTCCAGGCATTAAAACCTATGATGTATACCGCCGTGAAGGGGGTTATGCTTCTGTAGAAAAAGCCTTGAAGAAAATGACTCCTGATGAAGTAGTCGAAGAAGTAAAAACTTCGGGCCTTCGTGGACGCGGTGGTGCAGGATTCCCTGCCGGAATGAAATGGAGCTTTATTGATAAAAAATCAGGCAAACCCCGACATCTAGTGTGCAATGCCGACGAATCAGAACCGGGTACGTTCAAAGACCGTTTCTTGATGGAATACATTCCGCACCTTTTAATCGAGGGTATGATTACCTCTAGTTATGCCTTAGGTGCCAACCTCTCCTATATATACATCCGCGGTGAATACATGTGGGTCTATAAAATTTTAGAACGAGCAATCGCCGAAGCTAAAGCTGCTGGATGGTTAGGAAAAAACATTTTAGGTTCAGGATATGATTTAGATTTATACGTCCAAATTGGTGGAGGCGCCTACATCTGTGGCGAAGAAACTGCCTTGATTGAAAGTTTAGAAGGAAATCGTGGTAACCCTCGTTTGAAACCACCCTTCCCTGCTGTTCAAGGATTGTGGCAAAATCCTACCGTAGTAAACAACGTAGAAACTATTGCAGCAGTGCCGTGGATTGTGAATAATTCAGGAGCTGATTATGCTGCTATTGGGATTGGACGTTCAACGGGAACCAAATTGATATCGGCTTCTGGTAACATTAAAAACCAAGGGGTTTACGAAATCGAACTAGGCTTATCGGTATACGAATTCATGAACTCCGACGAATATTGTGGGGGAATGCAAACGGACCGACCTTTAAAAGCCTTAGTGCCTGGAGGATCTTCAGTGCCTATTTTGCCCGCCAATTTAATCTATAAAACCGCGGCTGGAGAAGACCGATTGATGTCTTACGAAAGTTTATCGGATGGTGGTTTTGCAACAGGATCTATGTTGGGTTCTGGTGGGTTTATCGTATACGATGACCGCGCATGTATCGTTCGCAATACCTGGAACTTCGCTCGTTTCTATCACCACGAATCTTGTGGTCAATGTACTCCATGCCGTGAAGGAACCGGTTGGCTAGAAAAAGTATTAGGGCGCATTGAAAACGGCTATGGTCGCGAAGAAGATATCGAACTGTTATGGAGCATCCAATCGAAGATTGAAGGGAATACGATATGTCCTTTAGGTGATGCTGCTTCATGGCCTGTAGCGGCGGCTATTCGTCACTTTAAAGACGAATTTGAATACCACATACGCTTCCCAGAAAAAGTAAAAAACAGAGACCATTTTGTTGCTGAACCTTTTGAAAAAGTACA
This sequence comes from Bacteroidota bacterium, assembly GCA_046051865.1. Taxonomy (GTDB): domain Bacteria; phylum Bacteroidota; class Bacteroidia; order Flavobacteriales; family Flavobacteriaceae; genus Flavobacterium. Next base: position 16,046 of record JBJONL010000040.1, on the reverse strand, counting down.
GCATTTAGTGGCCAAACAAGAACTATAAAGACTAGAATTTCACACAATGAAAGTAACCATAGACGGTCAAGAAATTGAAGTAGCACCGGGAACAACCATCCTGCAGGCTGCTCGTATGATTGGTGGAGAATCCGTACCACCAGCCATGTGTTATTATTCGAAACTAAAAGGAACGGGGGGTAAATGCCGTTGTTGTTTAGTCGATGTTACCAAAGGTAGCGAAGCTGATCCTAGACCGATGCCGAAACTTGTTGCCTCTTGCGTAACGGGTTGTCAAGATGGTATGGAAGTCGCCAGCAAAAAATCAGACCGTGTGCAAGAAGCGCGTAAAGCGGTTACGGAATTCCTTCTAATCAATCACCCGCTAGATTGTCCCGTATGTGATCAAGCAGGGGAATGTGATTTACAAAACCTAAGCTTCGAACACGGAAAATCTGAAACACGTTTCATCGAAGAAAAAAGAACCTTCGAACCTGAAAATATTGGTCCGTATATCCAACTGCACATGAACCGTTGTATTGTATGTCAGCGTTGTGTGGAAGTAGCAGACCAGCTAACGGATAAAAGAGTACATGGTGTTTTAAACCGTGGCGATCATTCGCAAATTTCGACTTGTATTTCGACTGCGATTGACAATGAGTTTTCTGGAAACATGATTGACGTTTGTCCGGTGGGTGCTTTAACCGATAAAACCTTCCGATTTAAATCAAGAGTTTGGTTCAACAAACCTTTTAATGCCCACAGAGAATGTACTACCCCTGGGTGTTGTGGAAAAACAACATTATGGATGTTTGGTAACGAAATTCAACGTGTTACAGCGCGCAAAGACGAATACCATGAAGTAGAAGAATTCATCTGTAATACGTGTCGTTTCGACAAAAAAGAAGTATCAGATTGGACTATTGAAGGTCCACGCCAGTTTGAGAAAGATTCGGTTATCAATCAAAATAAACATTACGGTAAAACCGATACTGTTGTGATTGACACCGAAAAAGGCATTCTCCAAGGTAGAGACATCGACCGTAAAAAAATTAGTATGGCCGAGATTGACTATAACGAAAAGATTGATGGTAACCCTATAAATGCTAAAAACAATGGATAGTGGATTTATCATAGAAAAAAGCATTTTAATCGTTGTGGTATTTGCCGTGACGATGATCATGGCCATGTATTCTACTTGGGCTGAGCGTAAAGTGGCTGCCTTTCTGCAAGACCGTGTAGGTCCTAACCGCGCAGGATGGGGAGGTTTACTACAACCGCTAGCCGATGGTATGAAATTATTCGCTAAAGAAGAATTTGAACCGAATACCCCCAACAAATTTCTATTCTTTGTAGGACCCGCCATTGCGATGAGTACGGCCTTAATGACCAGTGCTGTCATTCCGTGGGGCGACAAATTAGAAATCTTTGGACGGACCGTATACCTGCAAGCCACCGACATCGATGTGTCCTTACTGTACATCTTCGGAGTGGTATCGGTAGGGGTTTACGGAATCATGATTGGGGGCTGGGCGTCTAACAATAAGTTCTCGCTTATGGGAGCGGTGCGTGCGGCTTCTCAAATGGTCTCTTATGAAGTGGCAATGGGATTGTCCATGATCGCTTTATTGATGATGACCGGAACCTTGAGCTTAAAAGAAATCTCCCTGCAACAACAAGGCATGAACTGGAATGTATTCTACCAACCCGTAGGATTCTTAATTTTCCTTATATGTGCTTTCGCTGAGACCAACAGAACACCGTTTGACTTAGCGGAATGTGAATCGGAGTTAATTGGAGGATACCATACTGAATATTCTTCGATGAAAATGGGATTCTACTTGTTTGCTGAATATGCTAACATGTTCATCTCATCGACTATTATCGCAGTGCTTTATTTTGGAGGGTACAACTATCCGGGCATGCAATGGATGGTAGACCATGTTGGTGTAAATACGGCCAACTTCTTAGGAATCGGAGTCTTATTTGTAAAGATATGTTTCTTCATATTCTTTTACATGTGGGTTCGTTGGACCATACCGCGTTTTAGATACGATCAATTGATGAACTTAGGATGGAAGATTTTGATTCCGCTTTCGATCATCAACATTATAATAACAGGAATTTGCATTTTAGCTTTTAAATAAGATACAGCAACTATGTCAACAGCAATACAAAATATATCGCTTTCCGGCAAAAAGAAGCAGGTTTCCAATAAGGAAATGACGTTCTTGGAGCGACTTTATTTAGTAGCCATCGTAAAAGGGTTACTAATTACCATCAAACATTTCTTCAGAAAGAAAGCCACGATTCATTATCCAGAACAAGTCCGTGAATTTAGTCCGGTGTACCGTGGTCAACACATGTTGAAACGCGACGAACAAGGTCGTGAAAACTGCACGGCATGTGGATTATGTGCCCTGTCTTGCCCGGCAGAAGCCATTACGATGAAAGCCGCTGAGCGTCAAAAAGGGGAAGAACATTTATACCGTGAGGAGAAATACGCCGAAATCTACGAAATCAATATGTTGCGTTGTATTTTCTGTGGTCTTTGTGAAGAAGCTTGTCCTAAAGACGCTATCTACCTAACGATATCAAAAGAATTAGTTCCTGCACAATACGATCGTGAGGACTTCATCTTTGGTAAAGACAAATTGGTTATGCCATTAGAGATGGCAATGAAAAATGCTCAACTTAAAAACGCTAACTAATGTCACCTATAACACTTATATTTTATTTTTTATCGGCAATTACATTAGCTTCAGCGTTCTTGACGATTTATAGCAAAAACCCGATACACAGTGCCATCTATTTAGTTATCTGTATGGTCTCTATCATGGGACACTACTTGATGTTCAATGCACAATTTCTAGCTTTAGTTCAATTGATTGTTTACGCCGGAGCGATTATGGTACTCTTCTTATTCACCATCATGTTAATGAACTTAAACAAAGAAGACGAAGTCCATAAACCCCGTATTACGCGTTTAGGTGCCATCGTGGTATTTGTGATCACTAGTATCATCCTTGTCTCCATCTTCATCCATTCTAAAACGATTATGGGTGACTACGATACTTCGGGAGAAGATTTCCAATCGATTCGTAAACTGGGACAAGTATTATTGAATGAGTATATGGTACCGTTTGAATTTGCTTCTATCTTATTATTAGTAGCAATGATTGGGGTGGTTTTATTGTCTAAAAAAGAAAAAACAGAGAAATAAAATGAACAATATTTTAAATCAAATTGGGATTGAAAACTACATCTTCCTTTCGGTACTGTTATTTTGTATCGGGGTTTTTGGTGTATTGTATAGACGTAATGCGATCATCGTATTCATGTCTATTGAGATCATGCTAAATGCTGTTAACTTATTGTTTGTGGCGTTCTCTACCTATCATCAGGATGCAGAAGGACAAATATTTGTATTTTTCTCCATGGCGGTTGCGGCTGCAGAAGTAGCGGTTGGTTTGGCCATCTTAGTATCGGTGTACCGAAACTTAGGCTCTATTGATATCGATAATTTAAAGAATTTAAAAGGATAATACGGGATGGAAACAAATTTAGCTTTACTATTACTCTTATCGCCCTTTGTTGGATTTCTATTCAATATTTTCCTTGGAAAAAAAGTAAGCAAAACCTTGTCTGGTGCTATTGGAACGCTAACCGTAGTGGTTTCGTTCTTAGTAAGCATCTGCTTTTTTGCTCAATTAAACCAAAATGGGAAGGCCATCGAACTTTCTTTATTCGATTGGATCTCCGTTCATAACTTCAAATTAGACTTTGGCATTTTATTAGACCAATTGTCCTTATTGTGGTTGTTGTTTGTAACCGGTATTGGTTCGTTAATCCACTTATACTCGATCAGCTATATGCACGACGACGAGAATATGCACAAGTTCTTTGCTTATTTAAATCTGTTTGTGTTCTTCATGATAACCTTAGTAATCGGTAGCAACTTATTGGTTATGTTTATTGGTTGGGAAGGCGTTGGATTGTGTTCGTACTTGTTAATTGGGTTTTGGCATAAAAACCAAGCGTATAACGATGCGGCTAAGAAAGCGTTTATCATGAACCGTATTGGGGATTTAGGTTTCCTTATCGGAATGTTCATTTTGGCCACCATGTTCTCTACGTTAAACTACAGCGAACTTAAACATGCGGTTGCCGCAGGAGATGTGAACACTGCTTTATTGGGTGTTGCCGCACTTTGTTTGTTCATTGGTGCCACGGGTAAATCGGCTCAGTTGCCTTTGTATACTTGGTTACCCGATGCGATGGCAGGTCCGACACCGGTATCGGCTTTGATCCACGCGGCCACGATGGTAACAGCGGGTATCTTTATGATTACTCGTATGAACTTTGTGTTTGACTTAACACCAGAAATTCAAAACATTATTGCCATTGTAGGGGCAGCGACTGCTTTAGTAGCGGCTTCTATTGGCTTACTTCAAAATGACATTAAAAAAGTATTAGCTTATTCTACCGTTTCACAATTGGGATTAATGTTCTTGGCTTTAGGGCTGGGTGCCTATAACGTCGCGGTATTCCACGTAATCACGCATGCTTTCTTTAAAGCTTGTTTGTTCTTAGGGTCTGGATCTGTGATTCACGGACTACATGGCGAACAAGACATGCGTAAAATGGGAGGCTTACGCAAAGCCATGCCGATTACCTTTATGACTATGTTGATTTCCACCTTAGCGATTTCGGGTATCTTCCCGTTTGCAGGGTTCTGGTCTAAGGACGAAATCTTGATGGTGGCTTTTGAGCACAATAAAGTATTATGGGTAGTCGCTTCTATCGCTTCGATCATGACGGCTTTCTATATGTTCCGCTTGATGTATTTGACATTCTTCAAAGACTTTAGAGGTACCGAAGAACAAAAACACCACTTGCATGAGAGTCCGAGTTTGATTACTATCCCGCTTATTATCCTTGCGCTATTAGCCTTGGTGGGTGGTGCTATTAATTTACCAGGCAGCACCTGGTTAAACCATTTCTTGGAGCCTATCTTGGTTGCGAAACATGAAGAACACGCTTTAGGCAGTAACGAATTTATGTTGATGGGTATTGCTTTAGCAGGAGCCCTTGTAGGGATTGCTATGGCTTATGCGAAATATATTAAACAAAGTTTTGTCCCTAAAGAAGATGCAGACATTGTTGGTTTCAACAAAACCATCTATAACAAATACTATGTTGACGAATTCTATACCTTCTTGATTGTTACTCCAATCAATGGCTTGGCGAATTTCTTCCGTACGACTTTAGAACCGGCCTTAGGCAAAGCGGTATTCAGTTTGGGAACGGCGGCTAATGGCTTGGGTACCCAAGGCAAAAAATTACAAAACGGAAACATTGGATTATACCTTTTTGTTTTTGTCATTGGGGTTTGTGCCATCATAACTTATTTATTTATAGCTCAATAATTTTACATAATGGATGTAACTACTATATTATTATTACTTCTTGTTGGTGCCCTAGCCACGTTTTTCGCAGGAGATAAATTAGCTTCCAAAATAGCGTTGCTATTCAGCTTAGGAGCTCTTGGGGTGAGTTTGTATTTATTAAATCTGTACACCCAAGGCACTGATATTAGTTTCATGGGGACTTGGATGACCAATCCAAAAGTAGCGCTGGCTTTTAAAGCGGACGGACTATCGATGGCTATGGTTTTATTGACCACTGCCTTAACTCCATTGATTATCTTCTCTTCTTTCGGGAATAGTTTTGCTAATAGTAAAAACTTCTATACTTTAGTCTTGTTCATGGCTTTTGCTATGACGGGGACGTTCTTAGCAGCCGATGGATTGTTGTACTATGTGTTCTGGGAATTGGCCTTGATTCCGATTTACTTCATTGCTTTGATTTGGGGTAATGGCGATGCCGAAGAGCGCAAAAAAGCAGTATTGAAATTCTTTATCTATACTTTAGGAGGTTCGTTATTCATGCTAATCGCCTTTGCTTATTTATATGCTAAAGCAGGTAGCTTCCTATTAGAAGACTTATACAAATTAGACTTAAGTGCTGACGAACAATGTTGGATTTTCTTCGCCTTCTTCTTGGCCTATGCCATTAAGATTCCGATTATACCGTTTCATACTTGGCAGGCTAAAGTGTATCAAAAAGCACCAACTGTTGGCACCATGCTCCTATCTGGGATTATGTTGAAAATGGGATTGTACAGTGTGATTCGTTGGCAATTGCCTATCGCACCACAAGCGGCGAAGACGTATATGCCATTACTGATTGGTTTAAGTATTGCTGGGGTAATCTATGGTTCTATTGTAGCCTTACGTCAAAAAGACTTGAAAAAATTACTAGCTTACTCTTCCCTAGCCCACGTAGGTTTAATTGCAGCTGGGTGTTATACTTTAACCCTTGACGGATTAAGCGGTGCGGTTTCTCAAATGATAGCGCACGGTTTTGTAATCGTAGGCTTATTCTTTGCGGCTGAAATTATTTATAGAAGATACCAAACGAATACTATTGCTGATATGGGCGGTATCCGTACGCAAACGCCTAAGTTTACCTCTATGTTTATGATCTTGGTTTTGGCTTCTGTGGCCTTACCAGGAACCTTTAACTTTGTGGGAGAGTTTACCGTATTGTACAGTTTAAGCCAGGCCAATATTTGGTTTGCCGTACTAGGAGGAACCACCATTATCTTGGGGGCTTACTATATGTTGAAGATGTTCCAAAATGTCATGTTGGGTGAAACCAATGCCAAAGCCTTTGCTGATGTCACTACCAACGAAGCGATTACTTTCGTGGTACTCATCGGCTTTTTATTGTTCTTCGGACTCTATCCAAAACCAATCGTTGATTTGGTTACGCCGAGTTTAAAAGAAATTTTAGTCACTATTAATCACTAAGTCCTACCCATGAATACATTAATTGCCATATCAGGTTTAGGTGTTTTTTGCCTTATTGCTGAAATCTTTAATTTAAGAAAGCTACTCGTTCCTGTAGCTGTACTTGGGTTATTAGCCATATTGGGACTTACGGTTTCCGAATTCAATACGCCTGCTGCCTATTATAATAATATGGTGGTAGTAGATAAATTCTCTGTCGCTTTTTCAAGCTTATTCATTGTGCTTACTATTTTCTTAGTAGCGTTAAGCGGAGACTTTTACAAAGACCATCCTACTAAAATATCCGATTTTGTAGCGATTAAAATATTCCTTTTAGCCGGTGCTGTGGCGATGGTTTCTTTTGGGAACTTGTCGATGTTCTTCTTGGGCATTGAAGTACTGTCTATTTCTTTATATGTACTTGCGGCTAGTCGTCGTTTGGATGTGAAAAGTAATGAGGCGGGGATGAAGTATTTCCTATTGGGGTCTTTTGCTTCAGGGATTATCTTGTTTGGGATTTGTTTGATTTATGGTGCTACGGGTTATTTTGATATTGCTGAAATCAAAGACTTGTCCTCAGGGGCGGGTATTCCGGTTTGGTTCCCTATTGGGATTACGTTGATGGTGATTGGGATGTTGTTCAAAATTGCAGCGGCTCCTTTCCACTTTTGGGCTCCGGATGTTTATGAAGGTTCGCCTTCGATGACAACGGCTACCATGAGTACGTTAGCCAAAGTAGTAGCTATGGCTACTTTATATAAATTATTAAGCGGTATGACCTCATCGTTGAGCACTACCTTTGAAATGGTTATTGTAGTGGTTTCGATCTTATCGATGACCGTTGGAAATATCATGGCGTTGCGTCAAAATAATGTGAAACGTATGTTGGCTTTCTCTGGAATCTCGCATGCTGGATTTATGTTGATGGCCCTTTTAAGCCTTGCCAATTCTGCTAGTACTTTGTTGTACTATACGGCTGCTTATGCTTTAGCGGGTATTGCTTCATTTGCGGTGATTATTTATGTGACTAAAAACAAAGACAACGAAGATATCCTTAACTTTAATGGGTTGGGCAAAACGAGTCCGCTACTGGCGGCGGTGCTTACGGCTTCTTTATTATCGATGGCGGGAATTCCTGTGTTTGCTGGATTCTTTGGTAAGTTTATGTTGTTTAGCCAAACGATTAAAGCTGGCTATATGATTGTTGTTATTGCTGGAGTGGTGAACTCTATCATTAGTATTGGCTATTACTTCAAACTTATCTTAGCGATGTACACTAAAGATGCTAGTGAAGAGCAACAAGCAATTCCATTCGTATATTATGCAGTTGCGGTTACTGCTATTTTGCTTAACATCATTATCGGACTTTGTCCTTCTATGATTACTAATTTATTGAACTAAGGTTCCTTTATATACTAAAAACCCTCAAGTCGCCTTGAGGGTTTTTTTGTTGGCCTTTTTTACTAAATTAGCGCCACTAGTAAGCCAAAAAACACTATCGCTATGGCAATATCTCAACAAGTATCAAAAGTCCTTAAAAAAGCCCCTTATGACCTTATGCTGTTCTTTCTGTTCTGCTTGGTGGAGGTCACTTTTAGTTTTTATTTGCGATTAGACTATAACAAGGAATTAAAAGCGGCATTAGTGACTTATACTGGTTGGGGCTTTGGCAACGGCTACCTCTTTCCCCTGTTCTATATTCCCTTCATGCTATTCTCCTCCCGAGCTTCCGAAACTAAGACTTTGGCCCTATTGCGTTGCGTCGTGCTTTTACTTATGCTTTTGCAAGTCTATGATGGTATTAGAGACTACCTCAGCGCAACCCCTGAAGACTACACAAACCCTAATCCTTATTTGCGGTACGATACCTTGACCCCTATTTACACCATTGCCGTACCCGCTTTTTGGTCCTTGCTAATGGTGCTTATGCTCGTACGAGCTTATGTTAAGTATAAAGCGACTAAATCACAAACCCGAACTACTTAGTGCTTTTGGGTGATAGACGGATACTTGCCTGCCGGTAGGCAGGGATAATAGATAATAGACGGATCCCTGCCTGCCGGCAGGCAGGGATGATAGACGGATAGATGATAGATAATAGACAGGGATGATAGACTTTTTTTTCTTTGGATTAAACCTTTTTCGATTTGCTTTGTCTAATTAGGAAGAGATATGAGTTATGAATTATAAGTTATGAGTTATTAGTTATTAGTTATTAGTTATTAGTTATTAGTTTTACTTTAAAATTATTTGTTATGAGTTGGTTGCTACTAAATTTGAGTGTTTATGCGTTGGAAGTTTTGGCTTGCTTGACGGCGGTGGTTGTTGCTGTGTGTTTTCCGTATAAACGATTTATACAGCGAGCTCACTCTAGTTGCCACTACTCCTGCCCGACTTAAAGAAAAAGACGAGAAAGAACATAACAACTTCCGCTACTTTCTTAATAAAAAAAGCCCCGTGAATGCGTTCACGGGGCTTTTTTTATGCCTATGAACCGTTTAAAACATAGGCATAAACGAATTGGTTTATAGGCATGAACGGATTGGTTTATAGGCATAAACCGATTGACTCATGCCTATGAACGGTTTAACGCATAGGTATACACTGAAAAAGGGTTAGTTTTTAAACTACAAAGGCAATTTAAGGCACTTTTTAAGGGGTAAAAAGGGCTAAAATGAGGCAAAAAAAGACTTAAAACGCTGGAAAAAGTACGAAAAATAGGTTCTAAATTGTGCGATTTGGAGATGGTTATTAACTATTTTTCTTATATTTTGGTTAAGTGAGAGGGCTGCAGAATACTCTATTTTAAGACCTGAATCAGGGGGTGAGCTCAAAGTTTGAAGACTTTGGGGGGCGGGGATTGATCATAGATAATAGACAGATAGATGATCGACGAATAGACTTCTTCTGAGAACGTTTTCGATAGTGGATTTCCACTTCGTTCCATCAGTCGTCTCGTCTTACGACGAGCCTCGTGTCCGCCCTGGCGGGAATGTCAAATAATGGAAAGTGCTACGAGAAATCGTTACTATGCACGTGTTAAAAAAAGGTACAGCTACCCTATCGGTCCTGAGAACTCTCCTTTCAAATTTACTAAGGTCTCTACGTTCAATGGCTTGCTTAAATAGCCTTTCAAGATAGGATAGCGCTTAGCTTCTTCTCGGTCTTTATGGCTTAGAGAGGACGTCACGATATAGATACTTAAACCGTCTTTCTTGATGTTTTTGCTTTTTAGGAGTTCGTCCAAAAACTGAAAACCATTCATCTCGGGCATGTTAATGTCTAAAAAAACCATTTGGGGAACAGCGTCGCTCGTTTTAAAATACTCCAATGCTTTTATCCCCGACATAAATACCTCGATAGCAGCAGCATCCTCGACCTTCTGGATGATTCTTTTATGCACTAAATTGATGATGGGGTCATCATCGATGAGGATGTATTTCATGGTTACAATTTGTTTACTGGTAAAAGCATTTCAAACTCACTTCCAACGTCGAGTTTTGATTTTAGTTTTATTTTGCCATTCAGTCGTTCCATAATTTCTTTACAAATATAGAGTCCTAAGCCAGTACCAAAACTAGCACTAGACCCTCTGTAGAACATGTCAAACACCTTCGGCATACTCGTTTTAGAAATGCCGATGCCGTTGTCAATAATGCGCATCGAAATGGTTTTTCCTTTTTGACTCATGTGGAATTTTATAAAAGAATCAGGCAGCTCCCTTTTGTATTTAATAGCATTTCCAATCATGTTTTTCAATAAGGTGCTCATTCTAAACTTGTCGGTTACTATGCTATCTTCCCCACTAGTTTGGTATTCTAATTCGATTTGTGATTTGGTCGAGAATTTGATATCATTAAAGATCTCGTGTACCAGGTCCTTGATGTTAATGCGTTCTAATTTGACTTCAAAACGTGCATTTCGAGAGTATTCCAAGATGTCTTGGATCGAATTGTCCATGCGCATAGCGCTACTTTCAATTAACTTAATGTATTCGGTAGTTGCTGGAGATAACTCGGCAAAATTAATGAGGGAAATCAATCCTTTGATGGAGAGCAATGGCGCCCGTAAATCGTGAGACACCCGGTAAACAAAATTGTCTAACTCGGAGTTTACTTTGACCAACTCGTTATTTTTCTTCACTAAATCCAATTGGGCTACATTCAACTCGGTGATGTCGACACCTGAGACAATGATGTATTCCAAGACGCCCTCTGTATAAAAGGGGAATATAGTATTGAGCAACTCGGCGCGCTTCGTACCTAGTGCTATGGATTCATTAAACTTGACGGTGCTTCGTTTCTTAACGGCCTCGCGAATATGGGAAACTAAGTGCTCCACAAGCGATTGATTTTCAACCTCGGCACTAGCGATATCATACAGTGAATGGAACATGTATTTTTCCCAAAACGGCTGACTAGCTAGCATTGACTCATTGTAATAAATCAACTCACTGGCCGCATTGAAAATCAAAATCTTATTAGGCATGTTGTTTAAGATGCTTTCATAAAAAAGCTTGAGCGCTTTGATTTTTTCTTCGGCCTTTTTTGTTTCAGTGATGTCTACGGAGCTTCCCACTAATCGAATGACTTTACCATTATGGTCTTTTTCTCCTATGGTCAGTGTTTTTAAATGGCGTATGGATTTGTCATTGGCCCGAATGATTCGGTACTCTTGTTCGAAACTATCGATTTCCAAATTCAGGATTCTATTTCGGTTGGCCATCAACTCTTTTTTATCTGCTGGATAGATTGCGTCCACCCAAAAGGTAAAGAAATTAGCTCCTTTTTCGATTTTCTCGGCGCCATATTGCGCAATCAAAATGTCATTCCACGCAGAGACACTAGTCTCTCGATCCCATTCCCACATCCCAATTTGGGATTTATTGGAAATCAACTCATGATCTAGTTTGTCTTGAGCATTTTTAAGTTGTTGCTCTATATTAGAGAACCGGGTCACCCGCAGTTGCAATTCTTGGTACTCTCTTAAGAGCGACTTTCGGTTACTTAAAGCTTTCACGATATTTGATTTTGACAGTTCATGGCCTTACTTATAAACCTGCCATAGAACGCAGTAGGCCTTACTTTTCGTTACTATGTACTCCAAGTTACCTCCTTTCATCGAATGTTGTCGCAATATTTCGTTGAATAACAGTTAGGTATAGCCAAATGATAGACTAGTTTACACGAAAACAAACCCGAGTTTCCATTAGTCAGTCGGGAATTCGTACTTAACGTTGGCCGAAGTATCGTCCAATGGGTATAAAATAAGTTCTGTGATTAGTTAAAAAGTAGCTTTTATCCATAGAAATTGATTTTAAATCAGGCTCCCTCATTTTTAAAGCTGTTTTTTCTTACGAGGGCATTGTCGATGAATTTATCAATTTTCGATTAAAAGCACTTTAGCAAAGTTGAAGGAACTTGAAATGAAAATAGCGTGCTTTGATGTATTAAATGTTTATCTAAAAAAGTAAATTCGACTTCAATGCATCGTGCTACTTGTTTGCCCCCCTCTTTAAATACAACTCATTTATTAAACACTTAAAACAATCCCTAACATGAAAAAAACAATTACGTTACTTTTACTTTCTTTTATTTTTTTAACTGGCTGTAGCAGTTCTAGTAGCGGTTCAGATGACAATTTGTATTTTAATATATCTGTAGATGGTGTTCAATACAATGAGGGTAGTTTATGGGGAACTGGCTTTTCAGGTCAAGATAATTGTGCCCAGAATGGCATTCTTTTTTCCCAATTGGTTGGCCAAGTTGAAAATGCCTCCATATTCATCGATTGCAACTTCTATCATTTTGAAAATGTAGTGGATTTTGAAAACCCTCAAAAAAACATTCTTGCTAATGCAACGGTTACTGATATCAACTCCTTATATGGACTTTTTGAAGGGGTGAATTGTGACGTAAACAATGAACTATCGATTAATTTTGAGGACAAAGTCAACAATGTGTATTTAAAATTCAAACCGAATACGCCCAAAACCCATACCATTACTAATCTTACCTATGTATCGGAAGATGCAGAAGCAAAGCAATACATCATAGAAGGCACCTTTTCGGCTACCTTTAAGAAAGGGAATAATGATGTTCCTGTAAACGGAAATTATCGCATCAAAGTAGACGTATTGAAATAAATCATCAATTATTTATTTACAAAAAAGGCTTAACATCAGTTAAGCCTTTTTAATTTATTTCATTCCTTCCCAGCAGCAATAGCCTTCTGGATTTTGCGCCATTTTGGCTTCATAATAATTATACGTGGCCTCGTTAACCTCAATCGTAATTGTACCACAAGTATCGGGTTCTAAAGTGCCTCTGTACAAGTAATACACTCCGGCAACAGGGCTACCGGGAGAACCGCAAACAATTTCGTTGCAGGAAGAGCCTGAACCACTACTAGAACAAGAATTAGTAATGATTACAATAGCAGCGAGCAGTAATAGTTTTAGTGTTTTCATGTTATTTTATTATTTTAATTAATCTTTTACGCAGCGTACGGAGAAACCATAAGACTTATTAAAATCATAACTTGCTCTATATAATTGTACACTGTCGTTCAACATGTACCGAAACCACGCATTAGTACTATCATATTCTGTAGAGCTCCAAAACCAGGCTTGATAGCCCATTGAAGTTGGGACAACAGTTAAACTTAATTTATTTCCCCCGGGAAGACTTGTAAAGCCGCTGCTATTTGTAGCTCCTGTATTTGGACTTTGCCAATGGCTAGTACCCACCTCTTTCATGGCGCCAGCAGCAATTGTCTCTCCACCCAAGCAAGTGGTTAACGTGGTCCAATCGTCGTCTGAAGGAATGTGATACCCTACTGGTGCTAATCCTCTTGGATCATTTACAGCATACCAATTATATAATCTTCCATATATTATTCCGTTTGAACTAGTATTAGCATAATAGCACCAAGCACCCGTTGTAAGGTTCGTCCATTGCGTTAAGTCAGTTACTTGCGGGATAGCATCCCCATTCCTATAATGTGATACATTTAAATTTGACCTTGTCCAAGTTTGTCCACAATTGGTTATGGTTTGATAAACATTACCATCGACATCAGTAACATTAGGACCCGGTATATTTATAGCTGCAGAATTTTGCAGTGAAGTAAAGTTAATTTCATTTCCATATGCTGTTCCTAAACTATTGGTAGCATAAACTCTTACATAATATAGAGTATTCGGAGAAAGCCCTGATATAGCACTAGTAAATACTCCTGTTCCCGTACCGTCCGTCGTTTTAGTAGCTAATTCAATTGTAGGGTTAGTACTCGTGCTCCAACAAACTCCTCTTGCAGTTATAGGAGCTCCCCCATCACTTGAAATTGTTCCGCCTGAAACAGCAGTGGTAGTTGAAATAGACGAAACCGTAGTGGTCATTAATGTTGGCAATTCAATAATACTTCCAGTCATCAATGTTAGCTCATTAGAATAAGTTAGTGAACTCCCAACATTATTGCTGGAATATACTCTATAAGTGTAGGTTGTGTTTGGGGTCAAACCAACATCATTATAATTGGTAATGTCAGCTGCTGTCGTTCCTAAAATTGTATAATTTCCCGATCCTGTCTTTCGCTCTATTTTAAATACTGTTTCATTAGTAGAATTATCTGTCCAGGAAAGATTAATCTGTATAGGGGAAACTAATGTTCCTATTAGGTTAGTAGGCGGCAAAGGCACCACTGTTGTGCTAGAATTTCCATTAGAATCAGTACTTGTAGAACAAGAATACAGGAACGCTATACTTACTGCTAGTGATAAAAGTTTTCTCATAGTTATTGTTTAATAAAATAAGTAGCATTTACTGGATCATTATCATTTACTAGCTCAATCATCGTATCTGATATTTTAGCAAAATTGTAAGTAGCAATTCCACTCCAATTGATTTCAAGGAAATAGTTTGTAGCCGTTGTATTTTCTGTCACTTCATAATTAACATTTGCCGTACAATAAAAATCCAATTGATATTTACGTGAGTTTGAACTACTTTGTGAAAAGATATCAATTACATCATCGGTAGTAAATTTATATCCAAGGTATTGTCCAACTGATTGATTTTGTTTGATCCAAGTCCCTTGAATCCATGCCGGCGGATGTAATGTTTGACAATCATTACTACTATCACTTGAATTACCGCTGCTACAACTTAAAAATAAGGCAACAACTGCTAAAATTAGAATTAGTTTTTTCATAATTAATTTCTAGTTGGATTAAAAGGTATTGATTGATTTTCAAATGCTCTTAAACATCCTAAACAAAGGGATTATAAATCCTTAATAGTAAATAAATTCATAAGCTCCAGAAGTAGTTCCTGCTGAAATAGTGATTGTATCAGTGATTGTGAAAACTGCCGTATGAGGTGTATTATTACTATTATAACTGTACTGTACTACTTGATTAACCGTCCCAATAAGTGCTTGAGTACTGTCATAATATGATTCTATAGATGAAGTGAAGTTATTATTTCCAACAGTATACCTGAGTACATCATCGTAGGGAAAAGGGTTGACCTTATTATCAAAAGTAGCAATTGCTACTCTGTCTGGTTTTGATGGGGCATCATAAAAAATTTCTGTTTTTATACAATTTCCATTGGCATCGTACGTGTACTTTTCTTGATGACCATCCGAAAAATTAATTTGGGAAATTTTGTTATTTGTATAACTATAACTTGCCGTAACTTGATTAGAAACCCCTGCATTAGTTTTGGTCTCAACACTCGAAAGGTAAACTCCATTTGAATCTACCACATAATTCGTATTCGTGCTGTAATTAGAAGAACCTGATTCGAACTTATTGATAATATAGCCATTCGCATCACGAAGAAATAGTACAGTACTAGTAATTTGATTGTTGGAGAGCTCAGTCGTTGTTTGTTTTATAAGACGGCCATTGTCATCATAAAAAAAGTCATCGTTTAGTTGCGAACCCCCACCAGAAGGAATCACGTGAATTCTTTTTAGTTTGCCCGTTAGAGTTTGATTGTTGGCATTGCTTGAATCACTCGACGAGCAAGACTGAAGGATTAAAAAGGATAGGCTAAGCAGGTAAAGTAGTTTTTTCATGGTTTATTTCTTGTTGATTTTAACATCATTAGGGGTGGTTTCACAATTCATAACCCTATTTTAAAAACCAAACCTATCTATTTTTTAACAGTTGTCCAAACGTTGCCTTAGTTTATTTTATTTCAAGTT
>JBJONL010000039.1:0-33589 GCA_046051865.1 Bacteroidota bacterium | reverse complement strand
CGCTAAAATCAAACAAAAAGTATCTGTTTTTGTCCTAAAACAAGCTAGTTTCAAGCGTAAAACACCTAGTTTTTCAATTTATCCGCATGCGACAAACTGTTTATGCCTATGCATTGATCCGTTCATGCCTATAAACAAAACAGTTCATGCCTATAAACGAAACGGTTCATGCCTATGAATTTTTGCCAGAAAGGCATAAAAAAAGCCCCGCGAATGCATTCGCGGGGCTTTTTTTTAGAGAAAGGAAGCAACCTGCCTACAGGCAGGCAGGTCGAAAAGGCCTAAGAATAGTGGCTACGCACTTTTCTTCTCACTCACATTAGGTAGCGTCAATAAAAAGAGAGGTGCTTAATTGCCCTCCAAGAACCATCAAATAATCCAACTCCTTACCTACTAACTTCCCATTCATAACTTTTGTTTTTTTTAAAATAATTCCTAATTCGTAATTCCTAATTCGTAATTCTACTTATTAGACAAAGCAAATCCCAAAAGGTTTAATCAAGAATAAAAAAAAGTCTATCATCTATTATCTATCAGTCTATCATCTATTATCTATCAGTCTATCATCTATTATCTATCAGTCTATCATCTATTCTCTCATCGCAAAACTGCCTACCGCGACTGCGACTGCGACTAAAAAAACCTATCTTTACCTTATGAAAGCAATAAAAAGCTACATCACGTTATTTTTCTTGGCACTCCTCGCTTCTGCAGTGCATCCTAAAGAGTATTTTACTTGGTTTCTAGAAGTAGTGCCCGCCCTAATCGGGTTTTGTGTCTTAGCGATGACCTTCAAGCGGTTCCGATTTACAAATCTAACCTACGGGTTCCTGCTCTTGCATTGTATCATTTTGTTTGTAGGAGGCCATTACACCTACGCTGAGGTTCCGTTATTTGATTGGATTAAAGAAGTACTGCACCAATCCCGCAATAACTACGACAAACTCGGTCATTTTGCCCAAGGGTTTGTACCAGCGCTTATCGTCAGAGAACTCTTTATCCGTAAAAAAGTAATCGCAAATCCAGCCTACTTCAACTTCATCATCGTGGCGATTTGCTTGGCCATAAGTGCGGCCTATGAATGGATCGAATGGGGCGTATCCCTCGTAACAGGTGATGGCGGTGATGCCTTTTTAGGAACGCAAGGCTACGTTTGGGATACACAATCCGACATGCTATGTGCCACCATTGGTGCTATAACAATGCTTGTAACGTTAAGTAAAACCCAAGACAAAGCAATAAGTAAGTTGTAAGCAATGGAGGTTAAGAATAGTTTATTGCGTTCGTAAATGCTTCTAATTTTTTCCTTTTTTTAAAAGCTACAGAGTTTACTCAGACTTTACCCAACCTTTAGGTAGTCTTTAGTTCAGATGTAGTCCAACCTCATACAAACGAAGCTAAATAAACTTGACACGAGTCTCGTCTAAGCACGAGATGACTGACATAGCGAAGCTTAGTAAATTTGAAACAAAGTATTTTCTATTCTAAGAAATCCATATCTCGATTATGCGTCTCTTTTATCGTCAAAGTGGCATAGATGCCTAATGCAAAGGTGATCAGGGCTAAAACGGCTGCAGAATGGATCACAGTGGTGCTTTGCTTCATATAATCAAAACCCAGTAGGAGTAGAGGAACCGTTCCGCGTACCATATTCGGAATACTCGTCGTGGCCGTACTGCGTAAGTTGGTGCCAAATTGCTCCGCCGCAACGGTGATGAACATCGCCCAGAAGCCACAGCCGAGTCCAATCCAAGCACAATAGAAGTAATACATGTTTTCGGTTTTTGGGCCGCTAAAGAGGAGGAGTGTCACACCCACTAAAGTGAAAAGCAGCATATACAACATGGTTTTCTTTCGCGAATGCAACAAATGGGAAATATAGCCGCAGCTAAAATCACTCACCGAAGTCGCAATATAAGCCCACATAATCGCCTTTCCAGGGTTGATGGTGCCAATACCCATCTCAGGGGCAAATTGGTTTGCCATAAACACCAGGATACCCATGCAGTACCAAATAGGAATCCCAATCAGCACGCACTTCAAATAGCGCACCATCAAGTCCCGCTGGGTAAAGAACATAAAGAAGTTGCCGCGTTGCACCGTTTTGTCTTTTTTGACGTCTAGGTAAATACCACTCTCAGCCACACTGATGCGCAGGACGAGTAAAACCAGACCTAAGCTTCCGCCAATGATGTAGGCTGTGGTCCAGCTTCCCGCCAATTCCACCGTAAACTGAGCCGCAACAGCACCTAAGACGCCAAATCCCGCAACTATGGAAGTGCCCATCGCACGCAATTCTTTGGGCAAGGTCTCCGAAACCAAGGTAATACCCGCACCCAGTTCGCCAGCCAAACCTACACCCGCTATAAAACGCAGCCAAGCATAAGCCATGGCTTTGTCGGTAAAAGCCATATCGGGCAAGAACCCACAAGCGATATTAGCCAAAGAATAGACCAAAATGGAGCCAAACAACACGGATAAGCGCCCTTTCTTATCGCCATACACGCCCCACAAGATGCCTCCTAAAACCAATCCCATCATCTGGTAGTTGATAATCATCGTGCCCACTTTGTCCACATCCAAGCCCATAGCATTCAAACTCGGTATCCGAACAATCCCAAACAACAACAAGTCATAGATGTCCACAAAATAGCCTAAGGCCGCAATGATAACAGGGAAACTAAAGAGTATTTTCAGACGTTCTTCTCGGGTAAAATGCTTCATAGGGTTGGTTTTTAGTGCGCTAAATATAGAAATAAAATTAAAAAGCCCGCAAGTTTTAAAACGTGCGGGCTTCTCTATAGGGTATTGCGGTCGTTATTGAATTCCCAACGACGCTTTCGTTTTGGCTACTAAACCGTCTTTGTGAACTAAAACTGAAATCGCTTTCAGTCGCAAATATGCAACACTCATGTACACAAATCCATTCTTGCCGGCATCTTGCCCCCAAGAGTTTTTTACTTTGTAGTACAGATTTCCTTTTTGGTCTTTTACTTTCCCAACAATATGCATTAAGTGATCATCCGTCGTATTGTAGTTCTCAAACTCCTGCTGACGATACGCCGCCGTAATGGTTTTCTCAGGCTTGATTTCGTTCAAGATGGCTTTGCTATCGGCCTCGGAATCCGGAATCACAGCAATGCCTTTCTTGCCCGCAAAAGTGGCTTCACTCACGTCGGCATCGATAGCTAAAGTAAATCCTTTATCTATCGCATTGTCAATATTTTGAATAAATTCATCTAAAGGCACATTGTAAAACAATCCATTGGAGAAATTATCAGGGATATCTAGTAAAAACGGCTTGTAATAAACCTCATGCGTATAGGAAGATATAGTCACATAATCCTTCGGATTCAACTTCGTACTTTCCATAAAGGTCTTCGGAGTATACTGCTTTCCTTCATAAGAAAACTCAGTAGGTGCTTTTCCCATATAAGCATCTAGCACACCATTTACAGCCTCTTTCCAACGTGGCGATAATTCCTTGTTTGGATTTGCTACATAGGTTTTAACCAAGTTCTCTAGCACGGCTTTCAATTCGACATCGCTGTATTCCTCCCCGGGATTCAATTTGCCAGTGTAAGCACTTTGCGGTACTAATCCGTTATTCCGTGCCGAGTTAATGACGTCATGCGCCAATCCGCCCTCACCAAACTGCGCTTTTCCTTGTCGCATGATGTAAACCCAAGCTTTTTTAGGGTAAGTCTCACGTACGTTATACATTTCGGAGAGATCAATGTGCTTGCCCGTGAGGCGGATAATTTCAGCTTCCAAAAAGGAAGTTGTGGAGAAACTCCAGCAAGTTCCGGTATGGTCTTGTGAGATTACCGGATTAGCTTCGATATCTTTAATAGTTTGAAATTCATAAGCTTGAGAATATCCATGTAAACAAAAAGATAAAGCAGCAAAATAAAATATTGTTTTCTTCATAAGATTATGAGTGGTAATGAGGTTAAAGTCAAAAAATGATTTATTTTTACGCTAAAATAATAGAATTTATACGTTCGGTTGTTTTTTTAACGAAAAAATATAAAACCTGTTTTAAAACCTTTGTCTATGAGTCAAATACAATGGGAAACCGTAAAGGAATACGAAGACATCACTTATAAAAAATCACAGGGGGTAGCCCGTATCGCGTTTAACCGACCAGACGTGCGCAATGCGTTCCGTCCGAAAACGACTAGCGAACTCTATAATGCCTTCTACGATGCGATGGAAGATACTTCGATTGGAGTGGTTTTGTTGTCGGCTGAAGGGCCGTCTTCCAAAGATGGTATATGGTCATTCTGCAGCGGAGGCGATCAAAAAGCTCGTGGGCATCAAGGTTACGTGGGAGAAGATGGGTACCATCGTTTAAACATTTTAGAAGTTCAACGGCTAATCCGCTTCATGCCAAAAGTGGTTATTGCCGTAGTCCCGGGTTGGGCCGTAGGTGGTGGACACAGTTTGCATGTAGTTTGCGACTTAACGCTAGCCAGTAAAGAACACGCTATTTTCAAACAAACGGATGCCGATGTGACTAGTTTTGACGGCGGATACGGTTCGGCCTACTTAGCCAAAATGGTAGGGCAAAAGAAGGCTAGAGAGATTTTCTTCTTAGGACGCAATTACAATGCGCAAGAGGCCTTTGATATGGGAATGGTGAATGCCGTGATTCCGCATGACGAACTAGAAGCGACCGCTTACGAATGGGCACAAGAGATTTTGGCTAAATCACCAACATCCATTAAGATGCTTAAATTTGCCATGAACCTAACAGATGATGGGATGGTAGGCCAACAAGTGTTTGCTGGAGAAGCCACGCGCTTAGCCTACATGACCGATGAGGCAATCGAAGGTAGAAATGCTTTCTTGGAAAAGAGAAAGCCCAACTTCGGGAAAAACAAATGGATTCCATAACAACAAATTCATAAATAGACCATGGAGGACTTTACAAATGAAACGATTGATACCAAAGCGTTGCCTAGATACGAACAAGTTGCTTTAACGACATTGCAGGCTGCCTATTGGAATGTTATTGCACTAGGAGTTGGCGCCGCATTTGTCTTGCTCTTTACAGCACTAATCACAATCTTGTATTTGGTCGAAGAGGTGGTTAGTCAAAAAGCATTACTCTTTGGAGGCTTGGCAGTTTTATTCGTGTTAGTGTTGTTTTTATCGCGTGTTTCTTTCCGCAAGAAAGCGTATGCGTTTCGGCAGCATGATGTCATCTACCGCAAAGGAATTATTGCTACGAATACCATGGTAATTCCTTATAATAGAGTACAGCACGTTGCATTACATGAAGGATTAGTTTCTAGGTGGTTTGGCTTAGCCAAAGTAGAAATATTCACCGCTGGAGGCGTCTCTAGTGACATAGAAATTCCAGGTATTCGCAAAGAAGAAGCCGAAGATATCAAGCAATTGCTAATGGGTAAAATTCAAAAACAACTTTAGGGATATGTCCAATTTTAACCAACCACAACGGCAATCAGCGGTCGGTATCGTGGTCATGTTTGCCGATACTGTCCAAAAGCTAGGAAGAGCCTTCTGGCCTTTATTGCTCGTGGCTTTCGTCAAGGCGAAGCACTTTAGTTGGGGTTACTTTGCTCTTGGAGCCCTTGCATTCTTGGTGGTGGTTGGCGTTATTGCCTATTTGAAATACCGCAATTTCACCTTCTATATCGATGAAGACCGCGACGAATTCATCGTCAGTGAAGGAATTATTAACAAGACCAAAACGACGATACAACTCCATAAAATCCAACAAGTAAACATCAAGCAATCTTTAATTCAACGCTTGATCGGGGTATTTGCGCTTGATGTGGATACGGCGGGTAGCGATAAGAAGGAAGGAAATATCAAGGCAGTGTCCCATGATTTGGCACTTGCGCTTAAGGCAAAGTTGCTTGAGAACAACAGCAAGCCTATCGAGAACACAAGTCTTGTTCCTGAAGCTGAAGCTCCAGCTGCAGTAGAAGAATCGTTCTTAAAGATTAACTTCATCAGTTTAATCAAAGTGGGGGTTACGTCCCATTACGTTAGGAGCATCGGACTTATCCTAACCTTCTTCTTCACCGTCATGGACAACTTGCGTAACTTAGGGCAGGAAGAGGTATGGGAAAACGAATCGGTACAAGCTTTTGTCACCAAGAACTCGGTCGCATACACCATACTGCTCGCGGTATTGCTAGTGGTAACTGTGGTCTTTGTCATCAATGTGGGGCGCACGCTAATCAAGTTTTTTGATTTTACAATCACGAAACACAAGGGGGCATTAGTGCTCTTTCATGGCTTAATAAACACCCAAAGCACCATCTTGAAGCCCGAAAAGGTTCAAATCGTTAAGGTGTCCCAAAACTATTTCCAAAAGAAACTAAACGTGCTTGAAATAACAATCCGACAAGCAATTAGTGACGGGAAGGAAGACCGCAAGTCGGTTATCGAAATACCAGGTTGCAATGCGGTTGAAAGAGACGGCATCTTAAAGCTTTTATTTCATAAGCTCCCAAAAAAAGGAGCTATGCTGACGCCTAATTTTAGAAAGCTAGGGTTTTCGATATTGCTCTTAATTGTGTTACCTTTATTCGGTTATTATTTGGTTGGTCATTACGGGGATGCCACGGTTTTTCAGTACCGCCATTTTGCCGTAGGCTATAGCGTGTTTTTTTTGGTAGTTTTGGCCTTCGGGTTTCGTAATTATCGCTTGTTTATCAGTCAAGAACACATTATAAAGCAAAGCGGGGCGTGGGATGTTGATAACCAAATCATAAGCCTAGAGAAGATTCAAGCCATCACCACGTCACAGTTGTTTTGGCACAAAAGCCTGAATATTGGTTCGCTTACCCTCCATACCGCTGGCGGGAATGTCACCTTTCATTTGGGAGATTTTAAAAGAATACAGGAATACGTCAACCTTTGGTTGTATGAAATAGAAACCTCCGATAGTAATTGGATGTAAACCTTTAAATTAGAATAAGTACCTATGAAACACTGGATTGAAGCCGCACGCCTTAGAACCTTACCGTTGTCGGTATCAGGGATTTTAGTTGGAAGTTTTTACGCCATGTCGCAAGCCATGTTTAATTGGAAAATAGTCATTTTTGCGCTCTTAACCACACTTGGATTGCAGATACTTTCCAATTTTGCCAACGATTACGGAGACGGTGTGAAGGGGACTGACAACGCTGACCGGGTAGGTCCTAAAAGAGCCATACAAAGTGGGGTAATCTCGCCTGCCGAAATGAAACGAGCCATGGTGCTTACTTCGATCATTACACTGGGGTTTGCGCTGGCACTCATTTATTTTGCGTTCAAAGAAAGTTATTTGCTCTACTCGTTAGTCTTTTTTGTGTTGGGGATTCTAGCGATTGCTTCTGCTATCCGCTACACGGTAGGGAAAGGAGCATACGGGTATAGTGGTTACGGTGATGTGTTTGTGTTTGTATTCTTTGGTCTTGTAAGTACGTTTGGCGTGTATTTCATGTTTTCTAAATCAATCGATTGGTTGTTATTGCTGCCTGCTACCGCCATAGGGTTTCTAAGTGTAGGCGTGCTCAACTTAAACAATATGCGCGATGAAGCGAGCGATCGCAAAGTGGGTAAGAACACCATTGTAGTCAAAATGGGTGGGGCTAACGCTAAGAAATACCACTACTTCTTAGTGGTTTCGGCGATGCTTTTGGTTTTAGTATTCGCGTACTTAAATGCGTTTCATTTCGACCAATACCTCTTTGTAGTGGCTTATTTTCCTTTAATTAGCCATTTAATCACGGTACACCGAAATAAAAATCCGAAACTATTGGATCCCGAATTAAAGAAGTTAGCCATTAGCACCTTTTTGCTTTCGATATTGCTAGCACTTTGTTTAATATTCTTCATCTCGGATATGATCGTGAATTACGTATAACCCTTTATAACGAACCTTATGAAAATAACATTTTATGGCCATGCTTGCATCGGAATTGAAGTTGGTGGCAAACATATTTTAGTGGATCCATTTATTTCGGCCAACCCAAAGGCGGCTCATATCGATGTGAATGCATTAAAGGTGGATTATGTACTGCTGACACACGCGCACCAAGATCATGTCTTGGATACCGAGCAAATTGCTAAAAACAACAATGCGGTGATTGTGTCTAACTACGAAATTGCCACGTATTATGGAAGTAAAGGATTGCAAAGTCACCCAATGAATCATGGTGGCAGCTGGTCGTTTGATTTTGGTAAAGTTAAATACGTTGCGGCGGTGCATTCCAGTTCGTTTCCTGACGGCTCCTATGGCGGTAATCCGGGGGGCTTCGTAATTGAGAGCGAACATAAAAACATCTACATCGCGGGCGACACCGCGCTTACCATGGATATGAAGCTGATTCCAATGCGTACCAAGTTGGATTTAGCCATTTTCCCGATTGGCGATAACTTTACCATGGATGTGCAGGATGCGGTTATTGCAGCCGACTTCGTGAATTGCGATAAAGTGCTAGGTTGCCATTACGATACCTTTGGATATATTGTAGTGAACCATGAGGAAGCTAAAAAGGTTTTCTTTGATGCTGGAAAAGACTTGATGCTGTTAGAAATAGGGGAAAGCTTGGTGTTATAGCATGAAAGCAACCTACAAGCAGTATTTACTCCAATTTAAAACCCCTTCCGGTACTTCGCGAGGGGTTTTGACTACTAAAGAAACTTGGTTTATTCTTCTGGAGGCTAATGGTAAAAGAGGAATAGGGGAATGTGGTCTCCTAAGAGGTCTCTCTATTGACGACCGCCCCGATTATGAAGCCCAACTCCAATGGGTGTGTCAAAACATTCATTTAGGGAAAGAGGTGTTATGGGAAGCGCTTGTTGAATTTCCTTCTATTCAGTTTGGTGTTGAAATGGCTTTCTTGTCCTTAGAGAGTAAAACGCCTTTTGAATTGTTCCCTTCAGCCTTTACGGAAAACGCTAAAAGCATTCCTATTAATGGTTTGGTTTGGATGGGGGATGAGGGCAATATGAAAGCGCAAATCGAAGCTAAAATAGATGCAGGTTTCACCTGTATAAAACTGAAAATAGGAGCGCTAGATTTTGATAAAGAGCTAGGGCTTTTGCACTATATTCGTCAAAATTTCAAGGAAGAGGCTATTGAAATACGGGTAGATGCTAACGGGGCATTTAGTTCAAATGAAGCTTTATCTAAATTAAATCAATTAGCTGGCTTTAAATTACATAGCATAGAGCAACCTATACAAAAAAACAATACTGACATGATGTCAGTACTCTGTAAAAGTACACCAATTCCTATAGCGCTCGACGAAGAGCTTATTGGGGTTTTGACAGCAGATGATAAAGAAGTGCTGCTGCAAAAAGTAAGGCCGCAGTACATCATTTTGAAGCCAAGTTTTATAGGAGGTTTTAGAGGTACGCTTGAATGGATTGCCCTTGCCAATAAGTACAAAATTGGATGGTGGATTACTTCGGCCTTAGAAAGTAATATTGGCTTAAATGCGATTGCCCAATTTACCTACCTTCAACATAATCCTATGCCACAGGGATTAGGTACCGGCGGCTTGTACACCAATAATTTTGAGTGTCCTCTAACGGTTTCTGAAGGACAATTGTGGTATCGGCATGAAACGCCATGGGAAGTTCCTTTCTATCGATAAGAATAGGGTCTTTGGTAGTGCTATTTGTGGGAATGTAAAACACTAAGCATGTAGGTTAGTGCCTTTTCTTTTAAGGCTTTTTTTGCGATTTTATCACTTTCAAATTCCAAGAACAAACAATAGTTGTCGCTTTGAATGCCAATGCAATACCCGTTGAATTTGATGTTGTTATGGGTTAAGCTGTAGGCAAAAAGTTTGGCTTTAGCCGTCCCTTTGTCATATTGCAAGGACGAAAGGTTCATGCCTCGCTTCAAACTCTTGAAATTGGTTTCGCAATCTTGCTTGCTTTCAAAATCATGGATGAATACGGTGAGGTTCTCAGGAGTTTTAAAAGCCAGTTTTAAGGAGTCATCGTAGTTTTTCTGAAAAAAGGACTCTTTAGTAACTTTAATTTTAGTGGAAAGATCCAAAGTAACTAGCGTGTCTTGGCTCAATTTAGTCACGGCATACTGTTTTTTTTCATTCAGCGGCAGGCTGTCGAGCGCATGATAGGATAAATACAGTAGTTTATTCGAGCGGGCAGTGCTAGCTTCGCGTACCGCTTGCTGGTAGTTTTGAATGGCTTCGTTGTTTTGCAGGTCCTGGTATACATTTTGTTGGTAGGCCGGCTTAGGATCACTCATTTTAGAGCAAGTGTATGCTAAACGAATCACTAAAAACAAGCTGACGCAAATGCTAAGTACGGTTTTCCATACCGGTCGTTCATCGCTCATGTTTCCTACTTTGCGTTAGCGTCAATAACGACTTCGTTAATTTTAGTCCCTTTTGAATCCAAGTATTGGTACCGTATCACGGATACGCCAAATCGTCTAATGCCACTAAGTAAGACGCTGTAATTGTTATCTCTTAGTATGCCTTCTTTTAATAGGCTTGCAGCACCTTCTTGTTTTAGCATGGGTACAATATCATTTTTAACTTCAACGGTGTAGATCAATTCCTTACCTACAATATCAATTTTGGTAATTTTGGTTCCTTCGGCTTTGTTCTCGATAGGCAAACTTTTATTCATGACCACTAGCATCTCTTGTAATTGAGGCGATAAATTAGCATGACTGCCTAAAGTGGCCGCAGCAGCATCTTTTACCGTGGGTTTGAGAAATTTTTGCAAGGTTTGCTTGTCCACTACAAATGAATTTAATTCAACGCCACTTACCGCATAAAAATAAAACGTAAACTTTACCCCTTCGTCCAATAAATCACTAGAGGATTGCTCTTTCGTGAATACGCTGTTCATTAAGTTGGGTAGAAACTGCGCAAACATTTCTTTATTGCCATCGTTGTATTCCAAATTAGTGTTGAATTTAATTTCGATATCACTATTGTCCAATAATTTCGCCTTAGTTGAAGCAATAATGCTATTCGTGATCATAGGTGCCGATAAATTATAGGAGGTCACAAAATCATTGGCTTTTTGTTGTTTGTTTTTACAGCCTACCACTACTAATTGAAATAAAATGATAAGGGCAAATGCAGTGCTTCTTTTTAACATACTGGGTAAATTTTTAAAGTTGGTCGTTTCTAAATGCTATAACTAGCTAGGATTCAAATATAAACTTTTTAATTTATTTGCCAAGAAAAAGAAAAGCCCGCTCGATTGAGCAGGCTTTTTTGGAGGTAAAGCAATTTAGTTTATGTCGTATGCCAATCTATTTTTCGGGAGCAGTACATTACTCCGGCTAAGATGGCAAAGAGTCCGATACTGCCCACTAGCAAAGCATAATCTTCCATTTGAATGATCACATAAATGAAGGTGTACAACACCGTTAGGGCAGTCCCAATAAACAAAGGAAACTTTTTGTTTTTCAAAATAGAGACCGAATAAAGGGTGATCAGTACCACCACGGAACTTCCCGCTAGGGCATAGGCTAAACTAAAGCTACTGTGCTCTGTAATCGAAATTAACAGCGTATAGAACATAATCAGCGCTAAGCCAATCATGCTATATTGGAAAATATGAATGTTTATCTTACTGATGGATTGGATTAGGAAGAAAATTAAGAAGGTCAGTCCAATTACTAAGAAGCCATACTTAGAGGCTCGCTCATTTTGTTGGTACTCGTCCACCGTTTGAATCAGTTTAACGCCAAATAAGTAATCGTCCAAGTCGGGTAACTCCTTTGTATATTGCTGGGCGAATGTTCTATTGATGTCTAGGACCTTCCAATCTGCGTGAAATCCTTGCTGGTTGACCGTCTTGGTGGTATCGGTTGCCGCAAAGGAGCCTTCAAAACTAGGAGACTCCCAATCAGAGGTAACGCTAACGGTGGTAGTCTTGCCAATAGGTATGAATTTTAGACTCCTACTACCATTATAAATAATGCTAAAATCGAAGGAAAGCTTTCCGGTCGCATTAATTTCTTTATAATTAAAAGCATTGGTTGCCAGGACACTGTATTCGCTTTTCTCGCTGTTTTGCGGTTCAAAATTGAATTTGTTGGCATTCAATTGGATTTTTAACTCACTTTTAATGCTCTTTAGATTGGTTGTTTTTACCACTATTGCAGCTTTGTCCCATTGCATCTGCTCCTCGGTAAGGCCAAGTTTGGCCAGATTTAAATTACTGAAATCACCTTTAAAAGTAAGGTCAGCTGTAAAAACTACGTGGTTAAATATGCCTCTTTTTAGCGATTCATTCTTCTTTACATTACTCGTGTTTCGCAACGCATTTGGAAAGAAGTAAGCATACTCCGTGGTTGTTTTTCGCTGTATAGTGGTGGCGTTCGTCTTCGGATTTGTCACGTTATATGTTTCGTAGGTTGTGTAAGGAACCCTTAAAATTGGACCATAAAATAAGATGTCCTTGCCCCACAATTCGGTGACTTCATCTACCATTTCGGTTTTGCGTTGGGTGCGCTCTTTGATTAAGTCTTGTACAAAAAACAAGGGAATAAGTAATACTAAAGTGAGAAAGCCCACCATAACCATTTTAGCGGTATTAGATTGAAAAAAAGAATGGGGTTCATTGTGCTGATTTTCTGAATGTTCCATGATATTATGATTTAAAGATTTATGATTAGTTTTTGTGCAGGACGATATAGAAATAGAGTAGGGCTATCGGAATGTTAGCCAGTAAGATTAGAATCCGTATGGCATTCGTTTCGCGGTTTTCAGGGTCGGTTATGCATAGGTAGCAGAGATTCAAGAGCGATAAGCTATTGATAAGGATGGCAAATAGTACATAGAAAAAGCCAAGGATTATGATGCCATCTTCGTTTGGAAAAATTAGATGGAGTACAAATAAAAACGTACCAATACTAAACGAGAGTACGGCTAAATAAGTAGAAAAAGCAGTAGTGGATTTTGTGTTATAACAATCAGATTCCATAATTAATGTATGTTAAAAGTGGTTTGAATACGGTTTACAGGCAACAGCAGCATGTTTTTAAAAGGCAAATCATAAAATTTATGAGCACATCGGCCTCTTTGGTAAAAGCGCCAAAATGTTTTTACATGTGTGGGATAGAAGACTGTGCCTGTCAATAGGGCTAAGAACATATAGGGACTTTTTTTACCATTCCCTAAAAGGAAATATTGGAGGCTAACTTCATCAGCAACGGTAACACCTGTTTGCGTCAAAACATGGATGATATCGTGTTCTTCTAAATTGGGTTTTAAGGCCAAATTGTATTTTAAATGAAAGCAATACAAATGAAATCCCAAACTCTCTTGCGGATAGACCATTAATTCCTTGGATGTAATAGACCACGGATCGTTTTTTCTAAAGTAACGGAGGTAGTATTGGCTGCTCCATTCGTACATTCTTTCTAGCAGTAAATCTTTCATAGGCTTGTTTGAAAGTACTTTGAATTTCAAAGTAAATAGTTAAAAAAATAGGTTAACGTTTCTGTATTAATTTTTCAAGAGCTTCGATATGCTCCTTAAAGGCTTTCTTTCCTGTTGCTGTCGCACTATATTTTGTATTGGGTTTTTTACCAATAAACTGTTTTTCTACCATAATATAGTCTTCCGATTCTAAGGCTTTAGCATGGCTAGCTAGGTTGCCATCAGTCACCCCAAGCAATTCTTTGAGTTCCGTAAAATCAGCACCGTCGTTCACCATAAGTACCGACATGATGCCCAAACGAATTCGGTGATCAAAAGCCTTATTAATATTTTGGATGATGTTCTTCACGGTTAATTTCTATCATATTTAAAATACATGATTCCACCATAGAGGATGTGGCAAACACCAAATCCTAAAGCCCAAAATAATAGGCCATAGCCTAAGAACCACGTAGATAATAAGCCTAGTATAATTAACGTGATACCGAGATAGCGTACGTCACCCAACGTGTATTTACTGGCATTAACACAGGCTAGGCCATAAAACAGCAGGGTAAGGGGTGCTACAAGGCCTAAGATTTCTTTTTCGATTAAAAACAAGATAAAGAATCCTCCCGTAAATAACGGTATGGCAAAATTGATAACCAAACGACGCGAAGAAGAATTCCATAAGGATTCGTTACTTTTTTTTGCCTTGCGCATGCTAAAGCTTATTCCGGTTATCAAGGATAATACAATAACCGTAAGTGCAATGATAAACAACCGTTCCACTTTTTCTTGGCTGACGATTACAACGGAATAATTCCCCATTGAACTTGCATCCGTGTAAAGTGTCGTATAGGCTAAAACAGCACCAATCAAACAATAGATACCCGCTAATACGCCCGACAAACCACTTAGCGATATAAATCGTGAAGAACGGTCCATCATGTTCTTGATTTCAGTAATGTCTTTTAGATAATCTTTTGCTTCCATTGTAAAGTACTTTGAAATACAAAGTAAAAGAATATTAATGGTACAACCAAATGTTTTTTCATTTATTTTTGGAGAAAATATCCTCCATGAAAAATATAGCAATAGCCACGTTACTGGCTGTCACATCGTACTCAAATGCTCAAACTTCTGACGAAAAAATGCTCAAGGACTTGTATCATAACGCCTTAACACAGTCGCATTGCTATGCTTGGTTAGATGATTTGTCCAATACTATAGGAGCTCGTCCCTCGGGATCGCTTAGTGCTCAAAAAGGAGTAGATTATGTGAAAGCGCAATTAGAAACTTTAGGATTAGACAAAGTCTATTTGCAAGAAGTACTGGTGCCACATTGGGTTAGAGGGGAGAAAGAAACGGCTTACTTCATTAGCAATAATAAAAAAACACCCGTGCCGATTTGTGCGCTTGGAGGCTCTATAGCGACAGCCAAAAAAGGACTAACAGCCGCTGTCGTGGAAGTACAAGGAATAGAAGAATTAAAACAATTAGGAATCGATAAAGTGAAGGGGAAAATAGTATTCTTCAACCGCCCTATGGAACCTGATAACATTGAATCATTTAAGTCCTATGGCAATTGCGTTGACCAACGCTATGCCGGTGCTAAAGAAGCAGCCAAGTTAGGAGCCGTGGGAACCATCGTTCGTTCGATGAACTTACGCCTAGACGATTTTCCGCATACCGGTATGCAAAGTTATGGTGACTTACCTAAAGAACAATACATACCCACTGCAGCCATTATTACTAAAGGAGCCGAATTGTTGAGCCAACAGTTAAAAGCAAATTCCCAGTTACAATTCTACATGAAAATGGACTGCCATCAGTATGAAGATGTACTGTCGCATAATGTAGTAGGAGAACTTACAGGAACCGAACATCCCGATAAGATTATGGTTGTAGGAGGACACCTCGACTCTTGGGATCTAGCCGATGGGTCGCAAGACGACGGCGCAGGTTGTGTGCAAGCCATGGAAGTATTAGAATTGTATAAACAATTGCAGTATCGTCCTAAAAACACCATAAGAGTGGTGTTGTTTATGAATGAAGAGTTTGGGGGTAGAGGCGGAAAGAAATACGAAGAATTATCCAAAAACAATAATGAAAACCACATCTTTGCCCTAGAAAGTGATTCGGGAGGTTTCTCGCCAAGAGGCTTTTCTTTTGAAGCAGATGAAGCCAATTTTAATCGGGTACTAGGCTGGAAGGGCTTGTTCGAACCGTACTTAATTCATAGTTTTGTAAAAGGACATTCGGGCTCTGATATCGAACCTTTAACTTCCACAAAAATTGTCAAGGCCGGACTCAAACCTGATTCCCAAAGGTACTTTGACTATCACCATGCGGCTAACGATACCTTTGAAGCGGTGAACAAAAGAGAATTAGAATTAGGTGCTGCCACCATGGCTTCTCTTATTTATCTTTTTGATCAATATGGTATCGACTAAATGAAACCTCAGGAGCTCTATATTTTAAACCAGCCCGAAGGATATCAAGCTATGCTATTACACATAATTTCAGTTGTAGAGCGTACCATACCATCAGCTACCTTAGAATTTAAATGGATGGTTCCTTATTTTTATTATAACAAAAAACCGCTTTGCTACCTCAAGGTAAATTCTAAAAAACAATTTGTAGATGTTGGTTTTGCCAAAGGATTCCAACTACTACAGAACAAACAACACCTCATAGCTGATAACGGCAGGAACACCGTTAAATCCCTCCGATATATATCGCTTGAAGCGATTGATAATCAAATCCTAAAAGCGGTTTTAAAAGAAGCCGTTGTCCTTAAGTAAAAAAAAGCCCCGAGATTCTCGGGGCTTTCTTGTTTGTTATTGTTTACGGTTAATATAAATCCAACCTGATTTTGATGCCTGATTGTCATTCAATTCAATCACATAGAAATAAGTACCATCCGGTAACTCATCGCCAGCATCTGATTGACCAATCCATTGATTGGTATAAGCCGATTTACTATAAACTTTAAGTCCATAACGGTTGAAGATACTTAATGATTTAACGTTATAACCTGTCAAATCAAAGTTGTCATTGATACCATCATTATCCGCTGAGATTCCTTTTTGAATTTCACAGGCAACACTGTCGACTGTATAGTTATGTGTTTTGGAACAAGCATCAGCAGTCGTAACGGTTACCGTGTAGATAACTGGCATCGCTTCGGTTGCTGGGGTAGAGGCTAAATATGCTGTTACATTAAACGTATTAGCGTTAAGACCTACTGTTTGACTATTGCTGTTTTGCCATACATAAGTAGCGGTTGCAATATCAAAGGTAGAAGCTAATGCCGACACCGTTAAAGTATAGTCATTGTTTAAACAAGCACCATCAATAGTAAAATCAAATCCTGCTTGTAAAGTAATTGCTAACGTTCCCGTATCAGCACACTGTCCTGCATCTGGGGTAAAGGTATAGGTGCCCGCTGCATTCGTATCTATCGTAGTCGGTAACCAAGTTCCTGTATACCCTTCAAGTGATGTTGTTGGAAGGGATGGAGCAGGTTCTCCAATACACAATGGAGCAATAGCGGCAAAGGTGGCAGTTGTTTTTTGATTGACTTGAATGGTCATGGAAGTCTCAGAAGCACAAGGATTCCCTGCTGCTGCTACTAACGAAATATCATCGATCGAAAAGTCATTTCCATTTGAGGCAGTAGCTCTGTCATACATTGCAATTTGCGCTGTTGTTGCCCCACCTGAGTTCCAAGTGTAGCTGTATTGTGCAGCCAAACAATTCGAGACCGGTGCTGTGGCAATGCCTATCGAGCTTCCATTAATAAGCACTTCCATGTTGGCTAAGTTAGGAGTTGCAACGGTTTGCATCCAATAACTAAAGGTATAGTTGGTGTTTGGAGTAACGGTTACCGTTTGTCCCCATACTTTATCATTACCACCATTGCTTGTTGATCCATCAATCACCATCATGTTTCCTCCAGATGGAGCACTACTAGTACAAGCAGGGAAAAACTGGAACCATGCATTAGCTGCCGTTACGATACCATATGCTTTTTGAACGCCATTTAAGCCTGCATTTGCTAGGTATTGATAATCGGAGCTAAATCCGTTATTACCTGATGTAAAGTCACCGTTTGTAATTAGGTTGGTTGGTATACCCGTCGATGGTGTTGGAATAAAGGTGTAAGTAGTCGTAGCAGTGTTGTTTAACGCTGGTGCCCAAGTACCGGTAATTCCTTCCAGTGATGAAGTAGGTAGTGCTGCTAAAGCATCTCCTATACAAATTGGAGCTACCTGTGTAAATGTCGGTGTCACATTAGCCGTAATAGTAACTGTTAAAGTAGTTGTTGTGGCACATTGACCCGTTGATGGTGTAAATGTGTAGACGGTGGTTCCAGGAGTAAAATAATCCAAAGTTGATGGACTCCAAGTTCCTGTAATGCCATTAGCGGATAGGTTTGGCAATAATACTTGCGTAGCTACAGCAGAGGCGCAGGACGTTAATGAAGTCCCTAATGGGAATACGGGTGTCACATTTGGAGTAGGTGTAATCGTCAACGTTCCAGCAGCAGCACATTGGCCTGCAGTAGGAGTAAAGGTATACGTTACCGTTTGTGTATTGTCTATGGTAGCTGGATTCCAAGTACCTGTAAATCCTTCTAGCGAGGTTGCTGGTAATGCCGGAGCAGGAGCACCTACACACAAGGCAACAGGAGCAAAGGTAGTTGGCGTTTTCGGAGTAACCGTAACTACGATAGAACCATTAGCCGCACATTGATTTGGACCTGGTGTAAAGGTATACGTTAAGGTTTGTGTATTATCTATAGTGGCAGGGGTCCAAGTTCCAACGATTCCGTTATTAGACACAGCAGGCAAACTTGCGGTATCTCCTTCACAAATGGTGAAGTCAGTAAAGGTTGGAGCAACTACTTGCGACGTAACATTCAACGTAAAAGTTCTTATTTCATAACATCCTGAGGTCGTATTTTGCACACGCACGTATATAGTTTGTGGGTTACTTGTATTTGAATATAAGGTAGGCAACACGTTAGCCGATGTTGGCGCAGCGGCGTCATCACTACTAGCATAATAAGAAACACTATAATTAGCGGGATTCAATGTGCCCAAAGTAGCAGCATCATTCTGACTTAAGTCAAAAATCGCAGTACCATTATCACTACATAACGTCAAATTATTTGGCGTACCCGTTACAATGGGATCATAATATTCGATGGTAATCGTATCCGAAGCGGCACAAGTAGTATTTACGTATTGCGCAGAAATCCCATAAGTTCCGGGTTGTGTAACCGTTAAATTTGGTCCTGTTTCATTCGGAATCGGATTAGTATTATAGGTCCACGAGAACGTATATTGGGCAGGATTAAGTCCACTATTAATGGTATAGCTTTGACCCGTACACAATGCGGTATTAGTTGCTTGAAGGAAATCTGTTCCTAAGTTAATGTTACCAATATCTAAACTTCCTCCTTCTAAGAATACAGCCGAATCAAAAGCAGTATCTAAACGATCGGCAATAACCAATTTAATATGGTATTGATGTCCCGGAATTACCGTTGAGGTTGCTGTTAATGGCACTGTGCTACCATTGAAATTCGTTGGAGAACTTAGTGGGTCTAATCCACCAAAGCCGTAGAAATCGCCAAAATACTCTGCATTAACTGAGCCACAGTTAGCATTATATTGATTATCGCGTATTGTAACTACCGATACGGGCGTAGTTGTATTTGGAATCACGGCCAAGTTCGTGGTGGTTCCAGCAGCAATATCCGTTAATAAAAAGGCAAAAGCATCCGAGTAATCACATTGGAAGGTACCATATTCCTCCGAAGCAAAAATAAAGTTGAAATTGATACTGTCCGTTAGTGGGATAAAATCAAATTCTAATTTAGTTGCGTTTTTAGAGTTCATCGCATTACCCGTTGCCGCTAGTACGATACCTTCTAATTGTGCATCTCCTGTCCAGTTAAAATCTCCGTCACTCAATGTAGTAGAGTTTGGTCCGGGCGCATTTATAGCATTTCCACTAGTTAACACAATACCGTCTGTAAAAGGGAAACTTGAACCGTTTTGGTTGAAATATCCAATTCCGTTAGTCGAGCCAAAGTCGGTTCCTGTAGAAGAGGTAATATTAGAAACACTTGCACAAGTTGAATTTAAAAAGATATCTTCAACTAATTGCTGATTGGTGTATAAGGTATTATTAGTGGTAATAGGAGGTGGTATTGTACCTACACATACATCAAACGTAGAGGTTTGCCCTGCTACGCCGGTCCAAGAGTACACTCGAATATAATAGGTTTGTCCAATGGTTAAACCAGTAGCTACGCTTTGGTTCGGGTCGCTACAATACAATTGCGTTAACGCATCGCAAGTACCGCTGTAAAGTACATGAAATAAATCAGTTGTACCACCGGCTATGTTAATTAAGGATATGGAGTGTTGGTTACTGGTAGCGGTAAATTGGAACCATACGTCATCATCATCCGCTCCAAAACAAGTATTGCCATTTGGAGAAGCTGTTGCTCCAATCAAACTTCCTGAGGCCGTTTGCACACATTCGGTCGTTGGATTCACTGGAGTAACCGTTGCGTTGATACACTCGTCATTTGGAATTAAAGTGGAGAACGTACGTTTGCTTGACCAGAAACTAATATCAGTGGACGAGCAAAGAGCTCTAACATAAACGTCGTATTGCGTTGCTGGTGTCAAGCCTGTAAATAAATACGGATTTAAAGTCGTGATGATTCCAACACTAGTAGCCGTAGGAGCTGGTGAACCAATAGGAACTAAGTAGATTTCCCATTGTGTTGCGGTGCCAGCTTCAGTCCAACCAACGTTAGCATCGGTTTGTGTAATCCCTGTAATGGTAACTGTATTGGGTTTCGGGCAAGAAGGAGGGAAACATTCTCCCGTCCCTGTATATAATACGGTACCTGCTGTACCGGTTCCCGGTGGTTTTGTATAAATAATTTCTTGTGGCGCTAAAGCTTCTTGAACGGTTAATCCAATCTCTGCTGGGAAAAACCCGCCATTGTTCCAAAATAAATCAAAAGGAACACCATGACATAAAGGAACGGTAACCGTCACTGGGTTTTGTCCTTGTGCATTTGTAGGTCCGGTTAATGTTGCTACTACTACGCCGTTTTGACGCACTTGTATCGTTCCTCCATTCCAACTATCGCCAAAAGAGTCCACCATCACAAAAGTGTAGTTACATTGATCGGCTAAAGGACAAACAGCAGTGGTGAAGTTCTTAACACCACTCCAGTCGCCAATGCTGGTGTCTGAACACACGGGTCTCACATAAAAATCATATGAAGTTCCTGCCGTAAGTCCGGTATACGTATAAGGATTAGTGGTCGCTAATTGCCAGCCTGTTTCTGTTGCCAATGGAGCTGGAAGTCCGGCCAGTTGCACAAAAACTTGCCAAGTAACTTCTGGTCCAGAAGTCGTCCAGCCTAAATCAGCTTCGGTCTCTGAAATATTGATTGCGGTTAATGCTGTTGGTGCTAAACACGCTGGAACCAAACAGTTGACATTGCCAGCATAGAGTACTGTTCCAGCGGTTCCTGTTCCTGGATTTTTTACAAATATTGTTTGCGTAAAGGAGTTAACCACACTAACACCCATTTCGGCAGGAAAAGTACCTGCATTATTCCAAAACAAGTCAAAAGGTAAGTTGTCACACATCGGAACGGTGACGGTTATCGGATTTTGTCCATCGACAGCGCTCGGCCCAGTTAACGTAGCCACAACGATTCCGTTTTGACGTACTTGTATCGTACCGCCGTTCCATCCATCTCCAAAACTATCTCTTAAGATAAATGAATAGGTACATTGTTGTGCCACGTCACAAATAGTGGTGTTGAACGGAAAAGGTCCGGCCCAAACACTGAAAGTACCATCGCCACAATCGGCTCTTACATAATATTGATAAGCGGTAGCTTGATCTAAGCCACCTGCGGTGTAATTTGTATTGTTTGAAGTCGTTACACCAGGTCCTGTTGGAATAGGTGCACCGGCCAATTGTACCGCTACTTCCCATGAAGTTGCTCCGCCTGGATTAGCCCATGATAAATCGGCGCTGTTTTGTCCGATGTTCGTGGCGTTCAATGAGGACGGCGGGGGACAATTAACCACTTGTAAAGTTAATGTATAGCCTGTGGTTTGAGGAGTAGCCCAAGTTGAAATGACAAAATAATAGGTAGTACCTGCTGTAACTGGTAAATCAAAGGTTCTGATATCTGTACTAGCGTCTGCTACACCAGCGATACAATTAACGCCAATGTTAGCACAATCATCATAAACAAAAATACCCGAAAAAGTAGCGGTAGGAGACATGGTGACATTAACCACGCCCGTAGTTGTTACCGTGTAAGCATAAACCACATCATTTCCATTTAAATAGGTATTGTTCGATCCACATCCTGAAGCTCCTGGCGAACCTTCAATCGCCGTGTTATCTGAATAATTAGCGGTATCGTCTGTAGTGCTGTAAGGTAACGTTCCAATGACAATTGGCGCAGCACAGCTTAATCCTGGCGCAGTTGTGGTGAAGTTTACCGCGGTAACCCAGTTACTATTGACACCACCCGAACATAAAGCTCTAACGCGGTACGAATAAGCAGTTGAGATGGTAAAAGGAACTCCGGCTGTAGTTGCCGTTGCTACATAACTATTCGTATTAACGACAGTTCCTATACCTGTAAAAGTACCGGTTTGTGGTATTATTTCAACTTCATACTGCGGAGCAGTTCCGGTCCATGACAAGGTTGCCGAAGCAATATTGATGGAGCCAACTGTTGCCAATGTAGGGTCATCACATTGCACCACCAAACTCACATCATCAACCAACCATCGGTCACCTAATGTGGCACTGGTTTGTGACCATTGCATTACAAAGGCAATATATACTTGTTGTCCTGCATAAGCTGCAAGGTTGACTACTTTTTCATTGTAGGTATTAAAAGGAGTAGAGATTTCATTTTCAGTCCATTGCTGTACTAAACTATAAGCCGCAGGATTGGTTTGTGATTGGGTAGAAGGAGCGATTTTTAATTGATAAATCGTCCCTTGATTACCCGAAGTAAACGTTCTTGTAAAGAAATGCAATTGTCCATTGGCAGGAATCGTTACCAAAGGAGAAGCTAAATAGTCTTCGGATGTATTTCCTATCCCAATGTTTTCACGATTTATATACGCTGCATTAGCACCTAGGTAGGGCAAAGCAGTGTTGATACCCCACCGTTGACCTAATCCAACTCCATTATCAAATACGGCCCAGTTTCCGGTTCCTAGGGTCCAGTTGGTTGATGGCAAAGCATCAGGACCTGTAGTAGATTCAAATCCTTCTAGTGAAGGAGTAAATTGAGAATATCCTTTATAGGAAAGGACGGTAAGTAAAACTAAAAAAATAATTTTTTTCATAATGGTTGGTTTTGGTCAATTATGGTATTATTTATATTTTAAAAATCCCACCAAAGACAATAATTCTTTGGGTAAAGGTAAAATGTTGCGAAGCACGATCAGCAGGGTCATTAGTTGTTCTAATGTCAGGCATATTAATATACCCTTGCTTTAACTCAGCTTGCACGAAAAAATATTTAAAGAACGTAAGGTTTAAACCTACTTTAGCCGCAACACCATAACCCGATACGTGAAAATCATCATGGCGCGCTTTACCTAATAGGGTAGCGTTAGTTTTCGGCAGTAAAATTCCGCCTCCTACGCCTTCCGTTATATTGATCTGAAACTTATCGGTGTTCCGAATACCAAACCATTTTGATACATCATCTACGCGACAAATCTCGGTATTGATGTAATTCAAACCGTCTGTGTGTTCAAATTTAAGAAATTCAGGCGTTAAATTTACTTGATTGGGATTATTTAGTACCGTTTCATTATAACTGCCTACATTGGGATAGGTTCCGGTATAATTTACAATGCGGTCTTGGAACATTACATACTTCATGTGGTCCAAACCAATAGACACATTGTAATGGTCCGTAAGGTAGTATCCCATTCTAAAATTAGTTTGTGGTATGGTCATTCGGCTTGGATTCAAATAATCCATATGATAGCCTTTTGGCTTGTCGTGGGCGGAAACATCATATAGCGTAAAGTCATAATTAGCTCCCGTAAAATGAATGTCCGACCGACTGAAACTTTCTCGGTTACCACCCCAATAAACATAAAACTTTCCTTTGTTGTGAGCGGTATATTTGTCTGCCGTGGCAGTGGTTTCTTGGGCATGTAGTACACTAGTGATTCCACTAAGGGTTAAAAGCGAAAATAATAGTATTTTTTTCAAAGCGTATAAGGTACTTAAAATTGATTTATAGTTTTTCGAATTGCAACTAATCGGGTCATTAATCCTTCAAAGTAATCCAAATGCAACATATTGGCACCATCACTCTTAGCGTGGGCAGGATCAAAATGGGTTTCGATAAATATTCCGTCCACCCCTACAGCAATTCCTGCTTTGGCAATGGTCTCAATCATATCAGGACGACCTCCTGTAACTCCAGCGGTTTGATTTGGTTGTTGTAGCGAGTGGGTTACGTCCAAAACGGTAGTAGCATACTGCTGCATCGTAGGTATACCGCGAAAATCAACAATCATATCTTGGTATCCAAACATCGTCCCACGATCGGTAACCATCACATTGTCATTTTGACAATCTAATACCTTTTGTACCGCATGCTTCATGCTTTCGGGACTCATAAATTGGCCTTTCTTTAAATTGACCACTTTACCGGTATTGGCAGCTGCAACCACCAAGTCGGTTTGACGCACTAAAAATGCTGGAATTTGCAACACATCAACATACTGCGCAGCCATGGCCGCATCTTCATTGGTATGGATGTCTGTAACGGTTGGAACGTGAAATGTTTCAGAAACTTTTCTTAGGATTTTCAACGCTTTCTCATCACCAATCCCCGAAAAGCTGTCGATTCGAGAACGATTGGCTTTTTTGAACGAGCCTTTAAATACATAGGGGATTTCCAGCTTGTCGGTGATGGAAACTAATTTTTCGGCAATACGCATTGCCATTTCTTCGCCTTCAATAGCACATGGACCAGCAAGCACAAAGAAATTTCCACTGTCAGTATGCTTGATTTGTGGAATGGAATTGATATTCATAAATTTTTCGGTTTAAAAACCGCTAAGTTATGAAAAATTTACGTATTTCTGACAGTTATTTCGGCAACTTATTTTTTGAGGCTTAGGCCCATTGGAACCAATAAATAGCCTCGTTCATAGATGTTTACATACAAGGTAATGGGTTCTTTTTGTCCATCCCATTGTAAGGAATATACATCCAAAAAACCAGCGCCCATGTCACTTCTTTTCGTGGGAAACGGACAACAACTTTCCAATTTGGTAAAGGTTATTTTTTCGCCATTCGGACCCGCCAAAGCTCGCAAATACCGTTCAGCATTCAAGTTCTCGTCCTTACTATTACGAAAAAATACATTCACAGGATAATCAGGATCATAGCCATATTTGAGGTCTTTACTATATTCGGTTAACACAAAAGTATTGTCTTTAGTTAATTGTGGTAAAGGGGCTTTGTCGTCCACATTTTTTAACGTGGAACGGGTACTTACACAAGATACCAATAAGCTAAACAACGTTAGCATACCGAAAAGAGAAACTGCTTTTTTCATCATACAGGTGTTTTTTTTAGGTAATACAATAACCGTGCAAATTATTTTTGGTTACGCAGTACTAAAGAAAGTAAGGCTCCAGCGATTACGCCCGTCGATAGATCACTAAAGGCACTTTGCAACATAAAACTCTTC
Organism: Bacteroidota bacterium; assembly: GCA_046051865.1. Taxonomy (GTDB): domain Bacteria; phylum Bacteroidota; class Bacteroidia; order Flavobacteriales; family Flavobacteriaceae; genus Flavobacterium. The sequence continues at coordinate 8,392 of JBJONL010000039.1, read as the reverse complement.
ATGCTAAAATACTCCATTGCCGCAGCTTTCGAAATGGGATGGGAGACCAATGCTGCATTGGTTTTGTAAGCAATGATCGTTTCAAAAAAATGAGGGGTAATGCTGCTGTAAATTACAAATTGTGCGATAGGCGCTAACAAGGCAATGATAAAAGAAAGTACCACACCGCTCACAAATCCTTGCGACCAGGTCATTGTTCCGTTGAAAAAGTATTTTTTTTTCTCCAGCAAGGCCACCACATAAAAGAATAGAGCAGGCAACGCAATCAAATTTGTATACAAACCGTACTGGGCTATGTAAACATCATGTAGTCCCACTAGTTTTTCTCCTATGGCCCAAGCCAAGGTCAATAAAGTAAAGCGAATCGCCCATTTAATCTCGATGGTGTAATTTTTCATGCTACTCAATATTTGCCTCCAAAAATACTTTTTTTAACCGAACGCCAATCGTTTATCAAACGCTAAAATTACTATTTTTGTCAAAAATCCACGCAATGAATTTTATAACACATACTTGGCATTGGACCGTCTCCGGTTTTTTGATCGGTTTGGTAATGCTAGCGCTTACTTATTTCGGAAAGACTTTTGGAATGTCATCTAACCTACGCTCCTTATGCTCCATGACCGGTGTAGGGAAACAATTCTCCTTTTTTGATTGGGATTGGAAGTCCCAACGCTGGAACTTAGCCGTAGTAGTAGGGGCTATGCTTGGGGGCTATGTAGCCGTTCATTTTCTGAGTGACCCAACCAATGTGTCGCTCAATTTTAAAACGATTCACCAACTCACAGCTATGGGCATTGAGCCGCCTAATGTCAAAACAGGGCAAGTGCTGCCGAATGCTATTTTTGGGGACCAAGCCTTTCAATCGCCTAAACTTATTTTTATTTTAATGGGTGGTGGTGTGCTAATCGGATTCGGTTCGCGCTATGCTGGTGGTTGTACGTCGGGTCATGCGATTTCAGGATTGAGCAACCTTCAAATCCCGTCACTAAAAGCTGTGATTGGTTTTTTTGTGGGCGGACTCATCATGGCACATTTCCTTTTACCTCTAATTTTTTAATACTATGAATTTACTTAAATATGTACTTGTCGGATTTGTGTTCGGTGTGGTGTTAACCAAATCAGAGGCCATTTCATGGTACCGTATCTACGAAATGTTTCAATTCCAATCCTTTCACATGTATGGCATCATTATGACGGCCATCGCCACGGGAGTAATCGGGATCCAAATCATCAAAAGAAAGAACCTCAAAGATGTAGATGGAAATCCCATCTATATTGCCGATAAAGAAGACGGCAATGTACGATACTGGGTAGGCGGACTTTTATTCGGCCTAGGCTGGGCGCTAGTAGGAGCGTGCCCGGGTCCGATATTCATTCTGCTAGGAGCCGGTTTCATGAGCGCCGGGTTACTTTTGTTTGGAGCACTTTTAGGCACCTTTTTATATGGAGTGTTAAAACATAAATTACCACACTAAATGCATCGGATTTCGTTAAAAAGCACCATTAGAGATAAAAATTGGAAGGAAGTCTAAAAGGAGTCACTTTAGAACGTCTTCAGTCTTTACGACTGTTACGTACAAAAAAAAACTAAACTTTCGTCAAACACTGACTTTGCAAATACAAAACCAACCTCAAATTAAGCTCAAAACTCGGAACATTGCGCATAACCCGTGTCGAAGGTTCGCTACTATTTCGTCTTTTTGGTCCGTATAAAAATCATTGCGATTACTGTCGTTGTAATTCCCATAACCAAAGATCCAATTGCGCCTTGTAGTGCATAATTTTGGTAATTGAAATTAGCTTCTGCAGCTTCTTTTGTCTTGAAATAGCCTAGTTCTACGGAACGTTTTATCACGTTCGGGAAATATTCGGGTGTGATGACATAAGAAGTTATCCATTGTGTCACCGGACTAATTATAGCAATGATAATAGACAAAATAATTCCGGAAATAAGTCCTTGTTGGTAGTTCATTTGTCCATCATAGGAGTTTTTCTTTTTGTCTTTCAAAGCCATTATCAATATAATAATTGCTGGAATGGTAAAAAGGTTAGTAAGGTAAAGATGATAGTCAATATATCTTCCGTGCAGTCCGCTTAGTTTTTCTAAAATAATCCAAAGCAATGCAATCAAAGAAAATATGATGGCCCATTTAGCTTCTATTTTAATGATTTTCATAGTGAATTATGTTACTTGTTTTGTAATGCTGTTTATTTGTTTTCTATATCTTTCAGCTAAAGGTGCACGGTTGTTCTTAAAAAATAACCGCTAACGTTTTCTTGCTAGAGCGCAAGGCTCCCTAAGGAGAGTTTTTTTTATAACCGACCGAGTGAAGTTATAAAAAGTAAACGGTCAATTTACCGAAAAACTAACCATAAGTTTTAGCAAGTGGTAGTGGCAGGCACTAATTTAAAAGAATCGCTGACCAACTCTTTCAATATGTTCAATTAAGTCATTATTTTGAATTAGATTATAAATTGACAAATCACATTTATAAGGCAATAATAGATCATCTAAATCACTTTCTATTTTTTGCTGAATAGTTAGATTTAATTTCTTTCCTACCAATGTTAAGTCTATATCAGAAAAAGATTTAAAATTTCCTTTTGAACGAGAGCCGTATAGTATAACTTTTTCGACTTCAGGGTATTTTTCGAAAACTGAACGAATTTTTTCGATGTCGGAAATTTTTAGACCTGTATCATTTAATTCTGTTTGAAACATACTAAAATAATTTTTCTTGTTAGCCCGTTCTTTTCTCTTCCATAATCTTTTTAAACTCTAGAAACGCAGGGAAGTATTCTTTTAAAATTTTCGCATATATTTCATTTGCAATTTCTTCATTATATGTATTAGATGTCTTATTCCTACTACCAATCATGTCCATCCATATTTCTCCATTTGAAACTAATTGCAATTTAAATGTTTCTCTTGATGCATCTCTTGAGCCACTAATATTTGGGTTACCTTCATATTCTGCATAATCTTTCATTACATTCCAAGCTAATTAATGCGTATATTCAAAGCGTTGAATCAATCCTTCTTTAATCAATTCATTTAAGACAAACCCTAAATCTTCATTATCTATAGAATTTTCGTTATCAATTATATTATGCTGAATATATTCAACAGATTGTTGTAATTTATCCATTGCTTTTACAAAATTTGAAAAGCGTTGTTCTCATCTAAAATCTTTTTCCATACTTTAAATTATAGATTACTATGTTAAATTTTTAATTTCCTTGCTGTATATAAAAAAAGATATTTTTTGATTCTATGATTATTTGGAATTTTTAGTGTATTGCTTACTACCAAATAAATACCGTATTGCTTTGTGCCAACCTGTGTAATCTTTAGATTCCACCAATAGTTGAGGTGAGAGATTATATCTAACTCGAAGCAACATGGAATTAAGCCCTTTTATCCGCCATTAAAGAAAATGTTATCTTCAAAATTTAAATTTTATAAAGACAGTTGATGAGGGTAGATAGCAAATATAGAATGGTTGTTTTTTTTAATTCTTAACCACTTTAGTTGTAGTTGTGCCTTCATTTGAAGTTACTTTAAAGGAATAAATACCAGAGGGTAACTTACTTGTATCTACAGTAGTAATAACATTTAAAGGTAGATCAAATAGTATTTTTCCAGTTATATCAATCACCTCAAGTTTTGGGTTAGTACTATTTTTTACTTCTATAAATAACTCATTTGAAACAGGGTTCGGATATAGCTTTATAGGGTTAGTCAAGCTAGCAGCAGCCGTACTTAAAGCACTGCAAGTAACTATTGGATTAAAATTTTGCCAAATCGGAGCACTTTGATAGGCATTTATGCTACCGGCAGGTACACATAGTGCACAACTAAATTGATTTACATTATAAAAAGGTGTATAGGGTGCATCTACGGGAAGTACTAGTGGTGTTGCAATATCACAAATTATACTAGTTAAACTAGTACAATCTTGAAAAGCAACTTGGCCTATGAACGTAATTGAGCTCGGAATTGTAATAGTGGGCAAACTAGTACATTTTTCAAAAGTTCCAAACGGAATCGAAGTAAGAGAACTTGGTATCGATACTGATGTTAAATTTATACAATTTTGAAAAACACTATTCCCTAGCGAAGTAACAGTATTTGGAATAACCATAGACTGTAAACCCCAACAATATTTAAAAACTTCATCTCCAATGGTAGTAATTGAACTTGGAATTGGTATTGAAGATAAAACCGGACAACTGTCGAAAGTCCGATATTCAAGAGTACTAAGTGAATTTGATAATGATACTGATGTTAAAACGTCACAACTTTCAAAAGCACGATATCCCACAGAAGTTACCGAATTTGGAATGACAATCGACTGTAAATTAAAACAATTTGCAAAAGCACCAGGTCCAATAGTTGTAAGTGTATTAGGTAATGTTATCGAATTAAATCCACAACTTTGAAAAGCGCTAAATCCAATGGAAGTAAGCGAATTTGGTAAGGTGATTGATTCTAAATTTTGACATACAATAAAACAAGATTCCGGTATGGTAGTTAATGAGTTTGAAAGAATTATAGAAGTTAAATTTGTACAATCATAAAAAGCGGATGTTCCTAAACTTGTAACAGAGTCAGGTATAATCACATTATCTAAAGCAGCACAATATTTAAAAGCTTCATTTCCAATAGAAGTAACCGTATTTGGAATTGTGATAGACTGTAAGCTACATTGATAAAAAGCATTATCTGCAATAGTAGTAACAGTATAATCTGTACCATTATAAGTCACGGTAGGATGAATAGTTACATTTGAAATATTATCTCCTGAAAGAAGACATTGATTAGGTCTTACCTCTGCTGTACTTGTAAAAGGAACGACTTGATAAAAAACATTATCATATTGAAATTGTTGTGCTAAAACTAAATTAGTATTCACCAATAAAAAGAGTATTATTTTTTTCATAATTGTTGCTGATTAGGTTACAAATATAAAGCAGTCAATTTAATTATCCTCATTTTATTTCGATCTACGTTGTGTCTAGTCCTTGTAGGCTCCTCCCCATCATTCGGTGCTTGAATAAGTGCCGTCTCGCACAGCTGCATTTTGCTTAGCACGTGTTGAGAGAAGTGCTACTCTGGCAAAAGATTTTCTACTTCATTTTTTAAAACAGGAAGATTATTGACTACAATTCCCCAAATCACATCGTCAGAAATTTAGTCATAACCATGAATTATTTTGTTTCGAGCATCAACAATTTTTCGCGAATCAGAAATTTTGATTTCCGGTTCAAGCTTTAAAATTCTGCTCATCGCTTCGCCAATGATTTCAATATTTCTTTCAACAGTACGTTTAGTTTTTACATCTTCATGATAAAATTGGAAAACTTTTCCATTGGGAAAGTAACTTTCAATTTCCTCAATTGAAGTTTTGATGTCGTAAACAAGCGAAAATGTAATTATCCATAAATCAGTTGCATATTTTTTTCAACAGCTTTTTTAAAGTATGGATTCTTTATTGCTTTTTCCTCTAGTACCTCAACAGATCTTTTAAGAGTATCTTCGAGAGAAAAATTTTAAGTCAAAATAATTCTTAGCACAATCTAGTAATTGAACATCGCCAAAATTAACAATAAAATCGATATCACTTTGGTCATTAAATTTATCGGTTAATACAGAGCCAAAGGCATACAAGCTATTCACCTTGAGTGATTTACAAAGTGTATTAATAAATTCAATATTTTGACTAATCAGATTCAAATGTCCAAATATACAAAATCGTTTTGCTTGTACGACGCGTTCTCAGCATTTCGCACAACGGCGGCGCTTGACGAAGTTCCAAAAAAAATATGGTTTTAGGAAAATTTATTTTACTAAAAGAGTAACATCTTTTTAGGAGCCCGATTGCTGCTAAACGCATGATGGACGTAGTCCGCGTTTGATAAAGAAATAGGGTTAAGCGCCCCCGATGGAACGCAATACGTGGAATGGGGCGGGAGCTCGAAGAGCGAAGCAACGTTCCGCAAAACGGATTTCGTTCCATCGTTTCGCCGCTAACCGATTGTTGCGATGCCAGCGAACTTTTTTAGTTTCGGTTAAAGATAAAAAATCTTGCGAAATGTAAACGTGAACTTACCACAAAACTCGCGCTCGCTCGACAGCAAATAGACAAAGTAATTGCGTGATACAAGGCTTAACCGAACAGAGCGTAGCTAAACGGTTGTTAGCAGAAGATTTAAATCTTAGTCAGTTTTTTAGTCTCTATAAATCTGTTTTTTATTTCAATTTGAATGATATAATTTCCAGTTTTTAAACTTTCAATATTTATGGTTTCATTATATTTAGAATTGCCGCTTAAAATAATTCTACCTGTTAAATCTATAATGTTGTAAACAAAGTCTTCTGAAGATAATTCTTTGTTTTGAATTACAAAATAGCTGCGGGAAGGATTTGGAAAGACAATACTATTTTTAACGGATTCAAATGCAACTGTGTCAAGAGTATCTGTCGAAAGTTTTACGACCCAATAATCACCATTACCATGATTTCCCGTAACATTTCCATCATTTGACCCCGTTATTCCTGCTACGATATAGCCACTATCAGAGGTTTGCTGTAAGCAAGTAGCATAATCGCCATCTGTTCCTCCTATTGTTTTTTGCCAAATAATTGTCCCTTGGTAATCTAATTTTAACACCCAATAATCAGCAAGACTATTATCAGTAGTATGATTTCCTGAAACATCACCATCATTTGAATAAGTGAATCCCGCTACAATATAACTCCCATCTAATCTTTGTTGAATAGCATAGGCATTATCTGTACCAGTCCCTCCCAAAGCTTTTTGCCAAACAATTGTTCCAGTGGCATTCAATTTAAGTATCCAAACATCTAAATCTCCATGATTTCCAGATACATCACCATCGTTTGAATAAGTATTTCCTACAACTATATATCCTCCATCTAAAGTCTGTTGAATACTAGTAGCGCTTTCTTGATTAGTTCCACCATACGTTTTTTGCCATGTGATTTCCCCTAACGCATTTAATTTAACTACCCAACAATCAAAAACACCATGTTGCTCAGTAACATCACCATTGTTTGAACCAGTACCTCCAGCCACTATATAGCCTCCATCCATGGTTTGTTGAATGTTAACAGTACTGTCGGTACTTGTCCCGCCAAGCGTTTTTTGCCAAACAATTCCTCCTGTAGCATTTAATTTAATCACCCAAGCATCTAAAAAACCAAATCCATGATAGCCTGTAACATCGCCATCTCCTGAATACGTGTCCCCAGCTACAATATAACCTCCATCTGATGTTTGTTGAATGCTTTTCGCTATATCGTTGTCTGTTCCTCCGAGCGTTTTTTGCCACACAATCAAGCCAGTTGCATTTAATTTTAAGACCCACACATCATCAAAATAAGCGGTACCCGTGTTATGATTACCTGAAACATCACCATTATTTGATTGTGTATTTCCAGCAACTATATATCCTCCATCAGATGTTTGCTGAATACTGTTAGCATAATCTGAACGTGTTCCTCCCAGCGCCTTTTGCCAAAGGATTACTCCAGTTGCATTTAATTTCACGACCCAAATATCATTTTCACCATGATTTCCAGAAACATCACCATCATTGCACACACTATTTCCAACAACAATATAGCCGCCATCAGATGTTTGTAGAATAGAACTTGCTCCTTCATAATCAGTTCCACCCAATGTTTTTTGCCATTGTATATTTGGTGACTGGGCTAAAGAATTTAAACTTATTAGAATAGCAAATACAATTTTTTTCAAGATGATAGGTGATTTAGTTTACTAACTTTATTTTTTTTTCTTAATTGAGCGGTGTAAAATTTTCTGCTACCTTACGTGCCGAGGCTTGCAACAGTTGCGACGATTTATTACTAATGATTCCAAGTACGAAACTTGGCTTAGAATTTTCGAAGAAAATTAGGGAAAACACTAAGCAACGCAGTTGTTGCAAACTGCTGTTATAGGTGGTTTTTCATATCCATCATACCATGTAAAATTCTAACAACTTCAATTTCTTTTTCCGTTACTATTCTGTAAAATATTACGTGTTGTCCAGTTTTAAAGCCTAAAACATTTCTCTCAACTACTTCGTATGATTTTCCTTGATTTGGTTTATTTGCTAATTCTTGACAAGAATCGATGAGCAAAGAATAATAAATTTCTGCTTGATTCTCAGACCAAGTTTCAACTGTATAATTCCAAATGTCACCTAAATCTTCAATGGCTTTGTTAGTAAAGTAAAACTTAGCCATTCCTTTTTCTAGACTTTAGAGTTTCTAAATGTTTCTTAGGATCAAAATCGACAGCGCGACCGCTTTCAATTCCTTCACGGATTGCATTACGCAAAACGATTATACGATTTTCCT
>JBJONL010000038.1:0-14549 GCA_046051865.1 Bacteroidota bacterium | reverse complement strand
GTGGCGGTTTGGCGGGAGGTGCAAATGATTTGGGCAATATCCGTTTGGGTGAGGTAATTTTCAATCACTACTCTACTTCCTTCTTGTTTCCCATCGCGTTCCGCCCAGTCTTTTAGGAAGGTGAGCAAACGGGTTTTGGCGTCTTTGGAAATGAGATTAGCATAGTTGTTTTTGATGCGCTTCATTTTGAGGCCCACAAACTTGGTATAAGATAGTGCCAGACTAGGATTTTGCAACAATAAGTTTTCAAAATCAGACAGTAGGAAGCTGCAGATGATGATTTCATCGGTGAGGGCTTTGGCATATTCATTAGAATTGCGATCGCTGTCTAGTTCGAGTTCGCCAAACAAGTCTCCTTTTTGAATGATGTCTTTGATGGTTTCGTTGCCGTCTTCGTCAATGGAAACAATCTTGATGTTGCCTTTTTTCAATAAGAACACCCGAGGCACATCGGAAGAGGAGAAGTAAATCACATCGCCTTTCTTGGCTTTTTTAAAACCGGTGATGATGCACAGCTGCTTGATTTGAGACATGCTCAAGGTCCAAAACAACTTATGATCCCGCAGGTACCAGTATTTTAATTCTTCGTACATGAAGTAAAAATAGTAATTTTTTGATGCAAACAACCTTTTTGAGATCGTTAGGGGATTATTATGCTGTAGGGGGTTAAAATAAAGTCGAAGTAAAGTCAACCTAAAGTCTGAGTAAACTCTGTAGGTTTTTATAAAAGGTTTTTTTAGTTATGAATTATGAGTTATGAGTTATGAGTGAAAAGAAATGTAGCGAGAATATTTACTCGTTCTAACAACTCCCTTTTCTTTTTGCTTGATCAAAAAGAAACAAAAAATCAAGCCTGATTTTTACTCCCATTTTTATAAGTTTTAAGTGCGTTAAGGGTTCTGGGTTTATTCCGCTTCGCTCCATCAGTCGCCTCGTCTTAGGACGAGACTCGTGTCCGCCTTCGCGGGAATGACAAATAATGGAATTTGTTTATGGAGCTGCGCTCCACTCTTCGGAGTGCTCTCCTTCACCCGACGCTCAAAAAAAACAAGGTTCCCAGACGGGACTAAAAAAAGGGCGGGTCTCTACGTCTTTAATTTCTAAGATGATTGTACTAGATAAACGCTACAAGATTTGATAAGAGAGTTTTTTATGGCTATTTTTCCTATATTTGAAGAAGTCTTATACCTGACGAGTATCCGATTTACATACCCATATTGGGGTAGATAAGTCTGGTTTTATCCGGGCTATAAGCAAGTTAGCAGTAAGCCATGGAAAATTGCGTAAATAGAAAATTAACTTTTACAAGATTGTATATTTTGTATATTTGAATAAAATATTTTTATGATGGATTTACAAACTAGAAAAATAGAATTTGTTCAAGAGTTTTTGAAACTCCAAAGCGAGGAAGTAATTTCTCAGTTTGAGAATTTATTGAAGAAAAAATCAATAAAAGACGAATCTGTAAAGCCAATGTCAATTAAGGAATTGAATGCCAGAATCGATAAATCAGAAGCAGATTTTAAAAGCGGTAAATTCAAAAAAAGTTCTCAACTTTTGGCTAAATACAAATGAAGCAATTTGAAATTATTTGGTCACATCATGCAGAAAATGAATTAGATAAAATATTTGAATAGTATTCAGAATTTGCAAGTGTTCGTGTAGCAAAAAATCTTATTCAAAAAATTATTGCAGAGCCAAATAAACTACTTTCGAATCCAGAAATCAGTCAACGTGAAGCATTACTTTTAGATCGCGAAAATGAATATCGTTATTTAGTTTGTAAAAGTTTTAAAATAATCTATTCGATAGATACAAAAGCAAAGTTTATCAAAATTGCTGATGTGTTCGATTCTAGACAAAATCCAGCAAAGATAAAGCGCACAAAATAATTTGGCCTACTGCTAACAAATGCTAAAACTCATGGCTAGTTTTTCGGTAAGTTGTTCGTTTCTTTTTCCTAACTTCGCTTAGACGGTTATGAAAAAAAAGCTTTCCATAAGTCGGCACAAGCTCTAGCAAGGAAACGTTAGCGTTAACAATGACCCCCCACATCACCACCATGATCATCAGAAAAGCAACACTTAACGATGCCGACTTAATTGCAACCTATTTATTGCTTGCGATGGAAAGCATTATTTATAAATTTATGGGCAAGGAGGATTATGAGGAAGCGCGGCGGTTTTTGTTGCATTTTGTGGAGCAAGAACATAACCAATATTCCTTTCAAAACTGCATCGTAGCAGAGATAGACGATACGATTGTTGCGGCACTAAATTATTATGAGGGCCAATCGTTTTATGAGTTACGCGAACCCGTTTTGACGTATGTTAGAGCTCAGTACAACCCCCATTTCAACCCAGAGCCTGAAACCCAACCGGGAGAATATTACATTGATTCTTTTGGGTCGAGCCTACGATGCAGGGAAAAGGAATTGGAGCCCAGTTGTTGCAACACTTAATTGATCACTATGTGGTTGAGCAGCATCAAACGCTGGGGCTATTAGTGGATGAAGAAAACCCAATGGCTAAAAAATTATATCTAAAACTTGGCTTTACACCGGTGGGTAAGAAAACCCTGGTGGGCCAACACTTGGAGCATTTGCAACTTCAACCCAAGGGGTGAAATCCCAAAAGTTAAAACCCAAATTCCAAAAGTTACACTGCGACTGCGACTGAATACTGTGACTTTTTTCCCCTCCCCATTAAACCTTTTCCGATTTGCTTTGTCTAATAGATAGGAGTTATGAATTATGAGTTATGAGTTATGAGTTATGAGTTATGAGTTAAATTTAAGCGGTCAGTATTATGAGTTGTAATAAAGCAGTATATCGTAAAGGGTGTTTGAGTGTTCTAGGTGGGAGTCTGGCGTTGCTGCCTTTGTATCCCTAGTCCTTCATAGTACATAGCAACCGTCTATCATCCATAATCACCCAGTCCATCATCCAGAAAAAGCCCCGTGAATTGCTTCACGGGGCTTTTTTTATGCCTTTGCCACCCAAAAAACATAGGCATGAACCAAACTGTTTATAGGCATGAACCGAATCGTTTATAGGCATAAACGAGTTGACGCATAGGCATAAACGGGTTCAGTCATAGGCATGCGTTGGAAAAAGGTTGTTTTTTCATGATAAAGTGCTGTTTAAAGCCCTTTTTCGCGGGTAAAAGTGCCCGAAATCAAGTGAAATAAGAGGAAAAATGAGCGAAATACGTACGAAAAGTAAGCTGAACTTTATGGTTTTTGAGTGTGTTTTTTAGATATTTTTCTTATATTTGGGAAGCTAATATACCTGACAAGAATCCGACTTATACACACAAATTAGGGTAGATATGTCTCATTTTATCAGGGCTATATGTAAGTTAGCGGTAAGTTTGCAGCCCCGAATCAAGAATCAACCACATTTTAAAATAAAATATATGTCTAATTGTCCTCTTTGTTCGAAAGAACTAAATTTTATGAATACTCCAGGATTTTGGGCTGGCAAATTAAGTGACGGTCAGACAGTTTGTATACCGTGCTTTAAAAAAATAATTAAGATTAATCCAATAACTGCTAATAGATTAAAAAATCATACTTTAGATGAAATTAGCGATTTACTTGAAGAAAAAAATTCGCGACTTGATGAAATTAAAGCGCAAATCAAAGCTATTAACTTGCATAACATTTCTTCTTATTTAGGAAGAAGAGAAATAAATGAATTACCAAATATTTTAGCACCAACTGAAACAATAGATAATATTGCTCAAGGCAGTTATAACAATGGACAAGGTATTTTAGTTTGTACAAATAGGCGCTTGATTTTTATTGACAAAGGGCTGGTTTTTGGTTTAAAAGTTGAAGATTTTCCTCTTGATAAAATATCATCTATTCAATATGAAACAGGCTTGCTTTTGGGTAGCATCAAAATATTTACGACTGGAAATGTTGCAAAAATTGATAATGTGGAAAAATCATCCGCCAAAAATTTTGCAGAATTTGTGAGAGACAAACTTTCTCAACCAAAAGAAGTAATTACAAGTACAATTATTTCAGAACCTAACGTTTTAGACCAACTTGAAAAACTTGCGAAACTTAAAGAAAGTGGAATCTTGACAGAGGATGAGTTTATCGAACAGAAGAAAAAACTACTTGAGAAATTATAAACTTCAAAAAATGGAATTATCAGAAAAACTTACAAAAATATTACGTTCTAAAACAGTTTTGACAGAATTAGAACTGAATGATTTGACAGAAAGACAAGGTTGGGATATTGTTTACTCATTGAAACCTAAAACTGAGAATAAAACAGAAATTTGTTTTACAGGATTTTCACCTATCGAAAAAAATGAATTAACAAAAATTGCAGAACAAAATAATTTTCATATTGCAAAAAGCATAACAGTCAAACTAAATTTTTTGTGTTATGGAGAAAATGCCGGACCATCTAAAATGAAAAAAGCAGAAGAACAAAATGCTATATTATTAAATGAAGATGAGTTTAGAAATTTAATTGAAACGGGAGAAATCCCAAGATAAAACCTACCGCTAACAAATGCTAAATCTCATGGCTAGTTTTTCGGTAAATTGTTCGTTTTCTTTTCATAACTTCGCTCGGTCGGCAATGGAAATAAAGATTTCCATAAGCCGCCACGAGCTCTAGCATCGACCGTTAAAATCTTCCTCCCCCCACCCATAAAAAAACCCTTTCATTACTGAAAGGGTTTTTACTATACTGTGGTTTCCATTACGAAACTAATCCTCTGGATATTACAATGCTTTGAATTTCTGAAGTTCCCTCATAAATATGGAAAATGGAATCCTATGGAAGTCTAAAAAACTTATTATATTTGTAAATGCTAAACAACTTAAAAGATGAACTACATGATGTCCTTTCAGGAAAGAGCGAAATTAGGTTTGGAAAAACTATCCAAACAGTCGCCAGTTACCTTAGCGATGGCGAAAAAACAAGCGCAACTTTTGAAGACAAAAAGCACTTCAAAACTAAAGAAGCAAAGAGATTAGACATACTTCATAAAATAAAATTTCTCGGATTGAATCAAATACAATAGATTCACGACTTCATTTTACTCTTACCCCCACCCATAAAAAAACCCTTTCATTACTGAAAGGGTTTTTAGTATACTGTGGCTTCCATTACGAAACTAATCCTCTGGATATTACAATGCGTTGGATTTCTGAAGTTCCCTCATAGATTTGGGTGATTTTAGAATCACGCATCATGCGCTCTACGTGGTACTCTGCTACGTAACCGTTACCGCCGTGGATTTGTACGGCTTCGTTGGCTACTTCTAATGCGATTTCAGAAGCGTACAACTTGGCCATAGCGCCTGAGTGTGCGATGTCTTTGCCTTCGTCTTTTTCGCAAGCGGCTTTCATCACTAATAATTTGGCTGCCGTTACTTTTACGTACATGTCGGCCAACTTAAAGGCAATCGCTTGGTGTTGGAATATTTCTTTTCCGAACGCTTTGCGTTCGTGGGAATATTTAAGGGCTAATTCGTAAGCTCCGGTTGCGATGCCTAAGGCTTGGGATGCGATTCCAATTCTACCACCGTTCAATACGTTCATAGCAAAGGCAAAACCAAAGCCGTCTTCCCCTATTCTATTTTCTTTAGGAACCTTAACATCCGTGAACATTAAGGAGTGGGTATCACTCCCGCGGATTCCCATTTTCTTTTCTTTAGGTCCGATTTCGAATCCAGCCCATCCTCGTTCTACGATGAAGGCGTTGATTCCTTTGTGTTTCTTTTCTACATCAGTTTGCGCAATCACTAAATAAGTTGACGCTGTGGAACCGTTGGTGATCCAGTTTTTGGTACCGTTTAATAGGTAATGGTCACCCATATCTACTGCAGTAGTTTTTTGCGAAGTAGCATCACTACCCGCTTCCGGTTCTGACAAACAGAACGCTCCGATGACGTCTCCTTTGGCTAGCGGCACTAGGTATTTCATTTTTTGCTCCTCAGAACAGTATTTCTCCATACCGGCACATACTAGTGAGTTGTTCACCGACATGATTACGGCCGCCGAAGCGTCTACTTTGGCAATTTCGGTCATGGCCAACACATAGGATATGCTGTCTAGACCGGCACCGCCGTATTTAGGATCTACCATCATCCCTAAGAACCCTAGTTCTCCCATCATTTTTACTTGTTCGGTCGGAAATTTGGAATGTTCGTCTCTTTCAATCACTCCGGGTAATAATTCAGCTTGTGCAAAATCGCGCGCGGCTTGTTGAATCATTAAGTGTTCTTCGGTTAAATTAAAATCCATTTTATAAAAGATTATGTTTGTCGATTCTCTATTTTTGGTGCCCAAAAGTATGATAATAAAGTCAAAATTTCAAACGTTTTCGTAAATTTAGCCAATGTTTAAAGAATCCTATACGGTTATCGGTGTCATGTCGGGCACTTCCCTTGATGGCGTTGACCTAGCGCACATTCAATTTACTATTAGTGAAGGCAAATGGCACTACAAAATCAAGGAAAGCGAGACGGTTTCGTATGAGGCCCCTTGGTTAAACAAATTGCGCACGGCGGTTGACTTTTCGGAGGCTGCGTTGGCCCAACTCAATTCCGAATACACCCAACTCCTAGCCCAAACCATTACGGCCTTTATCCAAAAGCACCAACTTACCGAACTCGATGCTGTTTGCAGTCACGGGCATACCATCTTGCACCAACCCCATAATAGGTTTACGTTGCAAATAGGGAATTTGCCTGAAATCGCAACACTGGTAGGCGAAACGGTGGTTTGTGATTTCCGGGTGCAGGATGTGCAACTGGGCGGACAAGGAGCCCCCTTAGTTCCTATAGGCGATCGCTTATTGTTTGCCGACTACGATTACTGTTTGAATCTAGGTGGTTTTTCAAATGTCTCGTTTGAACAAGACGGACAACGCCTTGCTTTTGACATCTCACCCGTGAATACCGTGCTGAATTTTTATGCGAACCAATTGGGTTTAGCCTATGACGATGGCGGAACCCTAGCCCGCTCCGGGAACCTCAACGAGGCCTTGCTCGCCGCTTTGAATGCGCTGGAGTACTACCAAAAACCGTTTCCGAAGTCGCTTGGTTTTGAATATGTCAAATCGGTAGTCTTGCCTTTACTGGAGACCTACCCCATTGCCTTAGAAGACAAACTGCATACCTTTACGGAACATATCGCCTACCAAACGCGTGTGGCCTTACCGAATCCGCAGGGCAAAATGCTAGTCACCGGAGGTGGCGCTTACAACCGCTATTTGCTGGAACGCATGCAGCAGTATGTACCCCAACTCGAACTAATCGTGCCGGAAGAAAAGACGTTAGAGTTTAAAGAGGCGCTGATTTTTGGACTGCTAGGCGTGTTAAAACTGCGTAATGAAATCAATGTGTTGTGCTCGGTTACGGGCGCTAGTCGGAATCACAGCAGTGGGATGATTTATACGGCTACGGCATAAGAATGGGTCCGATACCATACAACCAAAAATAAAATCCAAACACCCCTCCTATGATTCCGGAAAGTATAAAAGTGAATCGTTGTTTGACAGGGACAAAGTAAAACAGCACTAGGGCTAATCCGAGGACTCCAATTGCAGCTAAGGACACCGAAACTAACCAACTAGGCCATTCCAGGTAAATCGTCATTCTGATTTCATCACTATGGCCTCTTAGCTTGCCTTGCTTGATCCAACGAGGAATGCCCTGCAATAAATTAAACGAAAACCGTAACCAAAACAGCGCCACATAGACCATTACCCATTGTGGCAGCGACAAGGCAGCGGTCGACTTGATGGCTTTTCTATTCCAGTACAGTGCTAGGAAGCCAATGGTCCCGGTGAGGAAGGTTTGAAGCGGTCCCCCGGCAATGGTAAAAAAACGTTGTTGCACCGTTAGCTTTGGAACATGGAGCGGATGGTGCATCGAAGTGTACCCATAATGAACCGCCGCATCATACCCATAATACTTTGTAACCACGTAGTGACCGTATTCATGGGAAACCGTGCCAACAATGGTGGCTAGCACGAAGCCGAGGATTAAAAACCCTAGAAGTTTGAAGTCAATTTTAAATGGCATCAAACTAAACTACGAATAATAAATCAGTATACCTATTGTCCCTATATTAAGGAGCAAACTAAAGAAATAGAATGAAGGGAATTTCCAGTGTTGCTTGCGCCACAATAGGATACCCAATACCGGCAAGACCACGAGTAAAAGTAGCATGACCAACCAAAGCATTTCTACCACCGCCCCTAGGAGCGCATTATCGTAGACCTTGAATTGGTTTACGAATAACCAAAATAGAGCTAGGCCTAGCGAACTGACGAATAGAGCTGTGTCCTTTTTCATATCGTTTATTTTTTATCCATTGCTTCGAGCATGCGGATGATTTTATCCAATTTATCGACTTCTAGGGAGTTTAATTTAATCGTTAGGGCTTCGATTTCCTGTTTGGCTTCAATGTTGGTTTGATAATCCGCCTGCGCCTGTGCACGGTCGCGTTCGTTTTGACGGTTTTGCGCCATCATGATAATGGGAGCTGCATAGGCCGCTTGGGTTGAAAAAAGCAGGTTCAGCAGGATGAAGGGATACGGGTCCCAATGGGAAACATAGGCCACAAAGTTCAACACCATCCATATCGCTACGATGACGGTTTGAATGATAATAAAGCGCCACGAACCCATACCGGTAGCTACTTTATCGGCAATTCGGCTCCCAAAACTGAGGTTTTCTACATGTTCTTGGTGCCAATTTTTTACGAGCTTCATATCAAGTGTTTTAAGTACTAAAACTAACTAAAAACTAGGCTCCACGCCGATTTATAACTAATATTTAACAGCTTAAAAGCTGCTACAGCACATTGCTTCCCTTGTAACTCCCCTACTGTAAAGGGTTACAGCCCTTTCGTTCGCTCCTCTTTTCAAGCATTCATTTTATGACTCTAACTCAAAACCTAATTCTTATATTTGCGCCACAAACAAACGAAGCGCAACCAAAGAGAAGGGAGCGCCTTAGCATAAATCAATACCAGAATGAAAGAGTTATTACAACAATTTGAAGATAAACAACCGGAAATCGTTTTCCATTGGAAAGATACCGAAACGGAAGCCGAAGGATGGACGGTGATTAATTCCCTAAGAGGCGGTGCTGCTGGTGGAGGAACTAGAATGCGAAGAGGATTGGACATCAATGAAGTATTATCCTTAGCCAAAACGATGGAAGTGAAATTCTCGGTATCGGGTCCGGCTATAGGTGGCGCGAAATCAGGAATCAACTTTGACCCGAACGATCCGCGTAAAAAAGGCGTGTTGCAACGTTGGTACAAGGCCGTTTCTCCCCTATTGAAAAGTTATTATGGTACGGGTGGTGATTTGAATGTAGATGAAATCCATGAAGTGATTCCGTTCACCGAAGAATGTGGGGTATGGCATCCGCAAGAAGGGGTGTTCAACGGGCATTTCAAACCCACAGAAGCCGATAAGATTAACCGCATTGGGCAATTGCGCCAAGGGGTTATCAAAGTCATAGAGAACCCTAAATTCTCCCCCGACGTATTACGCAAGTATACGGTAGCCGACATGATTACCGGTTACGGAGTAGCCGAGGCCGTGCGTCATTATTACCAAATCTATGGTGGGGATGTGCAGGGTAAAAAAGCGATTGTACAAGGATTTGGAAATGTAGGTTCGGCTGCCGCCTTTTACTTGGCCGAAATGGGAGCCAAAATCGTGGGAATCATCGACCGTGACGGTGGGGTGATTAACGAAGAAGGCTTTTCTTTTGACGAAATTAAACGCTTATTCTTAAACAAAGACGGCAACAAACTGGTAGCGCAAAACATGATTCCGTTTGCCGAAATCAATGAACAAATATGGAAATTAGGAGCCGATATCTTTGCTCCTTGTGCGGCTTCAAGACTAGTTACCAAAGACCAATTAGACAATTTAATTGCTAACGGACTCGAAGTAATTTCGTGTGGCGCTAACGTACCGTTTGCCGACAAAGAGATTTTCTTTGGAAGCATTATGGAAGAGACCGATAGTAAGGTTAGTTTGATCCCCGACTTTATTTCGAATTGTGGTATGGCCCGAGTATTTGCCTACTTCATGGAGAAAAAAGTACAGATGACGGATGAGGCAATCTTTTATGACATCTCGGAAACCATTAAAAAAGCCTTGGAAAAAGCCCATAATTTGAATGCCGACACTAAGAACATCAGTGCTACGGCCTTTGAAATTGCCTTGAAACAATTGGTTTAACATAAAATTAACCGCGGCGAATACACAATATTTTGTATTTTTAGGCGTTATCTTTAGTATAAACGAAACTTGCTTGCTATGCGTACGGAAACTTCCCAAAATCAAAGGAACTCTTTAATCATCACTACGTTGGTGTATGGATTACTTTTGTTGTTGTTGTTCTTTTTGCGCTTTTGGCCTCCGGCTAACGTCGAACTTATGGGCGGTGGTGGCGGTGGCGGCATCGAAATGAACTTTGGCGACAGCGATTATGGCATGGGCGACAATTACCAGAGTGAAGTATTGAACGTCAAAGATCAAGCAAAAGAAGCGCCGGTCCAACCGAGTCCTGAAGAAGATGTTATCTCAGACGACAATGCCGACAATGTAGATGCGGTAATCCCGAAGAAAGAAATTGCAAAAAAGACGCCTGTTGACGTTAAAAAAGAAGTTAAGCCAGTCATAGAAAAACCAAAGGTTTCTAAAAATGCCAACGATGCATTGTCAAGTTTACTAGGCAATAAAGGAGGCGATGGTGATGACAATAAAGGAGGTAATAAAGGAAGTGCTAACGGCAGCTTGGGCTCAAAAGGCTACTACGGAAACGGCAGTGGCACCGGCACAGGAGGAGGAAACGGCTCTGGCAACGGAACAGGAAGCGGTAGCGGAACAGGCTCTGGAAATGGCAGTGGCAATGGAGGTGGCAACGGTAGTGGTTCTGGTTATTCTTTAGGGAACAGAAAAGCTTTAAGCAAACCTAAGCCTAACAATATATGCGGAAACGAATCAGGCCGAGTTGCAGTGCAAGTAACCGTGGATCGAAATGGCAACACCGTAAGTGTAGTCACTGGAGTACAAGGAACAACGAACACCGACAAGTGTTTGGCCGATCAAGCAAAAATAGCCGCGATGAGCACGAAGTGGGAAGCGGATAGCAATGCCCCCGAAAAGCAGGTGGGCAAAATCATTTATGTCTTCAGTTTGAACTAATAAAAAAAGCATCCGAAAGGATGCTTTTTTGTTGGATTACCGTTGAAGTCTACCAGTTTTCGGCTTTCTTCTTTTTGTCTAAATAAGTCAACAAATTTTTATTTAAGTCATTGAACAAGGCCTCATAAGTAGCGGGCACATCGTTCATGTACTTTTTCAAGTTACCGTCTTTATCATAATATTCTGAGAAGTCACTTAAATTCACTTGCGTTCCTTTACCACTTTTATCTTTTAAGACTAATCCGGTTACATCAAACTTATACTTCCCTTCTTTGATGCTAATTTCAATCGTGTAGAGGGCTGTCGAACAAACATTCGTACCGCCCGCTTTACTGCAAAGGAAGTTTTCTTTGATGCCTTGGAAAACAACCTTTTCGTTTTCTACCGTCTGTTGCACGGCATTGGGTCTTTTATTGTTTTCATTTGCCCACGCAAGGGTCCATTTGTAAATATCTTTGGCCGAGCCATCAAATGTTCCGACTACAAAATCAGTTAACCCTTCTTTTGAAAATTTGAATGCGGTGTCTTGGGCAAAGCTTGAGGCTGATAACAACACCATTACGATTAATGCTTTTACTTTCATTTTAAATCTATTACTTATTATTTAGGACTGGTCGCGATGACAAATTTCAACTTGTTCTTCACGCCTATTTGCAGCACATCTACCAGATCTTGCACCTGCATAGTGGCCGGAATTCGTATGATAACCGTTAAGTCTTTCGCGGGATTCATTTTAGACATCAACTTGGCTTCCAATTGGTCAAAACCCACTTCTTCTTTATCCACAAAGAATCGCTTCTCTTCGGTAACCGAGAGGGTGATTAATTGCTTGTTGGTCTTCTCATTAGTTTTCGACTTAGGCAAGGTCATCCGAATCACGTTTGGATTGGCTAAAGTCGAAATGATTAAGAAAAACAGCAACAAGAAGAACATAATGTCGCTCAACGAGGAAGTAGCGACTTCTGCATGAAATCGTTTATTTCGTTTTATTGCCATTTGGTCTTTGAATTATATTGATGAATTCTAAAACTTGTTTCTGAATGGATAAGGAAAAGGCATCAATTTTACCATTAAATAAGTGGTAAGCACTGTAGGCGATGATCCCTACGATTAGTCCGGCCCCACTACTAATCATCTTCTCATATAACCCTCCGGAAATGTTACCGATACTAATATCTTCGGTTACCGAGATGCTGTAGAAAATCTTAATTACTCCGGAAATGGTCCCAATGAACCCTAAAGTAGGCGCAATCCCGGCAATAAGCCCTAATTGTCCTAAGCGTCGTTCCATATAGCCAATTTCGATATTGGCGGCACGTTCCATATTGGATTCAATCTCATTGATGTGTCTCCCTATCGTCAATACCCCTTCTTTAATAATCGTTCCTTGGGCATTCCCACTGCGTTCCGCACTAGCCACAGCCATGTCAATATTAGCATTCAATAAATGATTGCGGACGTCAGACATCAAGTGGTTGTCGATTTTGGAAGCTTTAGAAATGTAGAGAAAGCGTTCAAAGATGACATATAAGGTATAGAACAATAAGATGGCAATCGGAATCAGGAAGACCCCTCCTTTTAAAATAAACTCTAATACCGAAACCTCATTGGTCAGCGCAGGATTGGTTGGCGCTGCAGCCGGAATAGCTTGTGCTAAAGTGTCAACTTGTAACTGTAAAAACGTGCTTATCATATTTATTTATTTATTTGACTATATATTCTGAAAATAATTTCAATTTTGCATCAACGAATACGCCACACAATATAAACGAAAAAAAACTTATAAAAGTATTACGAAAGGTTAATTTTTTCCGAAAATTATGAACTACAAAGAAACGCTGGAGTGGATGTTTAACAAATTGCCGATGTACCAAACACAAGGGGCGACGGCCTATCGGAAGGACATTACCAATACTGTTTTGCTAGCCAATCACTTAGGCAATCCAGAGCAGCACCTAAAATGCATCCATGTCGCCGGAACCAACGGAAAGGGTTCTACTTCGCACCTTTTAGCATCCGTACTTCAAGAGGCTGGTTATACCGTCGGACTCTACACTTCCCCCCATCTAAAAGATTATCGGGAACGGATTACGATTAATGGCCAACCCATTTCTGAGGACTATGTGTGTCGTTTCATAGACCAGAACAAGGCGTTTTTTGAAGCCAGTGACATGAGTTTTTTTGAGATGAGTGTGGGCATGGCCTTTGACTATTTTGTAAAAGAACAAACCGACATTAACATCATAGAAGTAGGCATGGGAGGCCGATTGGACGCAACCAACATCGTTACGCCGTTAGTTTCCGTGATTACAAATATTGGTTTAGACCACACCCAGTTCCTAGGCAACACCTTGGAAGCCATTGCCTTTGAAAAAGCGGGCATTATCAAACCGAATATCCCAGCAGTCGTTGGAGAATACTTACCTAAAACTAGACCAGTCTTTGAAACCAAAGCCGCTGCGACAAATTCTACCCTATACTTTGCCTCTGATTTGATACAAGAAGACTATCCTAGTACTTTGCTGGGGGACTACCAATACCACAACAAGAAAACCGTACTCCAAACCTTGCACGTATTGAACGAACAGGGCACGTTTACCGTCTCGGAAACCGCTATTAAGGAAGGCTTTTTGAAGGTCATTGCGAATACTGGATTGCAAGGGCGTTGGCAGCAATTGGGCAGCCATCCCAAAATCATTTGTGATACGGCACACAATGCACACGGACTTACGATTGTATTAAACCAATTGCAAAAGGAACAATTTGATCGTTTGCACCTCGTGTTAGGGGTGGTAAACGACAAAAACTTGGACGAAATCTTGCCGCTGTTTCCAAAAAACGCACACTATTATTTTTGCAGCCCAAATAGTTCGCGTGGATTAGCCGTTGAAATTTTACAAGAAAAAGCGGCCGAATTTGGACTTAAAGGTGAAACATATCTTTCAGTATCAAATGCTTATCAAAACGCTACAAAAAATGCAGGTCCAAATGACTTGATATACGTTGGCGGCAGTACGTTTGTCGTCGCAGAAATTTTATAATTTTTTTTCATTTAAATTTGCAGAATCAAAAAAGTAGTCTATATTTGCACTCGCAATCAAGCACAATAAGGGCGATTAGCTCAGTTGGTTCAGAGCATCTCGTTTACACCGAGAGGGTCGGGGGTTCGAATCCCTCATCGCCCACAAAGAAAACCGAAACGTTAGTTTCGGTTTTTTTTATGGTTAAAGGTGTCGAAAGTTTACTTTCGTAAGGCTTTAATCATAAAAAAAACGAACTTGTTGAAAACAAGTGTAGTTTTCTTTGTCCCGGGCTCCCCAGAAAGGGCTCAGCGAAGCTA
>JBJONL010000037.1:0-16594 GCA_046051865.1 Bacteroidota bacterium | reverse complement strand
CACGGTCAGGATTAGGAGATTCACCAGAACGCAATACGTCGTATAGGTTAGAATCTTCTCCTTCTACTAAAGGCGCATCCATGGATAAATGACGACCCGAGTTTTTCATACTCTCTTTTACATCATTTACAGTCATGTCAAGCTCTTTAGCAATTTCCTCTGCCGAAGGAGCACGCTCATTAGATTGCTCTAACAAAGCATACATCTTGTTGATTTTATTAATAGAACCAATTTTATTCAAAGGCAAACGCACAATACGCGATTGCTCAGCTAAGGCTTGTAATATAGATTGACGAATCCACCATACCGCATACGAAATGAACTTAAATCCACGAGTCTCATCAAAACGTTGTGCAGCTTTAATAAGCCCTAAGTTTCCTTCGTTAATCAAATCGGGTAAAGTCAATCCTTGATTTTGGTATTGCTTAGCCACCGAAACCACAAAACGCAAATTCGCTTTAGTCAATTTTTCTAAGGCTCTCTGGTCCCCTGCTTTAATACGTTGTGCTAATTCTACCTCTTCATCAGCAGTAATCAAATCAACTTTTCCAATCTCTTGTAGGTACTTGTCTAAGGAAGCAGTTTCACGATTCGTTACCTGCTTGGTAATTTTGAGCTGTCTCATCTATTATATCTCCTTTACTTTAAAGTGTTCAGGTGATTATACGTAAACCAAAACAAAAAAGTTACAATTATCCCTAAATTTTAAATCTCAAATAAAAATGATTGCTTATTTACTCCATTTGTCTTTAAATATTTGTTTTTTTTATCTGAAAATACTTGTTTAATTGTTTTTTTTTTTGCTTTGTGAAGTTTGTTTTCTGAAAAACAAGCACTAAACTACTAATATAACAACTATGAAAACTAAAATTTCACTACTAGTAATTGTGTTGCTGGTAATTATTGGCTGCTCATCAAGTTCAAGTGATAATCCAGCAGCTGTTATCCCTGTAGCTCCATCTGATTTAAATGGTGTTGTTGCCTCTACAACTCAAATAAATTTGTCGTGGACAGATAATTCATCAGATGAAACAGGTTTTAAAATTGAACGAAAAACAGGTACGGGGAATTATGCTAATGTTGGGACTGTAAATGCAGATGTAATGATTTATAGCGATTTTGGGTTAACGCCAAATACGACTTATACTTATAGAATATGCTCTTATAATTCGGCAGGAAATTCGGCAACGTATTCTAATGAGATTACACTTACCACAACAAGTGTGAGTGGTTTAGCCACATTAACTACTACATCAGTGTCATCAATTTCAAATACTACCTCGGTTTCGGGAGGAACTATATCAAGTGATGGTGGCGCTTCGGTAACTGCAAGAGGTGTTTGTTGGAGCACCAATGCTAATCCCACAATTGCTTTATCTACAAAAACAGCTAATGGAACAGGAATTGGAGTGTTTAGTAGTAATCTAACAGGACTTACTGCTAACACTACTTATCATGTTAGAGCTTATGCTACGAATAGTGTCGGAACGGCTTATGGCACAGACTTAACTTTCACAACAGCTAATATCACTAGCACATCAGTAACCGATATAGATGGAAACACCTATCAATTGGTAACTATTTGCAATCAAACATGGACTAAGACAAATCTTAATGTAACGCATTATAGAAATGGAGATATCATTCCTCAAGTTACAGACCCTACCCAATGGTCAAGTTTAACGACAGGAGCTTGGTGCTATTATGCTAATACAACAGCCAACGGAACTACCTATGGGAAACTGTATAATTGGTATGCAGTAAATGACCCAAGAGGATTGGTCCCTACTGGTTTCCATGTGCCTTCTAATACAGAATGGGACACCTTAAGGGATTGTTTAGGGGGAGATGCACTTGCTGGTGGCGCTATGAAAGAAACCGGAACTACACATTGGATTGCTAATACGGATGCTACAAATAGTAGTGGTTTTTCAGGGCTTCCGGGAGGTGCTCTTTATAAGAGTGATTTAGGAGTAGATGGAGCATTTCAAGGTATTGGCGAGTATGCTTATTTTTGGAGTTCAACTCCGTTTCTTTCATCAGCTTGGTATCGACAAATTCATAATTTTAATGGTTATATTGTTAAATCTTATCTTTATAATCAAAATGGATTTTCCGTTCGATGTATTAAGGATTAATATTTTTCCGGTCAAAACAACAAAAACCAAGTCTGTCTTGATATAAACAAAAAACCCCAATTCAACGAATCGGGGTTTTTTTATCTCTAACAAAAATATTATTTTCTGTCGTCTCTTCTTTCAGGACGTGGTCCGCGATCTTCTCTCGCTGGAGCATTCTCGTCTCTTGGAGGTCTTGGTAATAAGGCTTTTCTAGAAACTTTCTCTTTTCTAGTCTTAGGATCAATTCCTAAATATTTCACCATAAATACGTCACCCATATTCACAACATCAGTAACGTTTTCAGTACGTTCCCATGCCAATTCCGATACGTGTAACAACACTTCATTACCTGGCGCTGCTGTATATTCTACTACCGCACCAAAATCAAGCATTTTAATTACTTTCACCTCATAAGCTTCTCCTACAGTTGGTTTGAAAATGATAGAATCAATTTTTGCCAATACTGCTGCAATACCATCTGGATCTGTTCCTAAGATTTCAACAACTCCTTGTTCGTCCACCTCGTTAATAACGATAGTACAACCCGTAGCTTTTTGTAATTCTTGAATCACTTTTCCTCCCGGTCCAATCAAAGCACCAATGAAGTTGCCTGGAATAGTACGCATGATAATTTTTGGAGCATGAACTTTAACATCGTTTCTTGGTTGAGCCAATGTTTCTGTCAATTTTCCTAAGATATGCAAACGACCATCACGAGCTTGAGCCAAAGCTTGCTCCATGATTTCATATTTCAATCCGTCAATCTTGATGTCCATTTGACAAGCGGTAATCCCTTCCGAAGTTCCTGTTACCTTGAAATCCATATCACCTAAATGATCTTCATCTCCTAAGATATCCGATAAAACGGCAAAACGTTCACCGTCAGTAATCAATCCCATAGCAATTCCAGAAACAGGACGAATCATTTGGATACCAGCATCCATAAGGGATAATGTTCCCGCACAAACCGTAGCCATAGAAGAAGAACCATTCGATTCTAATACTTCAGAAACCACACGAATAGTATAAGGACAATCAGCAGGTATCATGTTTTTCAACGCACGTTGTGCCAAGTTTCCGTGACCAACTTCTCTTCTTGAAGTTCCTCTTAAAGGACGAGCTTCTCCTGTAGAAAAGGGAGGGAAATTATAATGTAAATAGAATTTTTCTTCTCCTTGTTCCGATGGGGAATCAATTTGGTTAGCTTCTCTAGAAGTTCCTAAAGTAGCGGTTGCCAAGGCTTGCGTTTCTCCACGGGTAAATAAAGCCGAACCGTGTACAGAAGGCAAATAATCTACTTCACACCAAATAGGTCTGATTTCAGTAGTTTTTCTTCCGTCTAAACGTGTTCCCAAATCTAAGGTTACGTTACGTACCGCTTCTTTATTGGTTTTGTAAAAATATTTAGAAACCAAATCTCCATTTTCTGCCAATTCTTCTTCTGTAAACAATGCTTTTACTTCCTCTTTTACAGCGTCAAAAGCAGCTGAGCGTTCGTGTTTAGCCGAACCTTTACTAGCGATAGCATATATTTTATCATAAGCCGCTGCTTTTACTTTAGCGTAAATAGCTTCGTCTTCTCTTTCTTGCTCATACGTACGAACTTCTTTTTTTCCAAATGCATTCGCTAATCGTTCTTGAGCAGCAATTTGTACTTTAATATGTTCGTGTGCAAATTTAATGGCTTCTACCATTTCCTTCTCTGAAATCTCTTTCATCTCTCCTTCTACCATCGCGATAGAATCAGTCGAAGCACCAATCATCATGTCGATATCTGACAACTCTAATTGAGCACGAGAGGGATTGATAATGAATTTCCCATCAATTCTTCCTACTCTAGCTTCAGAAATTAAAGTCTCAAAAGGAATGTCAGACAAAGCAAGTGCTGCCGAAGCGGCTAATCCTGCTAATGCATCTGGCATTACCTCTTCATCATGAGACATTAACTGAATCATAACTTGAACTTCTGCATGGTAATCACTTGGGAAAAGCGGACGCAATACACGGTCAACTAATCTCATGGTTAGCACTTCGCTATCACTTGGACGTGCTTCTCTTTTAAAGAAACCTCCAGGAAAACGACCTGCTGCCGCAAATTTTTCACGATAATCTACCGTTAAGGGTAAAAAATCAATACCAGGACTTGCTTTTCTGGCGGAAACAACTGTACCTAAAATAACAGTTTTTCCAATTCTTACTACTACAGAACCATCAGCTTGTTTCGCTAATCGCCCTGTCTCGATTGTGATGCTTCTGCCATCACCTAAATCGATCGTTTCTACAAATAATTGTGGAATCATAAATTTTCCTTTTTTTTAATTTTACATTGGTTCTCCGCCTGTCGACAGAATAGTTGTGTTGTAGTAGTTGTTGTTTGTAACCCAATGAAAAACCGAAACTTTTCTTCTTTATCTATAAAACAAAAAGAGGCGCGCAAGCACCTCTTTAGATATGTATTATTTTCTAATACCTAATTCTTTAATGATCTCACGATATCTGTTGATTTCTTTTTTCTTCAAATAGTCCAAAAGACTTCTTCTTTTACCTACCAAAAGAACCAACGAACGCTCTGTATTATAATCATGACGATTTTTTTTCAAGTGCTCTGTTAAGTGAGAGATTCTAAATGTGAACAATGCGATTTGCCCTTCAGCAGATCCAGTGTTTTCAGCTTTTCCTCCGTGTTTAGCGAAGATTTCAGCTTTTGTTTCTTTACTTAAATACATTCCAATATTATTTTAAATGATTATTATGTATGAATCAAGGCTATCTCAATTCGAGTGCAAAGGTAATTTTATTTTTTAACTTGGCAAATAAAATGTTGGGATTAACTTAAAAAAGGTGGGCAACTTGCTGATTTACAAATTCTAAAAAACGTTCATCGGCTTCGCTAAAAGGATCCAATACATGACTGTCAATGTCGATTTGTCCAATGTTTTGTCCACTAACAAATAAAGGAACCACGATTTCTGACTTTACTGTAAAACTACAAGCGATATAATTGTCCTGCGCTGCAACGTCCGGAACCACAAAGTTTTGATTCGACTCAGCCACCTGACCGCAAATGCCTTTCCCAAACGGAATAACCGTATGGTCTGTTTCAGCGCCTACATAAGGTCCGAGATGCAAGGTTCGGTCTTTATGATTGGCAAAATAAAAGCCCACCCAGTTATAATAGGGAACTTCGTCGGCTAAGAATTGACAAAGGTTTTGTAATTTCTCATTGCGATCGCCTTGCTCTGCCGCTAGGATAGCGATAACCTGTGGATGTAAAGATTCAAAATTCATATTCAATATATTTTATGCAAAAGTAACCACTGAACTTTTTTTATTTTACATAAATTTGTTAAAAATTCCATTTTGAAAAACCTGCTCCTGCAATACAAAGCCTTTTTACTTTTTCTCGGGAAATTTTTAGTGAGCTATTTACTGCTGACCATCCTATACCAATCGTTTTTGAACCGCTTTGATGAAGCAAAGTCCGAAGTAGATTCCTTTACTCAAATCGTCGCCAAACAAACCGAAACCGTTCTAAAGTGGGTCGACGCCAATGCCTATATTGAAAGCAATACCCACGAACCTAGTATCAAAGTGCTGTACCAACACAAATACGTCATCCGAATCATTGAAGGCTGCAACGCCCTTAGCGTAATTATTCTTTTCATCGCCTTTCTTATCGCATTCTCTGGTAGATTTTTAAATACCATAGCGTTTGCTGTTGTAGGGAGCATGATCATTCATGTGCTCAATATTGCTCGTATTACCCTATTAACCATTGCCTTATACCATTACCCTAAAGCAGAACATATCCTCCACGGAGTCGTTTTCCCACTCATCATTTATGGTGTGGTATTTCTTTTATGGGTGGTTTGGGTAAATAAATTTTCATTCTATGCTACAAGTACTACTAAACAATAAGAAAAAAATAGGCTGGTCACTAGTTTTAATACTCTTGCTTGTATTAATAAGAGTCTTCGAAGACCAACTTTTCTATGATCCGTTTTTGAATTATTTCAAAACCGAATACGCACACCTAGCTTTTCCAAAAATCAATATCATCAAACTTTTTTTAAGTCTAGGATTTCGGTTTTACCTTAATTCGGTAGTTTCGCTGATGTTGCTATATGTGCTTTTCTCCGACAAGCAGATAGTGAAATTCTCAGCATTGCTCTACATGGTTCTTGGCTCCATCCTAATGATCAGCTTTATTTTCGTCCTAACCTTCTTTGCCGAAGAAAGCAAAATGACCTTGTTCTACCTCAGAAGATTCCTGATTCAACCCATTTTTATACTGTTATTCATCCCGGCATTCTACTACCAAAAAAAGAACAAATAACATATTTTTAAGAGAGTATCGTTCTCTTTTCCATACCTTTGTGCTATGAAGTTTAAAAAGCACATAAGCATACTAGTCACTTTTTTCTTGTTGGTTTCCAATCTAGGATTAGCGTTCAATGTGCATTATTGTGGAGACACCATAGCCTCAGTTACAGTAGGTACGGTTTCAAATTCAGAAGCCGACTGTTGCGGTGCGATCGAAAAAGAATCGAAATGCTGCAACGATAAAATCATTAAGGCCGAACCCAAATCAGATCAGCTAGTAATGAAAAACGGTTCTTTTGAGCCTAATGTTTTGCCCGTATACAACGATTGGAGTCCAGTGCTCTTTGCAGCGGTGCCCCACTATAAAACAAGAGAAAATACGACCTATTATTGCGACGCCAATGCGCCTCCTCTTTACCTCTTGTACAGCCAATATACCCTTTACGCCTGATTTAATCTTAATTCAGTTCAGATTCTTGTTGCTATCAACGAGAATGCTATGAAATAGAATTAACGTTAAATCAATTAAAAATGAAAAAAGTACAACTGCTTCTTGCATTGCTGTTTTCTATGATTACTTTTTCGCAGGAATCCATAAAAAGTGATACCTTGAAAACGGTTACCGTGGAAGGCAAGGTTAAATCGCTAAAGAAATCGCTTTCCGGTACTGCAAACACTACTGTAGTGACGAGCCGCGAACTCCTAAAAGCCGCCTGCTGTAACCTAGCCGAAAGTTTTGAAACAAACCCCTCCATTGATGTCAATTTCTCGGATGCCTTAACAGGTACCAAACAAATCAAAATGTTAGGCTTAACCAGTCCCTATATTATGATTACCGAAGAAAATGTCCCATCGGTTCGAGGTGCTTCACAAGCTTACGGTCTTTCTTTTACCCCGGGGACCTGGGTGGAAAGCATCCAAATCACCAAGGGAGCTGGGAGTGTAGTCAATGGGTACGAAAGCATTTCAGGACAAATCAATACCGAATTAATCAAACCCCTTAAAGACATTCCCTTCTTTCTTAATGCTTATGGCTCGACCGATTCCCGTTTTGAGCTAAACACACATTTCAATAAGAAGGTAAGCGACTTCTGGGCAAGCAGCTTGTTCATCCATGGGAATGCCCGGGTAGCTAAAAATGACATGAATAATGACGGGTTTCTGGACAACCCGCTCGGGAAACAAGTGAATATAGCTAACCGTTGGCAATACTCCAATCCTAAAACAGGCTGGGTCTCATTCCTCAACCTTCGCTTTATGAAAGATGATAAGCAAACAGGCGAACTCAATTTTGACCCCAACCGTGATAAACTATCAACAAAGTATTGGGGCTCAGAGATTAAAACCGAGCGACTGGACTTCTCTTCCAAAATAGGCTACGTTTTCAAGGACATGCCCTTTCAAAGTATCGGTATTCAAAATGCCTTCAGCAATCACAGCCAACAATCCTATTTTGGCTTAAACCAATACGACATCAAACAGCAAAGCTTCTATTCTAATGTAATTTTCAATTCCATCATCAACAATACTAAAAACAAATTCGCTACAGGTCTAAATGCAACCTATGATAAATACGCTGAGTTTGTTAATCTCAATGATGTAAGCAGAATTGATAATTCCATTGGAACCTTTTTTGAATATACCTATGATGATTTAGATAAATTCAGCATGGTTCTCGGGGGAAGAATAGATTACCATAATAGACTAGGTGCTTTCTTTACTCCTAGAATACACTTAAAATACAACCCGTGGGAAAAAGCCGTAGTACGATTGTCTGCCGGTAGAGGTAAGCGGGCAGCCAATATCTTTGCCGAAAATCAAAATCTTTTAGCGAGCTCAAGAGTATTTTCAGTCCTTGATTCCAAAGGAAAAATATACGGACTTAACCCAGAAATTGCATGGAATTATGGGCTAAGCTTCACACAGAATTTCCTGCTCTTTGGCAAAAGTGCCGATGTAACGCTAGATTTCTATCGAACCGATTTTCAAAATCAAGCGGTAGTGGATGTGATGAATAGTCCCCAGCAAGCTCTATTTTATAACCTAAAAGGGAAATCATACGCCAACAGTCTTCAAATAGACTTCAATCTAGAAATCATCAAGCACCTGAATCTAAGGACAGCCTATAAATACTATGATATCACAACGGATTACCTCTCAGGTAACTACCAAAGACCCCTGCAAGCCAAACACCGTTTCTTCGGTAACCTTGAATTCGAAACGCATATTGCGGAGAAAGGAAAACAATGGAAATTTGATTATACCTACAATTGGCTAGGAAAACAGCAATTGCCCTATACCACCAGTAATCCGGCGGCCGACCGACTACCAGAGTTTTCTCCTGCATTTGCCGTTATGAACATTCAAGTCACTCGAACATTTTCCAAAACGTTTGAAATGTACGCCGGTGGAGAGAATATTGGGAATTACCGTCAAGATAAAGCTATTCTGGGAACAAACGATCCCTTTGGGCCCAATTTTGACACCTCTATAATTTACGCTCCTGTGTTTGGCCAAATGTATTATGCCGGACTCCGATTCAAAATCAAATAACTTTAAAATAAATAGACAATGAAAAATATAATTTTAGGATTGATGGTGCTTTTCGTATCACTTTCAATACAAGCTCAAGAGAAAAAGAATAAAAACGCGAAGTACGAATTCGAAGTAAATGGCAATTGCGAACATTGCCAGAAGAGAATAGAAAAGGCCGCTTTTTCAGTGGTCGGTGTAAAAAGTGCGGTATGGAGTCCTGAAGATCATGTACTAAAGCTGATCATCAACGAAGAAAAATGTTCCGTACTCGATGTAAAAAAAGCAGTAGCGAAAGTAGGTCACGATACCGCTGAAGTTAAAGCTGAGGTAACAGTGTATGATAACCTACCCGGTTGCTGCCAATATGATAGAAAGTAAGCAAGACAACTCCTCCTGCCGAGGAGTTTTTTATTGACCAACTTTAAACTAATAATTTTATCTTTACCAATAATAATGACTTCAATATAATGCCATGAGCGATTTTTATAAAAAGATACTTGATAACAACAAGCAATGGGTGGAAAACCAATTGCAATTAGATCCCAATTATTTCAAAGATTTATCGCAAGGCCAAAACCCTCCTTTGTTATGGATAGGCTGCTCGGACAGCCGAGTACCGGCCAATGAAATCATTGGAGCTAAACCCGGAGAAGTATTTGTGCACAGAAACATCGCTAATATGGTAGTGCATTCTGACATGAACATGCTAAGCGTACTAGACTATGCTGTAAATGCCCTAAAAATTAAACACGTGATTGTATGCGGTCACTATGGCTGTGGGGGTATTAAAGCAGCTATGGGAAACAATTCCATAGGTATTATTGACAACTGGATCAGGCACATTAAAGACGTGTATCGTCTCCACCATGCCGAACTAAATGCGATCGAAAATGAAACCGATCGATTCAACCGCTTCGTTGAAGTGAATGTCATCGAACAAGTATGTGACCTTGCCAAAACCTCCATAGTACAATCGGCATGGAAAAGCGGTCAAGAATTGACCTTACACGGTTGGGTATACGGATTGAATTCGGGATTCGTAACGGATTTAAACGTAAATTTCAGTAGTAATCGAGATTTGGATGATGTATACCAATTGGAGTTTTAAAAGGATGATAATATTATCTTAAAATCCTTCAAAAAGCACTTTTACCCAAAAAATATGATTATTTTCACGCCCAGTAATGTACCTTTTAATTCTATAATCCATGAACAATTTTGATTGGATGCAATTGTTGAACCCCGAGTTTTATATAACCATGACTATTGGTGGTGTAAAAGTGGGACTTTGGATTGTATTATTTATTGTATTTGCCGAAACAGGCCTCTTCGCTGGGTTCTTTTTACCTGGTGATAGCCTCCTCTTTTTATCAGGCATCTACAGCCGAGATTTGGTCGAAAACTTTTCATTCATTGAAAGCGATATAGTAAATGTCACCCTTCTTTCAACCTTAATTGCAGTCGCCGGAATCTTAGGAAACATGATGGGATATTGGTTTGGTTCAAAAAGTGGTTACTATCTTTACAAAAAAGAAGATAGCTTCTGGTTCAAAAAAAAATACCTCATTCAGTCCAAAGACTTCTTTGAACGATTTGGTGGGAAAGCCATCATATTTGCACGCTTCCTTCCGATAGTAAGAACTTTTGCTCCTATAGTGGCCGGAATCGTAACCATGGATAAAAAGAAATTCATGTTCTATAACATCGTTAGTTCCTTTCTATGGTCCTTTGCACTCATTTTTTCAGGACATTACCTTTACGGTATGTTTTTAGATAAATTCCAAATTGACTTAAAAGATCATATTGAAAAGATAGTGATTGGAATTATCCTAATATCTACTTTTCCAGTACTCTTGAAAATGTTGAAGAAAACGCCTCCTACACAAGAATAAAAAAAGCCTCACTAAGTGAGGCTTTTTTATATAAAATAAGTAATTGGCTTTTGATTACATCATGCCCGGCATGCCACCACCCATCGGCATTCCGCCGCCAGCATTCTCTTCTTTGATTTCAACCAAAGCACATTCCGTAGTTAAAATCATTCCAGCCACTGAAGCAGCATTCTCCAAAGCAACGCGAGTTACTTTTTTAGGGTCAATGATTCCTGCTTTTAACATGTCTACATATTCGTCAGTTTTTGCATTATATCCAAAATTAGCCGTCCCTTCAGCTACTTTAGCCACAACTACCGAACCTTCTAATCCAGCATTCTCAACAATCGTTCTCAACGGTGATTCAACTGCACGGGATACAATCTGAATACCAGTAGCTTCATCGGCATTGTCTGATTTTAGATTAGTTAATACCGCTTTTGCACGTAATAATGCAACGCCACCTCCGGCAACAATGCCTTCTTCAACGGCCGCACGCGTAGCATGTAAGGCATCGTCCACACGGTCTTTTTTCTCTTTCATTTCAACCTCAGAAGCAGCTCCTACATAAAGTACAGCAACACCACCAGCCAATTTAGCCAAACGCTCCTGTAATTTTTCTTTATCATAATCAGATGTCGTAGTATCCATCTGGGCCTTGATTTGATTCACTCTGTTTTTTATCATGTCTGCATGTCCTGCGCCATTAACCAAAGTTGTGTTGTCTTTGTCAATGGTTACTTTTTCTGCAGTACCCAACATTTCTAAGGTAGTGTTCTCCAACGTGTACCCGCTCTCTTCCGAAATGACAGTTCCTCCCGTCAAGATCGCGATGTCTTCCAACATTGCTTTTCTTCGGTCTCCAAATCCTGGAGCTTTTACCGCGGCAATTTTCAAAGCACCACGCAATTTATTTACAACCAAAGTAGATAGCGCTTCGCCATCAACATCTTCAGCAATAATCAATAACGGTTTCCCCGATTGCGCAACCGGTTCCAATATTGGCAGTAACTCTTTCAAAGAAGAAACTTTTTTATCATATAATAAAATGTAAGGACGCTCTAATTCAACCTCCATTTTCTCCGGATTCGTTACAAAATATGGGGATAAATAACCACGGTCAAATTGCATTCCTTCGACTACATCCACGTAAGTGTCTGTTCCTTTTGCTTCTTCCACCGTAATTACGCCTTCTTTACCTACTTTAGCAAAAGCCGTAGCAATCAATTCGCCAATAACTTCGTCATTGTTAGCGGATATCGAGGCAATCTGCTTGATTTTCTCTGAATCACTGCCTACTACTTGTGCTTGTTTGCCTAAATCTGCAACAATAGCCTCAACGGCTTTATCTATACCGCGTTTCAAATCCATGGGATTAGCACCGGCCGCAACGTTTTTTAAGCCTTCTTTAACAATAGCTTGTGCCAATACCGTTGCGGTAGTGGTTCCGTCTCCGGCCAAATCATTTGTTTTAGAAGCAACCTCCTTAACCATTTGAGCCCCCATGTTTTCTAACGGGTCTTTCAATTCAATCTCTTTCGCAACCGTAACCCCATCTTTAGTCACATTAGGACCTCCAAAGGACTTACCAATGATTACATTACGACCCTTTGGCCCCAACGTTACTTTTACTGCATTCGCTAAGGCATCAACACCACGTTTTAAACCGTCGCGCGCTTCAATGTCGAATTTAATATCTTTTGCCATAATTTGTTTGTTTTTTAGTCTTACTACTTAAATCTTAATACTAGTTAAATAACCGCTAGGATATCATCCTCACGCATTATTAAATAATCCTTGCCATCGAACTTCAAGTCAGTACCAGCATATTTACCGTATAATACGGTATCGCCCACTTTTACCGTTAACGGCTCGTCTTTTTTACCATTGCCAACAGCAACTACAGTTCCTTTTTGTGGTTTTTCTTTTGCGGTATCCGGTATAATAATTCCAGATGCCGTCTGGGTTTCTGCCGCAGCAGGCTCCACAATAACTCTGTCTGAAAGAGGTCTAATGTTTAATGCCATAATGTTTAATTTTTTATGTTATTAGTGTATGCTTAATAGTTTCAGAAATTGTGCCAAGGACATCCAACTGACAATTTATCCTAAAAAAAATGCCAGCATGTCAGTGCTGGCATTATAGTGTATATACCTAAAATTACTTTTTAGTGCTCTCAGCTTGTTTACCTGGAGTAACAGGAGCAGGAGAAACCGATTTTGGCGCTGCCATATCTTTTTCGTTGATGATTTTTGAATTAGCATCACTCAAGCTTCCTGAGAAACTCAAACTTGATAATAAAATCAATATGATTAAGATGGTAGCCAATGTCCAAGTACTTTTATCTAAAAAGTCTGTCGTTTTTTGAACACCCCCCATTTGGGTTGATCCCCCCAATGAAGAAGATAAACCACCACCTTTAGGGTTTTGTACCATGATTACGATGATCAATAGAAAACAAACTATTGTTATCAGAACTAAAAAAATTGAAAATGTGCTCATTATGTATTAATTATTTTGTTGTAATAGTTTAATATCCGAAATTCGGTCTGCAAAGAAACTACTTTTTTCTGGATATTTCAAAATTAATATTTCATATGCCTGAATTGCTTTAGAATATTTTTTTTGCTCCAAGTAAACGCGCGCCAATGTCTCCGTCATTAAATAGGAGGTATCCTCCGTAGACTGGGCTATCACCGGCACGGTAGCATCTTTGGCAATAGGAGGTATCTTCGGATTATTCTCTATGAATTTATCAATTAAATCAATCTTTTTTTTCTTGTCAGCATTAACTTCAATAGCCATTTCTTCTCGAATAATAGGCTGTAATCGCGATAATTGTAACCACTCCTGAAACGAATGTTTTTCATTTCTTGAAAACTCCAAAGGCTTGCCGATGTCCAACTTTTCAGCAGCTTGCTGTGTTTCTATCGGGGAAGCTTCTTTTATGGAAGTTAATATGGATTGCTCTAGTAGCTCTTTTGAGGTAGGAGCTGATGCCACTATGTGTTCACTACCCACTACATTCATGTTCATTAATTCCTCCAACTTCTTTTCGTATAAGCCCTTTTGAACCGAAACAAAAGTGTCTGAAGTGATGAAATCAAACAATACACTCCGGTCGTTCGTAAAAGCAGCCGATACCTTTAAAGCATAATTGTAGTTAAAACTATCCTGATTGTACAAATGCTTTAACTTCAAGACACGGGCACTTTGAAAATAAGGAAACGCCGATAATACACTGTCCAATGTGTCAGCATACTTCTCATTGACCGCCTCGGGCTTATTCAGTAAATAGGTGTAATCGGTTAAATTCAAAATTCAATCTTTTAATAGGGAGAAACTACCATTTTGCTAAGGACTCATTGAAGATGTCCTGCGTAATTCGCTCAAAAATCACATCCAGTGCTTCCGTTAATTTCGATCCAATCAATTGCGTAGAACCATCATAATCATAAAAAAATGAAAAACGTTTCTCAAAATTGTCAGTCTCTTTATTCTTATTGCTAAAACGAACATTCACAGAGATTGTCAAACGGTTTTGTGCCGCTTTCTGATCTGCAGTGGCTGTCATCGGAGTAATTCGGTATTCTGTAATCTCGCCCTCATATAATAAATCACCATTCGAGCTAGTTAAATTCAAATTGGTCTGATTCTGTATGAGTTCTTGAAGTTTAAGTGTAAAATTTCGATCCAAACCCGGCTCAACCAAATCTGCATTATTTTGAAAATAGTTCACCTGAAAGGTTTTGGCGTCAATAGGCTTAGCCCCAGTAAAATTATATACCGAACAACTGCTGATTCCAAACGCAAAACAACAAATGATAATGTATTTGACGAACTTCATATCACAAATTAAAGGGCTAAAGTACTTCTTTATTTCGAATTGTGGTAGCACTTTATAAGTAGTAGTAATCCGCAAAAGAATAAAAATCAACATTGTTGCCATTGCTGTCCATAACTTCCACACCTATTTGAAATAGCTTGCCTTCAATGTCTGGAATCGCTCCATAATTGTAGTGTAAAGGATAACCGCTTCCTTTGTCAAATCCATTCGCCACGTTTTTGGAAACTTGACAATCCGTAAAGAAACTAGGGTCTGTTAATGATTTTACACGAGCAATCGGTAGTACCGCATCATAAACAGGATTACTTCCAAAACCCGCATCAAAATAATAGTTCTTAACTTCTTCTGTTGTGCCGCCACTTAACTTCTCATAAGAGGTCATGTTGTCATTAATATAAGTCATCTGGTATTCACCTGGATTAGATCCCAAACGTGTAAAGTTAACCGCCAAAAAATCTTTATTCACCTCGCAGTTAATCGTGAAATCACTTCCGTATGTGTACGTATATGTTCGGGTCCCGGCATCAAAAGTATAAGGTAAATTATTGATGGTTTTGATCGTGCTGTCTGGATTATAAGTGATAACATCGGTGCCGGTCAATAGGCCGTTAGTATATTTTTTATCTTGTACAACGCGGTTTAACTTGTCATAGACAAAAGTTTCTATCAAAGTCCCATCCGCAAGGGTAATCTTAGTTAATAACTTGTTTTCAATAACCCAATGGGTTTCTTTACTGCCGTTTCTATAAAAAACAACTTTTTGTAAGGCACCAGATCCAAAAGTTGGCGCAGCAGCATCATCATGACTACAAGAAACTAAAGCAAAAAAAGCTAATAACAAGAATAGGGATTTTTTCATAATACTAGTAAATTGGGTAGGCTAAACCTACACTGTTTTATTTCTGTTGGCAAATTTATAAGTCAAACTGCTTTATTTTTCGATAAAGTGTTCGTTCTGAAATACCTAACTCATCTGCTGCTGCCTTGCGTTTGCCTTTATGTCGCTCTAAAGATTTCTTAATTAGCTCAATCTCCTTTTGCTCTAATCGCAAAACTTCTTCCTCTTCAACCGTTTCGGCAACCAAATAATTAAGTTCATCTTCATCCTCCTCTTCAAAGGCGGTATGTTGTACCGGATTAGTAGAAGGCATAATATTCATTCTTGGCTCTTCTTCAAACGAAATCTCACTATCCGCATCCTTCGAACCATATACTTTTTGAATCAATCCCGGATTAATATCCTGCACCTTAGCACCATTTTTCATCAGTTCTAATGTCAACTTCTTAAGATCATTCAAGTCGCTTTTCATATCAAAAAGTACCTTGTACAAAATGTCTCGCTCTGTAGCAAAATCACTTTCAGATTTCTTTCCTCCAATCACCGACGGCAATGAACTGCCCTCAATTGGCAAATAAGATTGTAAAGTAGCCAACGATATATCTCTATTAGTCTCCAAGACCGATATCTGTTCCGCCACATTTCGCAACTGTCTAATATTACCACTCCAACGGTATTTTTGTAAAAACTGAACCGCATCCTCACGCAACTTAATGGGAGGCATTTTATACTTATGGGAAAAGTCAGCCGCAAATTTGCGAAACAATAAATGGATGTCTTCTTTTCGGTCGCGTAAAGGAGGCAACGGAATGTCTACCGTGCTCAATCGATAATACAAATCCTCACGAAACTTTCCTTTCTCAATGGCATCAAACATGTTGACGTTGGTGGCCGCTACTATTCGGACATTTGTTTTTTGTACTTGCGATGAACCCACCTTTATAAATTCACCGTTTTCTAAAACACGCAATAACCGTACTTGAGTGGTCAAAGGCAATTCACCCACTTCATCCAAAAAGATAGTACCGCCATCCGCCACTTCAAAATAACCCTCACGGGC
>JBJONL010000036.1:0-3141 GCA_046051865.1 Bacteroidota bacterium | reverse complement strand
TCCCTTTTTTTCGGGCGTGAATGGGATAATCTTTTCCTTTTTCAAATCGGGTGATATAGTAATAGCCATTGTAGAAATAGGGAACCGATTCATCGTCTTCTTTGATGCGGGCTTTCATTTCCTCAAACAAATCCGTTTGAAAAGCTTTTGTATGTGCGGTGGCTTCCTGGTAATAGGCGTTTTCCTCTTGTAGGTACGCAATCACTTCAGGGTTTTCCCGATCGTTTAACCAGTAGTACGCGTCGGTCCGCACCTGACCATGTTTTTCTAGGGAATGCGGTACCCTTTTTGCTTGGGGTACTTGCCATTTATGTTCGGGCATGTAATTAGATTTATTTGACTTACCAAAGGTAAAGTATTATGCATGCCTAATTTCGAACGAGCCTCGGAAGTTATGCACTTAGAAATTAACAAATCTTTGCTATTTTTGTAACCATAAACTAACACTAAGATCATGTTTGGAGACTTAATGGGTATGATGGGAAAACTTAAAGAAACCCAACAAAAAATGGAGGAAACGAAAAAGCGTTTGGATACGGTTTTGATGGACGAACAAAGTGCCGACGGTTTGCTTAAAGTAACCTTGACGGCCAACCGTAAAATCAAGGCTATTGAAGTGGACGAACAATTGTTGGCCGACAAAGAGCAATTAGAAGACTACCTCATCTTAGTACTAAACAAAGCGATAGACAAAGCCACTGCTGTTAATGAAGCGGAGCTGGGTGCAGTAGCCAAATCAGGGATGCCCAACATTCCGGGGATGGATAAGTTTATGTAAAGCACGAGAGCCCTTAGTTCCTACTTCAGCTACTCTTTTTGGGTTCATGCTGATGCAAATATTTATTTCTGTACGGGAATCAGTAACTTTCCGTACGGCATTCACTTATTTTCCGTACGGTATTTACTAAATTTCTGTACAGAAAACGAATATCCTATGCCTTAGATTTCATATATTTGTTTAAATAAAACCGTTTTATAACCCTTTAAATCAAATTACTATGGCAGTACAATTCAAAATGGTGCCCAAGCAAAACAATTTAGCATCACCTCCCGAAATCAAATTTTATCCCTGTGCGGTAAGTCGGGGCGAGGTAAATCTAGATGATTTGGCCAAAATTATTTCCGATACGAGTTCGATGAGCAAAGCCGATTGTTATGGAGTCATCATTGCTTTAAGTAATGCCATTGGAAAATCGTTGGCAGATGGAAACCTTGTGAAAATTGATCCCATCGGAACGTTCTCGTTAAAACTGCAAGGTACTGCGGCGGATTCCCCTGAGCCCTTGGGAAAGAATACAATCAAAGGTGCTAACATTAATTACAAACCTTCTAGGGAGCTACAGAAAAGAATGGAGCAAGTGACTTATAAACGAATAAGGTAAGTATTGAAAAACCTGTTAACCCATAACGCAAAACGCGTCAGTGCCTCCTTATTTTACACCAGAAAAGCGTCGTGGTGGCTGATTGGCTTCTCTATGCTAATGGCGAGTGGCATCTTAATAGAGCCCCAAGTATTGTGTGCTGCTTTGGCGAAAGGTCAATTGTCTGATATGTGGTTGTATTGGAGTGCTTTTATAGGTTCGGCTTTCAGTATTTCATTTTTTGCGCATTTATGGCGTAGGGTTCCGGTGAAAACTGAGAACGAATTTTTGTTTTTCCGCTATTCGGGGCGGGGCGCTACCCTGCTGCATGGATTTAGAAGTTTGTATTTGGGTTTGCTGATCATTCCGTTTCTAATGAGTTTTAGTTTCTTGGCTTATGGCAAGATTGTCTGTTTTATACTGGGAGTTTCCTTACCCATGGCGCTGCTCGTTATTGGACTACTAGTGGCCTTACTTACCTACCTCAACAGTTTGAAAGGGCGACTGCGGATGGACTTTGCATTATTGCTAGTGTTCCTCGTCCTGTTTGGCATCATCTTTATCGCTTTAGTGCATAATACGGGCGGGTTAGGACATTTGGCTACCATAGTAAAAACTAGCAAGCCCTCTTACACGATCATTCCGACGATCGGTAGCAAGACCTTTAGTGCTTTTTTGGTTTTTGTCTTGGTCCAATGGTGGTCGGCCTCCCTCTTGGATTATCCCGATATGAACGGTCAAAAGTTGATGGCTAGTACTACTAGTAGATCCTTAGTAAAAAGCATCTTCCTTCCTTCCCTGTTCAATGTGCTTTTTAGAGTTGTTTTGTTTACCCTTCCGTTCATGGCCGTTGGCTACGGATTTAGCCAAGGGATTGCCGACAGCGAGTTGGCTTTCACCAATTTATTTATCAAGGCACTGCCCTCTTGGATGTGGGTTTTAGTCTTATTGCTTTTTTTGATTCCTATGGTATCCTTTGTGCAAAACATGCAGAACTGGGGCGGTTCCCTATTGATAGAGAACTTTTATAAGCATACCATAAATCCGAATTGCACTGAAGATAAGGCGCGTACTCTAGGTTTGCTCGCCATGCTCTATGTCCTCCTCGTTTCGGGCTTCATTGCTTTATATGCTGATTCGCTGGTAAGCATCACCCATTATTTGTTTGCCCTCACGGCTGGCGTGGGGCCCGTCTTCATGCTGCGCTGGTATTGGTGGCGGATTAACGCTTGGACCCAATTGACGGCTATGTTAGCTGCTTTACTCTATCCCCCTTTATTGGATTGGCTGTACCAAAACAACAACACTATACATGAATTTGTTAGTTTCATTGAACACACCTATATCCTTGATTATTATTCAGTTAAAATACTTTTATTAACCATCACGGTTAGTATGAGTTGGCTACTAGTTTGCTACACGACCCCTGCTACAGACCAGGCTGTTTTGCTACGTTTTGCTACGACTATAAAACCAGGAGGTTTTTGGAAAACGTACCCACCTAGTGGAAAAACCTTTTCAAAGCTCCGACTTGCGGCTTGGTTAATGCAAACGGGCAATGGATTTTTGATGTACTTTATCTTTTGGAATTTTCTTATTGGTAATTATGCCCTATTTATTGGATTGTTGCTGTTGTTTGTACTGTGTTTTTTTGCTGCGTATCAATTGATACAGAAAGCGAATGCCAATTATGAGTTGGAGTTGGGAAAAATAAACTAGACGAATTTCCAGTTTTTACGCATTTTAAATTAATAAGGTAGATTAATTATAAAAAGTTCGA
>JBJONL010000035.1:0-8930 GCA_046051865.1 Bacteroidota bacterium | reverse complement strand
CCCGTTAGCGCGGACTTGCAGACCGTGCTCCACTTCGAAAAGTCTTCAGACTTTGAGAAATTAAATTATTAACACGTTAGCGCGGACTTGCAGTCCGTGCTCATAATTTAATACCACCGTTAGCGCGGACTTCCAGACCGTGCTCCACTTCGAAAAGTCTTCAGACTTTGAGAAATTAAATCATTAGCCCGTTAGCGCGGACTTGCAGTCCGTGCCAGCAATTTTATTTCCTTATAATGCCACTTTTTTACTATTTGTGGTGAATGCAATTGTTCAAATAATTAATTATTTCAAATTGCAAATCAAAAAATTCAAGAACTTGCTCCTTTGAATTTTTAATTATTAGCTCTCCGCTTGAATTCATAACTTCAATTACACTTGTGACATCAATTTTGGTGCCTATATGACTGCCTTTTTGATCTTCAATAATATTTACATTAATGTTTTCCGAAACTGGCATGTGAGCAAAAGCATTTCTAATACTTGAAATTTTTTGAATTTTTGTGATTATATTTTTATCAAATCCATG
This sequence comes from Bacteroidota bacterium, assembly GCA_046051865.1. GTDB lineage: Bacteria > Bacteroidota > Bacteroidia > Flavobacteriales > Flavobacteriaceae > Flavobacterium. Next base: position 8,401 of record JBJONL010000035.1, on the reverse strand, counting down.
CACATTTCTCAAGATTTTTGATTTCGACCCCATACTAATAATAGAAGAATTTAAAATGATTTTTTCAAATTCCTTCTTTTTTCCGGGTTCAAAATATTCAGTAATAATAGTATCGATTTTTATTTCAATTTGAGTCATTCGATCAATCATCCAACCCCGATTCTCTTCTAAATTAAATTCAGATAAAGAGCTTTTATTTGTACTTCTAAAATTTAAATAATCCATATTTCACATATTATTTATTCCCCCCCACTACCCCGCAAAATGCAATTCGACAAAGTCAATCCTTTCACGTGGTTTCTATTTGTTTTTATAGTGTAAGAACAGTATTGAGCACAATAAAAGTACCGTACCACCTCCCCTCACCCAAAAATAGTAAAAAAAGACTACAAATACCTAATGGTATTGGAAATTAAACTACCTATTGAGACAGTCACTGCAAAGTGGATTCACGCCTACGCGGGAAAGACAAAAATAATGTTAGCATAATACTTGCCTACTGCGACTGCAACTGTAAACTGCGGCTGCGACTGAAAACTGATCTACTAAAATTTCAGTTTATCATTTTTCTCGCCTTCTCCAAATCCTCCACCGTATCAATCCCAATCCCCACATGCGTGGTTTCCACCATTTTGATGCGCTTGCCAAATTCTAAATAACGCAACTGCTCCAATTTCTCAGAAGCTTCTAAGGTTTTCATAGGTAAGTGGTAAAAGGCCAGTAAGGCTTCTTTGCGGAAGGCATAGATGCCAATGTGTTTCATATAACGGACACCCGCTTCAGGATCGCGGGGATACGGAATCACCGAACGGGAAAAGTATAAAGCAAACCCACTTTGGTCTACTACTACTTTGACATTATTCGGATTCTCGATTTCTTCTTGTTCTTTGATTTCAACCATCAAGGAGGCCAAGTCAATCTTTTTCTCGAAATCGGTGCGGAACAAGTCGATGACTTTGGCCAAGGGCTCTTTATTGATGAAAGGTTCATCGCCTTGTACATTCACGACGATATCTACATCCAGCGATTGTACGGCTTCTGCTATACGGTCACTGCCACTCTCGTGGGTCTTCACACTCATTATAGCCTTGCCGCCATTACTAAGTATCTCATCATAAATCAGGATGGAATCGGTTACCACAAACACATCCGAGAACAAACCCGTGTGTAAAGCAGCTTCATAAGTGCGAGTAATCACCGTCTTACCGCCCAAATCCTGCATCAACTTGGCAGGGAATCGTGTGGAAGCATAACGGGCCGGAATAACAGCAATAACGTTCATCAAATAAAAGATTGTGTGTTTATGTAGCTAAGATACAACGTTTATTTTTTCAAAACCAAATATTGATAAGCGGTCATATCGAAATTGGCTCCCAAAGTAACCGGAGCATCGGTCAATGCATTGTTCCATTCGCCTTGCAAAGAAGCAGCCACCGAATAGGTTTTAACCGAATTACGCGGATTCACTAGGACCAGCACTTGTTCCACGGCTGTGCGCTTCTCAAAGGCAATGATGTTGGCCGTACTGTAATCTAATAGAGTCCCCTTGCGAGCAGCGATGGATTGATTGTAAAATCCTAACAATTGCTGGTAAGCCTGCAAAATACTACTGTTAGCATTCCAATTAATAGAAGAAGAGGCATTAAAACTATAATTCACGGTCAAACCTACCTCCTGCCCACTGTAGAGCATCGGAACACCATCCATATAAATCGCCACCACCGAAGCAGCCAAAGCACCATTACTATTCCCATAAACGGTCAAAGGCGAAGCAATATTGGATTCATCATGGTTCGTAGTAAAACGCAACTTGCGTTTCCCCAAAGGGATCGCAGCATATTCACCGGCACTAGAAGGGTACAAAGTAGTAGCATTAGCTTGAGCAGTGCCAAAAACATTCTTTAAGGCCGACATATAATTCCAAGAGAAACTCATCTGAAAACCGGCCGTCAATTGCCCAGGATCATCGCCCTCCGCCAATAATATCAGGTGTTTATTCGGAATAGCATTCAAAGCCGTAATGGCTTGTTGCCAAAAAGTAACGGGAACATAATTAGCGGCATCACAACGAAACCCATCAATGTCAGCCTCCGTAACCCAATACTTCATGGCCTCAATCATGGCCAAACGCAAATTAGCATTGTCAAAATTCAAATCGGCCACATCGTTCCAATTGGTGCCGGGCGGACTAATAATCGCGCCACTAGCGTTATGTGTATACCAATCAGGATGATCCGTAATCCAAGCATTATCCCACGAGGTATGATTGGCAACCCAATCCAACAGTACCGCAATCCCCTTTTCATGGGCCTTAGTAACCAACGTTTTTAAATTGTCAAGGGTACCCAAACTGCTGCGCACTCCCGTATAATCTTTCACACAATAAACCGAACCAAAGGAATTCAACTGCCCCACCGGATGGATCGGCATAATCCAAATCGTATTCACCCCCAACGCCTTAATAGCATCCAATCGGTTAACAATCCCCTGCAAATCATGGGTCGTACTATAAGCACTCGGATTAATCTCATACATCACGATATCGGTAGTAGCAGGAACTTGAAAACCCGTTGGTGGATTCGTTGTGGTAACAGGATCGGTAACATAGGCCGTACTACTTTCCGTCGTGCTACAACCCAATAACCCCGATAGTAATAGAACCATCATCCCACTAATCCCAATACGTTTTTTCATCTTTTTAGCGTAAATTTTACAAGCCTACAATATACCGTCTTTCTACGAAGCCATAACTAGATTTCGAAACTATTTTTGATGCTTTTTTTGCCTTACTGATGTCGTAAACTAACCCATTCCTATTCAAGGAACAATACCAATACGAATTGGCTAAGACGCAACAACCTTTCAGCATTGGAGCTACTTCTGACTAGAGCGGACTGCCCATTAATCGAGCTGTTTTAATTTGGAACGTTAACGTGACACAAAGGTTTCATCCTTAAAGCCAATAAGGTACAATTTGTCCTTGGCGCGGGTAACCGCCGTGTATAACCAACGGATGTAATCGGTATCAATACCATTAGGGAGATACGGTTGTTCTATAAAGACGGTGTTCCACTGCCCTCCCTGCGATTTATGACAGGTAATGGCATAAGAGAATTTAACTTGCAAGGCATTGAAAAACGGATTCTCCTTGACTTTCAAAAACTTGCGATAGGAAGCCTTCTCCTCCTCATAGTCTTTCATCACTTCTTGGTACAACATATTACTCTCCTCATAAGTCAACGAAGGCGACTCACTAGTCAACGTATTCAACAACAACATGGTCTCAAAAGGCTTCTGATCAGGGTAATCCACCATGCGAATCTTGACTTTGGCAAACTTGAAGTTATATAACTCTTTAAAGTTATAAATCTCCAAGACTTCCACGATATCGCCATTGGCAATAAACCCGGCCTCGTCAGTTTCTTTTAACCAAAAGTAATTGTTCTTAACCACCATTAAATAATCCCCTACTGATAAGTCACTCTCCTTATCCAAGATCTTTAACCGAATCTGCTGGTTATATTGATTTGCACGCTTGTTGGAACGCACTATAAAACAAGTATCTTCGATACTGTAATTGCTATAAGCACTTTGTATGGCATCTTGTATATCAAAGCCATCCGTAAGCCTAACAATATCTTTAAAGCCCTTCAAATCAAACTGAAAGGTGTCGGCAAACGCACTCTTCAATAACTCCCGCAACTCCGTAGCGTTGTATAGGATACCCGACTGCTCTTCTTGACGCATGACTTCATCCAACTCAATAGAAAAGACTTCCTTATTATAATGCATGGCTAACCCGTCGGTGTTTAGGGCCGGACTCACATCCAACTGCACTGGCGGCAACTGCGCGGTATCCCCTAGGAGCAATAACTTACAGCCCTCACCATTATAAACATAGGACATAAGGTCGTCTAGGAGCGAACCGTTCTCATACAACTTCGACTCGGTATTCACATCCGAAATCATTGAGGATTCATCCACTATAAAGATGGTGTTCTTGTGCTTATTCGGTTGCATCACAAAAGAAACGCCTCCCCCCTTACTCTTCTTTGGAAAGTAAATCTTTTTATGAATCGTATGGGCCGGCTTACTGGAATAGTTCGCAATGACTTTTGCGGCCCTACCGGTAGGTGCCAACAATACGTACTTCTTTTGGATGGAAGCCAAATTATTAACGATGGTCGAAATAACCGTAGTCTTCCCCGTACCGGCATACCCCTTCAAAACAAAAAGTTCTTCCCGGTTAGTACTGGTCAAAAAGATCGCAATCTGTTGGAAAAACACATCCTGTTTTACAGTAGGCTGAAAAGGAAAGGCTTGGCGCAAAAGGCCGTAAAACTGGCTAGAAGTCATAGCAATGGATAGTGGTTTTCGAAGGCCAAATATAATGCATTTTACCCGATGATGTCCCTTTATAAAGAGAAGATTATAGGCCAACAAACAACAATCTTTCCCTTCTTTAATTTTTCAATCACTAAATTTTAGTAAGTTTGCCTTGTTTCTATAAACCCTCGGCATCATGTTGCAAAATTCCAATGTAATGGAGAAATCGTACCAAAAACTAGTACTTCAAGTTTCCTTGAAAGGCCTGTCCTTTGCGACCTTCGATACCCTTAGCAACAAGCCCACCGAACTGCATAAAATAGAATTGGGTAGTATCAATGTGACCGCCAAAATCGAAGACCTCTTCGCAGAGGCTTTTGAAACGTATAGTGAATTAAAAGGCAACTACGACGAAATAACGATCGTCCACAGCAATAACCTGTCGACCTTTGTCCCATCGGTCCTATTTGACGAAGAGTACCTAGGCAGCTATCTCCAATTTAATACCAAAGTATTTGAAACTGATTTCTTTGCCTACGACGATTTGTCAATCTACGAAATGAAAAACGTCTACATTCCTTATGTAAACCTTAATAATTATTTTATAGACCAATTTGGAAGCTTTGACTACAAACACGCGAATACCATCTTGGTTAACAAACTATTAGAAGTTTCGAGAAACAACGAGGAACGCAAAATGTTCGTGCACATCGGTCAAGGACACTTCGAAATTGTAGTCATCCAAAACCAAAAACTGTTGTTCTACAATTCCTTTGACTATAAAACCCCCGAAGACTTTTTATACTACATCCTGTTTACTGCCGAACAATTGCTCCTAAACCCTGAATATTTTAAACTGGAATTACTCGGCAATGTCATGGAGGACGACATCTTATATTCGATTGCTTACAAATACATACGCAATGTCTCGCTTTTTGACGTTAGTTTCATGCAAAATGACTTCACCGATATGGAAAACCGAGAACACTTTATCCTATTCAACTCATGAGAATCATCTCCGGAAAATTTAAAGGCCGACGCATTACACCACCCAAAAACCTACCCGTTCGCCCCACCACCGATATGAGTAAAGAAGCCCTGTTCAACGTGCTTAACAATCATTTTAATTTCAGCGAGCTCAAAATTCTAGAACTATTTGCAGGCACCGGAAGCATCAGCTATGAGTTTGCTTCCCGCGGCTGTACCCCCATCATCTGCGTAGACGGTGATATGGGTTGTGTTAACTTTATAAAAAAAACGAGTAAAGAATTTGACTTTGACATCACCGCCATCAAAAGCGATGCCTTCAAATTCTTAGAAAAACACCACGGCAATTATGACATCATCTTCGCTGACCCACCTTACAACCTTGCCCAGAAAGAATTTGAAGCCATCATCGAATTGATCTTCGAAAATGAATTACTAGACGAAGAAGGCATGCTCGTAGTAGAACATTCTAAATACACCAAGCTGGACCATATGGCCAACTTCTCGTTCCAAAAGAACTATGGCGGTTCTGTATTCACATTCTTTGAGTTCGAAGGACAAGAGGAAGATTCCGAGGACCCAGACGGCGAAGAGGAAGAATAAGCAAAGTAACTTACATAAAAAAAGCCTGCTCCAAACAAGTGAAGCAGACTTTTTAATAACCTAACCCTAATTTTTTATTTTATTATCTTTTTGGTAACGGTTGCGCCATCAGTTGAAGTCGCTTTTACCAAAATAATTTCATTTGTGGCATCCAATGCTATCCTAACTTCTGTATTGTTTATGTTAGCTACCGAAGCCAAAAGACGCCCTTGGATATCAAATACTTTAACATTATCCAATTCCACTTTACCCGTATTCACTACCAATTGTTGGTTTTGCGTATACACCAATAAACGGTCAGCCGTCAAGGTAGGAGTTCCTATGCCCAAAGTACTTTGGTAAACGATTTCAAATCGTCCATTATAAACTCCCGTACTTGTGGAGAACGTATAATTGCCTTCTGCTAGGTCATATGTAGTATTAGTCAAGTTGTCTTTTAAATAAATCGCTTGATTAGCAGCAAATAATCCGTCAGTGTGATCCAGGGCAATAGTGTAAGTACCTGCGGTCTCCGCTTTGAATCCTAAGGATACTACATCACTAGAAACAAATGGTAAAGCTCTTCCTTGAATAGCATATTCTTGATTGTTAAATACGGAGGTCAATGCAGTAGCTGAATCATTAAAGTATTTCCCATCAATTGCAGCATCATACGCATTCGTTGCATTAGTCATATAAGCTACCATCGTTTGCGAAAGCATTCCGTTAGCATCACTTAAATTCAACCAATAACGACTGCGCTCTGGAGCTGATTTAAAGAATTGATCTCCATTATTAGCAACACGCATACTGTTGTTAAACGTTATACTACTAGCTGTAGCTTTGGCAATAAATCCTTGACCTACTTGAATTACACCACTTGGTGTTTCTCCATTGTCATTACCTGTTCCTGCACCACCTGCTAACGTATAGGTTGCATAAGCAGTACCGGTAGCACCATTAGTTTTTCTCCAAAAATATAAGGCCTCTGTTATATTGTTCTCGGTGATGAAGGCATCAGCATCCAACGTAGAAGGATATGGATTTCCTATTGCATTATAGCCACCATTACTAACAGAAACATTCACCGGTCCATTATTAGGTACTCCTGTAAAACGTCCAGCCCAAACTGTTGCGGCTGAGGGATGATTATTCGGCGTTCTAATTAAATAACCTTTTCCAGTAGCAAAGTCCAATGCGGTATTCGCTATATCATATAAATCGGTACTTGGATTGTAAGTGTAAAATCTAGTCGTTAAGGTAGATGGTGAAAAAGTAGCCAAATTTTGTCCCACTACAGGAGCAGACCACAACGTGTAATCCAACCTTTTAACAGCCGAACTATTTCTTCTAACGATCACATCACCAGAATTGGCAACATCAGTATTCTGAACTAAATTAGAATTGCTACTCAAAATCAATTGAGATCCTGGAGCAACAGTTAACGAACCTTCAAGAACTAAATTAGAACCAGTAGGAATCGATACAATAGCATCATTATCAACAACTAAAGCACACGCTAATAAATCTCCAGCAGGCTCATAGTCGGAAGAGATCGTAACATAGGCATCAGCATCAGGCTCACCATTGCTCCACTCCGTACCTGAAAAATTAGTAGTTCGCAGTGTTGCTGTATAGGTATCAGAATAAGCAGAAGAACAAACACTATTAGTAACTACAGCTCTATAATAAGTGGTTTCAGTCAATCCAGTAAAACTTAAAGTACTGGCTACTTCTCCATCAAGATCGTTAAATACTAAGTTATCCGTCGAAACCTGCCATTGAATTTCTCCAACATAGTCTTGTAAGGCTATCGAACCTTCGCCTGAACATTTAAAAGAGATTTGGTTTATAGTTCCTCCAATAGATTCTCCTCCAACATTGATTGTTAGCACATTAGAAGTAGCTGAAGAACATCCTCCACTAGTTACGACGGCTCTAAAATAAGTAGTTGCCGGTAAATCAGTAGCGGTATAAGTAGTATCATTTTCGCCAACAACATCGTCAAATACGACATTGTCAGTTGAAGATTGCCACTGAATCGAACCAACAGCGTCACTTAAAGTCAAAGTAACCGTATTAGTTCCAAAACACACTTCAGTACTTGAAGCCGAAGCAGTTCCTGCCTCAGTAGCATTATTAACCGTTACAGTAACCACATTAGAAGTAGCTTCTGAACAAATTCCGCTAGTAACAACCGCTCTATAATAAGTAGTAGCAGTCAAATTCGACGCTGTATAAGTAGTAGATACTTCACCAGTTACATCACTAAACGTAACATTATTGCCAGAAGACTGCCATTGGATAGCACCTACAGCGTCCGCTAAGGACAATGTCACTTCATTAGTTCCCGCACACAAAGTAGTCTCAGTAGCCGAAGCAGTTCCAGCATCGGATACCGGACTAACCGTCAAGGTAACCACATTGGAAGTAGCTGAAGAACAAACACCGTTCGTTACAACTGCTCTATAATATGTAGTAGCCGTCAAATCAGTAGCCGAATACG
>JBJONL010000034.1:0-7015 GCA_046051865.1 Bacteroidota bacterium | reverse complement strand
AACTCATAACTTATAACTCATAACTCAAAACGCATCAACGCACAACTCCATCCCGTTGCACCCAATAAATCACCATGGTGATTTACCTAAAACACCATGGTGATTTAAGCAAAAGACCATGGTGATTTGAACAAAAGACCATGGTGATTTGCGAGACCAATAGGCATAGGGCTTCGCAAGCGTCCTTTTGCTTGAAAGAAGATAACGAAAGGAATGGATTTTTTAATCGTTAAACGAGAAACGAGGAGAGCTTTGCAGAAGGAAAAATTATTAGCTTATGGCCTTACTTTATTTTTAACACACTAATGATTACTGCATAACCATCTGGATCTTTGATTACGATGCCGTTTTTGTTCCAATAAGGGTTTTTAGCGGGTACCACTGGGATGCGATGCGCTTGTATTTTTTCTAATATCGCTTCGTACGCACTTTCGCTTTCAGGATAAAATACTAGTAAATCATCTTCGTCGAAGTTTTGCTTTGGGGTTGCACTAGAAGTGGTGAATTCTAGATGCCAATTTAAATGCGCTTCGCCAATAAACACGCCATCATAACCATCGTGATCATGAAAGGTGCCAAGTATTTGTAGACCGAGTATTTCGGTATAAAAGGTTTTTAAGGCTTCTAAATTAGTAGTATGTCGTGCTATTCTTAAAATCATTTGGTAAAGTGTTCTATTGAGATTATGAATATGGGTTGTTTTTGTAGTACGTGCTTATTCCACAAAATAGACCTTTTTAATTTTATTGTTTTCGATGTGGTAAATGGCAATCGCTTCAATGGTTGTATTTCCAAAATGAACCCGTTCCTTATCGATAACAATTGAGCCTTGCACCAAGCGCCCTACTAATTCACAATGCAAATCAGGGGTGGTTTCAAACATTTGGGTATAGTCTTTTCGCATGCTTTCCTTACCCTTACTTAGTAATTTGTTGGGGTAGGTGTACAATTCCACATCGTCGGCATAAGGTTCTAAAAACGCTTCAATATTTCGACAGTTATACGCATTCAATTGCCGTTGGGCTAATGCTGTCGGCGTGTCTACTACTAATTCATTAGGGTCGAATACCACACCGCGATTAATAACACGATTAATTTTGGTGATATTATCGAGCTTCTCAATAGGGTTTTCGTTCAGCAACAGGAGGTTGGCTTTTTTACCAATCGCAATGCTTCCAAAGTCCTTTTCTTGATCCAAAACTTTTGCGCCGTTAAGGGTGGAAGCTTGAATAATTTGCCAAGGTGTCATGCCACTTTTCTGCATAGCTAGCAATTCGGCTAAATAGGAAGCAGCATGCAACGTACCAATGTTTCCGGCATCAGTTCCTGTTGCTATGATAACACCAGCATCAGATAATTTTTTTAGGTTTTGTAGGCAAAGGGCAGTCGTTTGCGCTGCTTTTTTCATTTCTTCTTCAGAAGTAACACTTTCTTTATAGCTAGCAATTAGGTCGGTATCTGCCAAATGTTTTAAGTCTAACAAGGTACCCAATTGAAAGGGATCAGCTTTGACCAACTCATGGTTACTAAAATTAGTATTCTGCCCAAACGTGCTACTATAACCGTTCATCACCGTTAAGGTAGGACATAGGATGGTTTTATGCTTTTTGAGCAGTTGGACAAAATCCTCTTTTATAAGTTCGTCTTCTACGCTATGAACCAAAAAATCGGCACCATTTTCTACGGCCAACTGTGCTGTAATTCGTTCTGTGGCGTGCACCGCCACTTTCAATTTGTTTTTATGCGCCTCATCAATGATTGCCTTGATAATCGGCAAACTTTTTCGGGCACTTTCTTCCACACCTAGTCCATCAGCTCCAACGATGTACCATATTTTGATGAAATCAGGATGGTAAGGTACTTGTTGTTGCACCATTTTGATGCCGTCGCCAACAGTTGGTACCAAATTAAAAGGCTCATCTTCTTTTAGATTTTCGAAGACTTTCGGTTCGTAGGTAGTCAACAGCGGACCCGTCATCGCAATAGTCGGAGCAAAAGCAGCATTTTTAAATTGGTCTCTCTTTTTTAAAAAATTATAGGTGGCGCCCACATCAATGACATTGGTAATGCCGTTTTGCAAATACCGTCGTAACTTGTCTTCCATGGTTTGGTGCGACAATTCGATCTCTTTAGCGTATGGCATGGTCGTTCTTAAATCAATGGCATCAGGCCGGGCATATAAACCACCATTTTGAAAAAAGTGAATGTGAGCATCCGTTAATCCGGGAAATAGGAATTTGCCTTTCCCATCAATCACAAGAGCATTGGCCGGTATTTTTAGTTTGCTACTAGGCTGCAGGTTAGAAATCAAATCCTTTGTAATCACTACGGTTTGATTAGGGATTAATTGTTGCTTTTCAACATCAGCAACCGTAACATTAGTGATATAGGTCTGTGCGGAAAGGCCAAGCGTCGAAATAGTAAATAAGACTGCGAATAGGTGTTTGTGGGTCATAATGGATTATGATTACTTTACGTTAAAGATAAAAAATCTTGTGAAATGTAAACGTATACGTACCAAAAAAATGTACTGGAGCGAAGCAAGTAGGGGTAATTGTTTTGGCAAACCATTTTTACAACGAGCTAAGAGTAACAGTGGAATTTCAATAAGTTACCAGTATTTACCGGATCAACTATTTACCAAGGCAACGGCTGATACTAAGTTGCCTGCGATTTTTTTAGATAAGAAAAGAGCCTAGCCACACCATAGACGATAGCCGACAAAACAAACGAATAGACCAAACCTACAAGGAAGGAAAAGTTTCGCCCCGTATCCTTAATCAAATCTTCCATAGCCTTTTTTTCGGCATCATTGATTTCAGCACCACTAAAAAAACCATCGTTGTTTAGGTCAAATTGGTTTAAGTTGGACTGGTATAGCAGGTCTAAATACAAGCACCACCCCACTAGCAAAGTATAACTAAAAAAGAAGCAGCACAGCGCAGTATGATAACCTTGAGTTCTCTTAGTCATGATCTTTGAGCGGTTATATAGACTATAAACTAAGCAAGCGATGCTAAGTAAAACAGGAATCAATAAATGGTAAGGTATCGTTATGGTTCTCATGCGGTTTTATAAGTAACGAACTGTGGTTACGTGGTTGTTTCGGAGATGCTATTATTTTTCAACTTCGGACGTGCCATTTACCTCTTGCCAAGCAATAATGCGATTACAATAGTAGAGGTTAACGTCTTTAACCGCTATATCCAACTTTAATTGTATCTTCTTATGCCGGTCTAGTAAATCTTGATAGTGGTACTTTTTTAGCTTGTTGTAATCGCGTTTCGACAAGTAAAGGGTTAGAACGGCATCTTTGGTTTTTACTCGAATCCAAGGGGATTGTAGTAAACCATACTTTTGTAACTGCCTGAGGAAGGTAAGCGATTTTATATCTTGTTGGGAAACACGCTTTCGCAAACTAAAGCGGTCCAACTCCTTTTCAAGTGCCTGAGGATTAAAATCTTTTTTACCATAAAAACTTCCAAAGCTAACCAACTTAAAACACAAATCTCCTTCAACAATCTTCGAGCGTTGCGTACAGGAAGTGCATGCAACGAATAGAAATAGGAATAGTGTCTTTTTGACCATATATTGTTTGGTATGATGATATACTTGCCATAGTAGGACGCTCTCACGAGCGTTGCGGCGCTATGGTAAAGATATAGAATTATCCTTTTAGTGCTGTCGGACAACGAAATTATAACCACATTAACGATTTGCGAAGCGCTAGGCTACTTACCAGCGCTATTGACTGATTTGTCGAAGTGTATAAAATGGAATATATAAAAAAATCCCAAACTCGTATTAAATTTGGGATTGGTATTTTGGAAGGTCATTTTACTCTTTAATAACCTTCACTGTTTGTACTTCATTCATGGTTGCAATTTTAACCAGATAAGTTCCCGATGGTAAAGTCGAAGTAGTTAGGATACCTTCCTTAGCATTGATGACTTGAGTAAGCACTTCTTGACCTAATTGATTATAGATAGAAACGTCATTAATTTCTTTGTCAAACGAAAGGTTCAAAACGTCTTCGATTGGGTTTGGATAAGCTTTGATACCCGCAGTACTCAAAGGGGTAGTAGTTGACAAACTGGTTGGACAAGCAATTGATACGAATAGGGTTTTATTCAGTAGTGTTCCATCTCCTAATTGCCCATATTCATTTCGGCCACAACTCCAAAGTGATCCATCTGTTTTCAACACTTCAGTATGCTCTCCACCAGCACTTGCAATACCCCACACCGTTCCACTACCTATTTGTGTTGGTGAACTTTGTGTGGTTGTATTACCTAAACCAAGTTGTCCGTAATTGTTATTCCCCCATGTCCAGATAGTGTTGTTTGTTTTAATAGCAACAGTATGTATATTCTGAGAACTTATGGTAGCCCAATCCGAAGCAGAACCAATTTGAACAGGCGCATACCGTGTAGTATTTGTGCCATCGCCTAAATTATAGTAAAAATTATTTCCCCAGGCCCAAAGGGTACCATTCGTTTTTAAGGCTATGGCATGGGTATAGCCAAGACTAATGGTACTCCAATTTGTGTCAACACCTATTTGAGTAGGTAAGATTCTATTGATACTGGTACCATCCCCTAATTTTCCACCATTATCGCCCCAAGCCCAAAGGGTTCCATCGGATTTAATAGCAATTGTGAAATTACTACCCGAATCAACGACACTCCAGTTCGTTTCAGTGCCAATTTGAGTAGGTGTTGTTTTGTTTTCAGTAGTTCCATCCCCTAATTGTCCAGAACTATTTAATCCCCAACCCCATAACGTTCCATCGGTTTTTATCGCCATGGTATGGGAACTGCTAGACATTACTTTGCTCCAATCTGTTGCTGTCCCAATTTGGGTAAGTGTGCTTTTAAATACCGTAGTACCATCGCCTAATTGACCATTAGTATTTGCACCACAAGCCCATAATGTACCATCACTTTTTATCGCAAAGGCACTAGAATGTCCGGCACTGATATAAGACCAATTGGTGTCTGGACTCATTTGAAAAGCGGTTGTTACATTTGAAAAAGTACCACTAGTGATTTGTCCAGAGGAATCACTTCCCCAACCCCAAAGCGTACCATCAGATTTTAACCCAAGTGTAAAGTATTCTCCTGAACTTATACTGGTAAAACATTGGCCGGACATTTGCAAAGTCAAACACAGCAATACAATAGTAATTATTCTCTTCATATTTTTTCTTTTTTTATAGGTATATTAGTTTCAGTTAATTACTAATAAAACCCCCGTGTTTCTTTCATATTTTGCACAAAGAAAGTAAAAAATATCAGTTCCCAAGTATTCTGGTCATTTTTAGTTTTTGGGTATTTGCCTCGGCCTTATAGCAAACCTTAGATTGCATGGAGATGTAGCGGAGTTAAGTAGCCTAGTTTATCGGTAAATAAAAAATTTCAAGTAAAAACCTATTTCAAAATAAGCCTAATGTCCAAGTTGCTTGTAGCATTTTTTAGCTGGCAAGTTGCCTCTTTTTTGTCTTTTTTCAAAACTTACAGTATTTACTCAAAGCTTACTCAGAGTGGACTCCAACCTTTCTCCCCCTTTTCCACAAGCACATACACACAGCTACAAACTAGATTTATTCCACTTCGTTCCATCAGTCGCCTCGTCTTGGGACGAGACTCGTGTCCGCCTCCGCGAGAAAGACAATCCTGCTTAGAAAATGTCTATCCGTCTATTATCTATCCATCTATCTATCATCTCTGCCTACCAACAGTCAGGTATCCGTCAATGTTATCATAACTCAAAATTTATCACAAACAATTCCTAATTCGTAATTCCTAATTCGTAATTCTTCCTTAATTTCGTAATCCTAAAACAATCCCCATGAAAATAGCCATAGTATGCTATCCTACTTTTGGAGGAAGTGGTGTGGTAGCCACGGAACTCGGACTAGAGCTCGCACACCGCGGACACGAAATCCATTTCATTACCTACCGCCAGCCCGTGCGCTTAGCGCTTCTGAACTCCAATGTGCACTACCATGAAGTAAACGTCCCCGAATATCCATTGTTTCATTATCAACCCTACGAGTTAGCCCTTTCAAGCAAATTGGTCGATATGGTAAAACTCTATAAGATTGAACTGCTTCACGTGCACTATGCTATTCCGCATGCCTATGCAGGCTATATGGCCAAGCAAATGCTCAAAGACGAAGGAATTAACATCCCCATGGTAACTACCCTTCACGGGACTGATATTACCCTAGTAGGGAACCATCCTTTCTATAAACCAGCCGTGAGTTTTAGCATCAACAAGTCGGATATCGTGACTTCTGTGTCTCAAAGCCTAAAAGATGATACCTACAATTTGTTAAATATCAAAAAGGATATACATGTAATCCCGAATTTTATCGAATTAGACAAAATACGTAACGAAAGCTTAATCTCGTGTCAACGCTCTGTGATGGCCAGCAAGGACGAACGAATAGTAACGCACATCAGTAACTTCCGCAAAGTAAAACGCATCCCGGATATCATCAAGATCTTCTTTAAGATCCAAGAAAAGATACCCGCCAAACTCATGATGGTAGGGGATGGACCGGAAAAAGAACGCGCGGAACGTCTCTGTTTCGAATTAGGCATACAAGACAAAGTCATCTTCTTTGGCAACAGTAACGAGATAGACCAAATCTTATCCTATTCGGACCTTTTCTTACTGCCTTCCGAGACCGAGAGTTTCGGACTAGCAGCACTGGAAGCGATGGCCTGGAGTGTACCGGTAATCTCAAGCAACTCAGGAGGCCTCCCCGAAGTGAACTTCGATGGCGTTTCAGGTTACCTTAGCAATGTAGGTGACATTGAGAGCATGGCCACTAATGCCTTAAAGATCCTAAGCGATGATGCTACCTTGGCTGAATTCAGAACACGAGCACTCCAAGTAGCTCAACAGTTTGATATCAAAAATATCCTACCACGCTATGAAGAACTGTATGCTCAAGCCATTAATCAATCAAAATCCGTAACCCACTAAGATGATCAAAAAAGTCCTC
>JBJONL010000033.1:0-4592 GCA_046051865.1 Bacteroidota bacterium | reverse complement strand
GTTAATGGCATCGTAGGGTATCATTTTTTTAAAAATCACAAAATAGAAATCAATTATGATCGTCGTAAAGTAATAGTATACGCCGAAGATCATAAGCGAATTGCCAAGAAATTGAAGCGGCAGTTTGAGGTCAATCCGATCCAAGTAGAAGAAAGTAAACCTTACTATTTTTCAAAGATTAATATGAATGGTAAACCTTTGAATTCTAAATTATTACTTGACACAGGTAATAGTGATGCTTTATGGTTGTTTTTGCATGCTTCTAAGGCTTTTTCGAAGCCTGAGAAAACGGTGCATGACTTCTTAGGCAAGGGGTTTAGTGGGGACATCTATGGATTGCGCGGCAGGGTGCAACAATTTGAATTTGCCCACAAAACGTTTTCGAACCCAATCACTACGTTTCCCGATTCAGTTTCGGTACAGCGGATTAATTTTGTTCCCGATCGAGTAGGCTCTATAGGAGGAGAAGTGATGTCCCGATTTGATTTGGTTTTCGATTATCCCAATCAGCTGTTGTATAGTAAACCCAATAGTAAGGTAAATGAGCCTTTCAATTACAATATGAGTGGGATAGAAGTACAGCACGAGGGTATGGAATGGTCGAATGAACTGGTAGAATCGAGTAGTTCGGGGATCAAAATATTTTCCAATCCGAACGATGAGCGCTTGCAGAAAGGCTTCCAAATTCGGTTTGTCCTAAAGTCGGTCTTCACCATTTTTAATGTGCGTGAAGGCTCCCCTGCCCAATTGGCCGGTGTGAAGAAAGGCGATCGCATCCTTTCTATTAACAGGTGGACTGAATTAACGATTGAGCGCATTAATGCGTTTTTGAAATCGGGTGAAGGGAAGCAAATTGACCTGTTGGTCGAGCGCAATGGTGCGGTGTTGCCGCTTCGTTTTCAATTGAAAAGTATCTTATAATAAAAAACCCGCTTTCAGCGGGTTTTTCGTTTATTGCATCATCGGACTATTGGTCTTTTTCTCTAGGAGGTTTACGACTGGTTTTTCGACTACCTCTCCTTTTATTTTGATGGCTACTCGGCCTTCCTCAACGTTAACGGCGTTGCTTTCTACCGTGATGGTTTTACGGATCGGACCGGTATGCATGTTGTATTTTACTTCGATTTTACCGGTTTTTCCGGGCGCTATCGGTTCTGTGGGTTTAGAAGGTACTGTACAGCCACAGCTGGATTGTACATTGGTGATGATTAGGGGTTCGTCACCTGTATTGGTAAATTCGAATACTCGAACACCGTCATCGTCTTCTTTGTTTACCGTACCATAGTCAATGGTGTTGTCTTTGTCTTTGAATTCTATTTTAGCACCTTTTTGGGCAAAAGCTGCGGCATTCAGTAAGACTAGTGCGATAAGTATGTATTTCTTCATAATTCAAAATCCTTAATTGGTTAGTAAAAATACTCTGTTTAAATTAATACACAAAAATTTAACTCTTAATTTTTTCTAAAGTAGTTATTAATTACTTTTGCAGTTAAAATTACAAAAAGTGTACCAAAATAAAATGACCCTATCGTATGCCAACCGCAGGTCGCCCGAATATCGTGAGCGAGTCTCTGGTTTTTTGCTGTAATGCTTTTGTACGCCAAGCACTAATCAGTAGTATTGCGTAAAACAGGGAGCTAAGCGTCCGACTTTTTTGTAACCAACACGGCTTCCTCACGAAACGGGAGTCCATTTCAAATTTATAATCTTATATTTTCATGATACCTGCACAATTTAATGCCAAAGAAGTAGAAAAGAAGTGGTACGACTATTGGATGAAGAACAAGTATTTTCATTCGAAGCCTGACCATAGAACCCCTTATACCATCACGATTCCGCCACCCAATGTAACTGGTGTCCTGCACATGGGACATATGTTGAATAATACGATACAAGACGTCTTAATCCGTAGAGCTCGATTGAAAGGTTTTAATGCTTGTTGGGTACCTGGAACAGACCATGCCTCGATTGCTACGGAAGCTAAAGTAGTAGCGAAGTTGAAAAGCGAGGGCATCAACAAGAATGATTTGACTCGTGAGGAGTTTTTAAAACACGCTTGGGATTGGACCAACAAATATGGCGGGACCATTTTAGAGCAATTGAAGCAATTGGGTTGTTCTTGTGATTGGGACCGCACCAAGTTTACGATGGATCCCGACATGTCGGCTTCCGTTATCCGTTCGTTTGTCGATTTGTACAACAAAGGCATGATTTACCGCGGGTATCGTATGGTGAATTGGGACCCTGAAGCGAAGACTACCTTGTCTGATGAAGAAGTGATTTATGAAGAGCGTCAAGGGAAGTTGTACCATTTGCAGTACCAAATTGTAGGCAGTAACGAGTTTGTTACCATCGCCACCACGCGTCCGGAAACCATCTTGGGCGATACGGCAATTTGTATTCACCCTGAGGATGAGCGTTACCAGCATTTGAAAGGCAAGCAAGCGATAGTGCCTATTTGCAACCGCTTTATTCCGATCATCTTTGATGAGTATGTGGATAGGGAGTTTGGAACGGGTTGTTTGAAAGTAACGCCGGCCCATGATGTTAATGACAAGACCTTAGGTGAGAAACATAATTTAGAAATTATTGACATCTTTAATGAAGATGCGACGTTGAATAGTTTTGGGTTGCATTACCAAGGCAAAGACCGTTTTGTGGTTCGTGAGGAAATTGCCCGCGAATTAGAAGACCTAGGCGCCTTAGTAAAAACGGAGAACCACTTGAATAAAGTGGGTACCTCAGAACGCACCAAAGCGGTTATCGAACCACGTTTATCAGACCAATGGTTCCTTAGTATGGAAGAGTTGGTTAAGCCCGCTATCAAAGCCGTATTGGAAACCGAAGAAGTAAAATTATATCCTTCCCGTTTTAATAATACCTACCGTCATTGGTTGGAAAACATACGCGATTGGAACATTTCGCGTCAATTGTGGTGGGGCCAACAGATTCCGGCTTACTATTACGGCGATGGCAAAGAAGATTTTGTGGTGGCAGAAACGAAGGCTGAAGCTTTAGTTTTAGCGCAAGCACGTACTCAGAATCCGAATTTGACAGAATCTGATTTGACGCAAGATGCGGATGCTTTGGATACTTGGTTCTCTTCCTGGTTATGGCCTATGGCAGTCTTTGGCGGTATTATGGAGCCTGAGAATGAAGATTTCAAGTATTATTATCCTACGAATGATTTAGTTACCGGACCGGATATTTTATTCTTTTGGGTAGCCCGTATGATCATTGCTGGGTATGAATACTCGGGTAAAAAACCGTTTAGCAATGTTTATTTGACTGGCTTGGTGCGTGATAAGCAACGTCGTAAGATGTCGAAATCGCTAGGTAATTCCCCTGAACCGTTGGAGTTGATTGAGAAGTTTGGTGCTGATGGTGTTCGTGTAGGCTTGTTGTTGAGTGCTTCGGCAGGTAATGACATTATGTTTGACGAGGAGCTGTGTAACAACGGAAAAGCTTTTGGTAATAAGATATGGAATGCCTTTAGATTGATCAAAGGGTGGGAGGTCGCTGATATCGCGCAGCCTGAGAGTTCGAAAGTCGCTATTGCTTGGTATGAGGCTAAATTGCAGCAGACTTTGGTTACGATCGAAGATCATTTTGAAAAATACCGTTTGTCTGATGCTTTGATGGGCATTTATAAATTGGTTTGGGATGATTTTTGTTCGTGGTTCCTTGAAATGATAAAACCAGGCTACCAACAGCCGATTGATCGTGCTACGTTTGATAAAGCGATTGAGATGTTGGAGGCCAACTTGAAACTATTGCATCCGTTTATGCCTTTCTTGACCGAAGAAATATGGCAGTATATTGCGGAGCGTACTCCGGAGCAAGCGTTGATTGTTGCCGAGTACCCTACCATAACCGCTTATGACGAGCAGATGATTGTGGATTTTGAGTTTGCCATGGAAGTTATTGCGGGGGTAAGAACCATCCGTAAAGACAAGAACATTGCGATGAAAGATGCGGTGGATTTGAAGGTGGTGAATCATGAGGGAGCCTCTACTTATTTTGATGCGGTGATTATGAAGTTGGGCAACCTATCCAGCCTTGACTACATTACCGACAAAATCGATGGTGCTTTGACCTATCGTGTTAAATCGAATGAGTACTTTATCCCAGTTTCTGGGACTATTGACATTGCGGCTGAGATTGCTAAGTTGGCCGAAGAGTTAAAATACACCCAGGGCTTCCTTAGAAGTGTACAAGGCAAATTGGCCAATGAGAAATTTGTTGCGGGCGCTCCCGCCCAGGTGTTGGAGAACGAACGCAAGAAGGAGGCTGATGCTTTGGCTAAGATTGCAACAATTGAGCAGAGTTTGGCGAGCTTACAATAATAAAAGAAAAACCCGTTTCGATGAAACGGGTTTTTTTAGGTCTTGTTTGTTTTTCTTAGAATTTAAATCCAAGTTTAAAATACAGGGTATTCATTTGGTCGATACGTTGTTCGACATCGTTTTTCTTCATTTTGGTGAATTCACTTTGGTTTTCAATGCCAAGGCCGACATTTAAGGCATCCGTCAACACAAACTTAACGCCTACGGCGGTTGCAAATCCGAAGTTCCATCCTAAGTTATGGGTAT
>JBJONL010000032.1:0-47580 GCA_046051865.1 Bacteroidota bacterium | reverse complement strand
CTAACAATACCCTTTTCCATTTCGCCTAAGTAATAATTCACTTGAGTAGTCAACCCGGCTTTTTGATAGGCAACGACCATTTGCCCTGTGCCTTCATACCAAACGGTATCTTTGTCAATATCAAAACAAAAACCAGTTACGGAAATAGCGGTTGCGGTCGCTGTTTTAGTGGTGCCAAAAAGACTTACACTGCTTTGTAACGTTGGGACTGGGAAATCTTCAAAAGCACTGTAAGCCCATGAAAAATTGTCCAGCGCGTATTGATAATAATTATTGGGATACGAGATCATATACTTTTGAGAAACAGACCAACGGTTTTGCTTCAAATAAGCCACTAAATTACTATGAAAGCTGTCATAACCTAAAACTGCATTGTAGGCATCAATCATTCCTTCGGTCACTTGAAAGTTCAGCAGTCCGTTGGCATCATAACCCGCATTCAAACTTCCATTTGGGTTTTGTAAGGACCGTATCCAGGATGCCAAATGACTTTGCAGTGTGCTATAGGTCGTGCTATTAAACGTTGTAGCATAGGTGTTTAATGCGATGAGGAGCCAACAATTATCGCCCATCCATCGTGGTCCAAAAGGGACGCCGGCCGCAGTTCTAAATTGGGCAAACCCTCCCGTCCCCGCATCGAGTTCGCTAGCCATCTTATTGCTAAAGAAATTAAATATTTTCTCGGCTTTCAACCGGTCGCCCTTTGCGGTAAACACTAAAGCGGCTAGGGCATTATCATAAAGGGACACCGAATTACTATTTTCACTACTTTCCAGCAAACCATTGGCCAATTGCATCTGACTGAACCATTGGTAAACCGCTGTAGCATTAGGGGTTTCAGGAACCACCGGCGCGCCGTAAAAATAAAGGCCACTGCTCTCCTGCGTAACGGCTATTGTAGCTGGATAAAATTGATAAACAGGATCTTGGGGCTGCAAGCTTAAGGGCCCTCCACTAGTTTCAATACTAAATTGCCCCTGTGAATTGGTCGTAGCATAAGCGGCGTCCCCATAATACACTTTTATATTAGGTAACCCACTATTGTAATAATTATAAACCGTTCCCGAAATACTATAGGGCGTTTTAGCAACCTCCTGGCTAGCACAAGAAAGCAGCAGCAAAAAAAATAAGGTTACCGAACTATAATTCAGCAACCTTATTAGTGTATGTTTTGTTCTACGCATCGAAGATTAATCGTTCATCGAAATGAGGAACTCTTCGTTGTTTCTTGTTTTCTTGAAACGATCGTTGATAAAATCCATGGCTTCCACCGGATTCATGTCGGCCAAATACTTGCGCATGATCCACATGCGTTGGATGGTTTTCTCATCCAATAATAAATCATCACGACGTGTACTAGAAGAAGTCAAGTCAATCGCAGGGAAGATACGTTTATTAGCAATCTTACGATCCAACTGTAACTCCATATTACCTGTTCCTTTGAATTCTTCAAAGATTACTTCGTCCATTTTAGAACCGGTTTCCGTTAAGGCGGTAGCAATAATACTTAACGAACCACCGTTTTCTATATTACGAGCTGCTCCAAAGAAACGTTTTGGTTTTTGTAACGCATTAGCATCTACCCCACCCGATAACACTTTACCGGAGGCGGGTTGTACGGTATTATAAGCTCGTGCCAAACGCGTAATCGAATCTAATAAGATGACCACATCGTGGCCACATTCTACTAGTCTTTTTGCTTTTTCCAACACTATATTCGCTACTTTTACGTGACGGTCGGCCGGCTCATCAAACGTAGATGCAATTACCTCTCCTCTTACACTGCGTTGCATATCCGTCACCTCTTCAGGGCGTTCATCAATCAGTAATACGATAAGGTATACTTCTGGATGGTTGGCCGCTATTGTATTAGCAATGTCTTTCAACAACATGGTTTTACCCGTTTTAGGCTGCGCCACAATCATACCACGTTGCCCTTTACCAATCGGTGAGAACAAATCAATAATACGTGTTGAAATCGTAGCTTGTCTGCCGGCTAAGTTGAATTTCTCTTCCGGGAATAAAGGGGTTAAATGTTCAAATGAAACCCGGTCTCTAACCACTTGCGGGTCATGGCCGTTAATCTTAAGCACTTTTACCAAGGGGAAGAATTTCTCTCCTTCTTTCGGCGGACGTACCACTCCTTTTACTGTATCGCCTGTTTTTAATCCAAACAAACGGATTTGTGAAGTCGATAAATAAATATCATCGGGAGACGCTAGGTAATTATAATCGGAAGAACGCAAGAAACCATAGCCATCGGGCATCATTTCTAATACGCCCTCACTTTCTATGATACCGTCAAACTCGTAATCGGCATCGCGGAAATTATTTTGTTTTTTTCCTTTGAAGTTCGGATTAACATTTCCGTTGTTTTGGTTATTTCCGTTGCCATTTCCATTGGCATTAGTGTTTCCATGGGTATTGCCATTACCATTTCCATTTGGATTTTGGTTTTGGTTTTGGTGTTTGTGTTTTGGTTCGCGGTTTCCATCAATATTTTGATGTTGCGGTTGCTTCGGTTGTTGCGGCTGTGCTTCGTCGGCAATCGTTTGTTTCTCAGGCATTGCTATTACAGCCTCATTGGTATTTGCCGTAGCTTCTTCTGCCGTTTGGTTATTCTTTTTATCGAAAGGTTTTTTAAACTTTGGGTTTTTACTTTGAAAAGCCGGTTTTTCTTCGGGAGATGCAGGTACTGGCATAGCTTCTGGAAGTGCAGGGGCCGGACTTTCAGCCGCAAATAAATCATTTTGAATACGCTCTGGCGCTTTTTTAGCTTCGGGCGTTATACGGGCTCTTTTTGTTTTATTATCTACTGCTTTTGCGGGCGCTTCCTTAGGAGCAGCTTCGGCAGCCGTAGTGTTTTGATGTTCTAAAATGGACGCAATTAGCGTATCTTTTTTAGCACCGGTAACTTTAATGGTTTTAGCCAACTTGGCGATTTCTTGAAGCTCAGCAAGCTTCATTTCTTTTAAGGCGGAAATATCAAACATCAATATTGTTTTGATTTAAATTCGAAATGAGGAAAATACTATAAATGCGGGTAGAATTTTTTGTAAAGAATAGTCCGAAGAATGAAGTACTTACGGATTTGTTATGCAATAATACAAATAATTTTTTACCACGCAATAGTATTTTTTAAAAAGAAACTATATTTTTGTGACTCAATTTTTATAATTCTCATGTTTAGAATTCAAACATATTACTTAATAGGTAGTGCCTTAATCGCGTTAGTTTTGCCCTTTGTATTTCCTTTATGGAAAGATGCACAGGGACATGCCTTCTACTTTATGAAGGACATGACTTATGCAGCCTTGTTTGGTTTAAGTTTCTCCTTATCTATTTTAAGCATCTTATCACACGCAAAAAGACAACAACAATTTGTCATGGGCAGATTGAATATCATATTGAATTTAATTTTATTAGGATTATTGGTGTATCGAACCCTAACGGCATCTGGAGAAACAGCTATTTCTGAGAAAGGTGTTGGGATGTTCTTACCTATTTTTTCTATCGTACTTTTGGTTTTGGCCAACAAAGCCATAAAAAAGGATGAAGATCTCGTAAAATCTGTGGATCGATTGCGATAAACCTATAAACTTAGTTTTTTAGTGCTGCAAAAAACCCATCCGCCTAGCGTGATGGGTTTTTTATTTAGACGAACAAGGCAGGCACTTTGTTCTATTTCTTCCCTAGTTCGATAATTTCAAGTTGCTGAATCTTATCCCCATCGATCTCAAAACGCAACATCGTACGCACTTGATGAAAACCATAAATGCCGCAAGCACCCGGGTTCATATGCAATAGATTCAACGATTTATCAAACTGCACTTTTAAAATATGGGAATGCCCACAAATGAACAACTTAGGGGGATTAGATTGCAATTCACTCCGAATGGCCTGATTGTATTTCCCGGGATAGCCTCCAATGTGTGTGATCCATACGTCTACCCCTTCACACAAGAAGCGGTTCTGCAGCGGAAACTCCATTCGTGCCTTATCATCGTCTATATTGCCATAAACCGCACGCAACGGCTTGATACTTTTCAATGTATCGGTCACCTTTAAATCGCCTATATCACCCGCATGCCAAACTTCATCGGCTAAGCGAACGTATTTTAAAATGGCTTCGTCCATATGACTGTGGGTATCCGAAAGCAGCAGGATTTTTTTCATAGGAAACAAAGTTACAAACTTATTGGTTTTACCAGCACAGCAAGTCGAAAGTCTTCCTAAAAAATATTCGAGGTTTGCGGCCAACTTTACCCCTACACTAGACAAAAACTTTGTAACTTTGACACTTTAAAAACCAGTAATTTTTACGTTGAGATATTTTATCGAACTTGCTTATAAAGGAACGAACTATCACGGATGGCAATACCAACCCGATGCTGCTTCCGTGCAAGAAACCTTAAATAAAGCGTTAACGGTCTTGCTAAAAAAAGAAATTGACATTGTAGGAGCAGGACGGACTGATACGGGTGTGCACGCCAAGCAAATGTATGCTCATTTTGATTGGGAAACGGAAATCGATACCAGCCTATTGGTCCACAAACTCAATTCTTATTTGCCCAAAGACATCGTAATCTATGCCATTATTCCCGTAGCAGCCGAAGCGCATGCCCGTTTTGACGCCACGAAAAGAACCTATGAATACCACATGCATTCGTATAAAGATGCTTTTGAAACAGAAGGAAGTTGGCACTACCCTTTACCGTTAACTATTGACCAAATGAATGCGGCTTGCCAAATTCTCTTTAAGCATAAGGATTTTGAGTGTTTCTCAAAAACCCATACTGATGTGAGAACTTTTAATTGCGCTATATACGAAGCCCATTGGAAACAAGAAGGCACTAAAATTGTTTTTACCATTGCAGCCGACCGGTTTTTACGCAATATGGTACGAGCCATCGTAGGTACCATGATTAACATTGGGAGTGGCAAAATATCTTTGGACGATTTTGAACGAATCATTGAAAGCAAAGACCGCGGAAAGGCGGGATTTTCAGTGCCTGCACACGGATTGTACTTAACCAAAATTGAATACGAATACCTACAATAATGGCAGCAAAAGCTTTTGACATCCAATTATTCAAACGCGTATTGCAATACACTAAGCCCTATAAGTTTAGGTATTACGGTGTCATTTTATTTGCAATCTCCCTTTCGGTATTCGCTGCACTGCGTCCTTTTTTATTGGAAGTTACCGTAGATGAGTACATCAAAAAAGCCAGCAAAGAAGGCCTCTTGGTTTATGCCCTTATTATGGGAGCGGCCTTGATCTTAGAAACGATGTCCCAGTTTTATTTTGTATATTGGGCGAACTGGCTTGGACAAGATATCGTAAAAGACATCCGAAATAAATTATTCCACCACCTACTCACGTTCAAGATGAAGTATTTTGATACGGCGCCGGTCGGGCAACTCGTAACCCGCTCCGTTTCGGATATTGAACAAATCGCTCGTATCTTTAGCCAAGGCCTTTTTATGATCTTTAGTGATTTAATGAAAATGGTGGTTTGCCTCATCATTATGTTTTGGATGAATTGGCAACTTTCCCTCATCGTAGTGGTAGCCATGCCCATCTTAGTCTATATTACAAGAATCTTCCAGCGCAAGATGCAAGTAGCCTTTGAAGATGTTCGCACGCAGGTAGCCAACCTAAATACGTTTGTCCAAGAGCGCGTCACCGGAATGAAGATTGTCCAACTCTTTAATCGGGAAGACATTGAATATGGAAAATTCAAAGAGATCAATGAAAAGCACAATAAAGCCTGGATTAAAACCATACTCTACAACTCCATCTTCTTTCCAATAGCCGATATCATTTCGTCAATTACACTAGGTATTATTATCCTTTACGGAGGCATTCAGATCATTAACCACAATCCGTTTACAACCTTGGGCCAAATGACGGCTTATACCATGTTCATCGGTATGTTGTTTAACCCACTGCGCCAAATTGCTGATAAATTTAATGAAATGCAAATGGGGATGATTTCGGCCAACCGAGTTTTTGATATTATCGATAGCGCGAAAGACGTTCAAGAAGAAGGGACTACAATAGCAAGTCATTTCAAAGGCGCGATCCGTTTCGAAAAGGTACATTTTAGTTATATCGACAACGAAGAAGTAATTAAAGGCATTACCCTCAAAGTTAATCCGGGTGAAACCATCGCTATAGTGGGCGCTACGGGTGCAGGAAAATCAACGATTATCAATCTGCTAAATCGGTTTTATGAAATCAATGCGGGTGCTATTTTTATCGATGAGACCAACCTAAACGACTTCACGTTAGACAGCCTACGCAAGCAAATAGGTATCGTATTGCAAGATGTCTTTCTTTTTGCTGATACCATACACAACAACATCACCTTAAACAATCCAAGAATTTCAAGAGAAGTGGTCATTACAGCCGCCAAAGAAATAGGCGTGCACAACTTTATCGAGAGTCTGCCCGGAGGCTACGACTATGATGTAAAAGAACGAGGTGTTATGCTTTCTTCGGGGCAACGCCAATTAATAGCCTTTTTAAGAGCTTATGTCAGTAACCCCAGCATCTTAATTCTTGATGAAGCAACTTCTTCTATAGATACTCATAGTGAAGAACTGATTCAAAAAGCCACCGAAACCATTACCAGAGGTCGAACCTCTATTGTTATTGCCCATCGTTTAGCCACGATCACGAAAGCCGATAAAATTATTGTAATGGACAAAGGTTTAATCGTAGAAGAAGGGACGCACCAAGAATTGGTTACCAATGCTCACGGGTATTACAAAAATTTATACGATTCACAGTTTGGCACAGAAAGCTAAATTTTCAAAATAAATCCTTAAATTTGCACACGCAAATACAAACAGTGCTTAAGAAACAAAAACACTTTTTTTTGCTTTTAGTCAGATAAAAAAATAAAAACCATAGAAATGAAATACGATATTATTGTTTTAGGAAGTGGTCCAGGCGGTTATGTTACTGCTATTCGTGCCTCTCAATTAGGCTTTAAAGTAGCCGTAATCGAAAAAGAAAGCCTTGGTGGGATTTGTTTAAATTGGGGTTGTATCCCAACAAAAGCCTTATTGAAATCCGCTCAGGTTTTTGATTACCTAAAACATGCTTCCGATTATGGATTGACCGTAAAGGAATACGACAAAGATTTTAATGCCGTAATCGCGCGTTCTCGAAACGTAGCGGACGGGATGAGCAAAGGAGTACAATTCCTGATGAAAAAAAATAAAATTGATGTAATCGATGGATTCGGTAAAATCAAACCCGGCAAAAAAGTAGACGTTACTGCAGCCGATGGTAAAGTAACGGAATATACGGCTGACCACATCATTATTGCGACTGGGGCACGTTCAAGAGAATTGCCTAACCTTCCACAAGATGGCGTAAAAGTAATTGGGTACCGTCAAGCAATGACCTTGCCTACCCAACCAAAGAAAATGATCGTTGTAGGTTCAGGAGCCATTGGAGTAGAATTTGCGCATTTCTATAATGCTATGGGAACGGAAGTGACGATTGTAGAATTTATGCCAAACATCGTTCCTGTAGAAGACGAAGACATTTCAAAACAAATGGAACGTTCCATGAAAAAAGCAGGCGTAAACATTATGACTAACGCTTCTGTAGAGCGCATCGATACTTCGGGTACGGGAGTGAAAGCCTTTGTTAAAACGGCAAAAGGAGAAGAAGTATTGGAAGCCGATATTTTACTTTCTGCCGTGGGGATCAAAACCAATATTGAAAACATCGGTTTAGAAGAAACCGGTATTGCTACCGATAGAGACAAGATCTTAGTAAATGATTATTACCAAACCAACATTCCAGGGTATTATGCTATCGGTGATGTGACACCGGGACAAGCTTTAGCGCACGTTGCCTCTGCCGAAGGAATCCTTTGTGTAGAAAAAATTGCTGGATTGCATGTCGAAGCTTTAGATTATGGTAATATACCAGGATGTACGTATGCTACTCCTGAAATTGCGTCGGTTGGATTAACCGAAAAGCAAGCCAAAGAAAAAGGATACGAATTAAAGATTGGTAAATTCCCGTTCACTGCTTCTGGAAAAGCAAAAGCAGCAGGTACTCCTGACGGTTTCGTTAAAGTAATTTTTGATGCTAAATACGGTGAATGGTTAGGATGCCACATGATTGGAGCCGGAGTAACCGATATGATTGCCGAAGCAGTAGTAGCGCGTAAATTAGAAACTACAGGTCACGAAATCTTAAAAGCGGTTCACCCTCACCCTACCATGAGTGAAGCCGTTATGGAAGCTGTTGCCGATGCGTACGGTGAAGTAATACACTTATAATTAATACCATTAGTGTTTATAAAAAAAAGCCATCCTGAAAAGGATGGCTTTTTTTTAACTATAAAGTATTGCCTATTTCTTTGCCTTCAAAGCTTTTGCTTTATCAGTCATCTCTAAAGCATTGTAAACACTCAACAACGTCTTTTTAGCAGCATCATCATCACCTTTAATCTCCACCGCTTTCTCTAAATAAGGTAAAGCTGCTTTAAAGTTCTTTTCTCTATCTGCCTTAATAGCCTCATAGCGTTTGTTGTCTTTTTCAGAGGTACCTAATTTGTTCATTTCAGTCACCCATTTCTCATCCGCTCTTAGCATTAGCTCCGCTAAATTCAAATTGGCATTAAAATAATTAGGGTCGATTTCTAACGCTTTTTTATAATACTTTTGAGCCTCATCAAGTTTGCCAGATTCTGCATTAATCACTCCCAAATTATAAATCAAATCGACATTGGTTGGATTATTAGCCAAGGCTTCATTTACTAAACGCGTGTACTCCGTATAATCTTTAATTTTCAAATACAAATCCATTTCCGTAAGGGCCAAGGTTTCGTCGTTTGGATTAGATTTTCTGGCATCACTGATCGCTGTTTTCGCCTCCTCCGTTTTGCCTTGTTGTACCAAAATCAAAGCAATGTTTTTGTATATTTCTCCTCGTTTGGACTCCAACTTTTCATCTCTTGGTTTTTCATGTGAGCCTGCTTTCATATACAATTCTCTTTGCGCCGCAGAAGGGAAATTCTCTTCAACACCTGACGCTTTATTAGTAGCCCAGTACAACGTACCTTCACCAGTATAATTCAGCTTTTTCAATTGCGTATAGTAATCCAACGCTTTTTCATAATCCTGAGAATTTACGGCATAACTAGCGGCATAGTACAAACGGTCTTGATCTTTAGGATCAAACATATAGACCGCATACATCAAAGCGGCGGCTTCCTTGTATTTTTTAGCGGTACCAAATTCTACTGCTGTCGAGAACATCATAGGAACCATGGTAGCGATATCCTCTTTGATATCATCTGTGTAAACATTTTTACCACTCTTCTTTTCGTACTCTAATACTCCCGTGTAGCCTGCAGCCATATCATTGATAGCCTCAATGGTAAAGAGCTTTTGCAAATCAGCAGGTAGCGGTGGTCTGCCTAATGCAGCCAATTCGATTTGTGGCACTACGCATTTGAAATAACGCAAATAAACTTGCTGGCCTTCGTCCAATGATAAGGCCTGTAATTTAGAGACATTATCCTTGTATACCGCTACATCATTGGTAGAAGGTGTGTCTTTATCATAAATTTTCTTCAGTGCCTTTAACTCCTCTTTTTGCGCCATTGCGGAGACAGAAACTAGTATTGAGGCCGACAATACAATGTGTTTAATTTTCATGTGGTATTATTTTAAATTATTCTTGTCCTTCCTCTGTTGAAGCATCTGAAGCAGTTGCACTTGAATCATCTGATGTTTCGCCATCCAATTCTTCGCCTTCTTCACCCTCAACTTCATCTTCTTTCATTACCTTAGTTACCGCTGCAATTGAATCGTTTCCTTTAATGTTAATTAAACGAACCCCTTGCGTTGCTCTTCCCATCACACGTAAATCAGATACTTCCATACGAATAGTTAAACCAGATTTATTAATGATCATCAAATCATCCTCATCAGTAACGGCATTAATCGAAATTAACGCTCCAGTCTTTTCGGTAATATTTAAGGTCTTAACTCCTTTACCGCCTCGGTTCGTGATACGGTACACATCTTCGCCGTCTTCATCAACCAACTTAGTTCTTTTTCCATAACCGTTCTCTGTAACCACCAATAATTGGGTTTCAGCGATATCGTCTTTATTTACAGAAACCATACCAATAACTTCGTCTTTGTCATCCGCTAAGGTAATTCCGCGAACACCCGAAGCAGTTCGACCCATTGGACGGGTTTTCTCTTCTTCGAAACGAACAAGTTTTCCAGATTTCACGGCAACCAACACTTGGCTTTCACCGTTGGTTAATTTTGCTTCTAACAATTCATCGTCTTCTCTAATGGTAATGGCATTAATACCATTTTGACGCGGACGAGAATATTGCTCTAATGGTGTTTTCTTAACTTGACCTTGTTTCGTAGCCATGATTACATAATGACTATTAATGTACTCCTCGTCTTTTAAATCTTGGGTACAAATGAACGCTTTTACTTTGTCATCATTCTCAATGTTGATCAAATTTTGGATCGCACGACCTTTACTCGTTTTACTGCCTTCTGGAATCTCGTAGACACGCATCCAGAAACATTTTCCTTTTTGTGTAAAGAATAATAAGTATTGGTGGTTAGTGGCTACAAATAAATGCTCTAAGAAATCTTGGTCACGAGTACCCGCACTTTTTTGTCCGACCCCTCCTCTATTCTGTGTTTTATATTCTGATAGATTAGTACGCTTAATATATCCAGCATGCGAAATTGTAATTACTACATTCTCATCAGCAATCAAATCTTCAATACTAACGTCACCACCAGAGTACTCAATCGCAGAACGACGAGCATCGCCGTATTTATCTCGAATCTCAACCAACTCTTCTTTAATCAACTCCATACGCAATTCTTTGCTTGCTAATAAGTCTTTTAAACGTTGGATTAATTTCATGATTTCTTCGTATTCTGCTCTTAACTTGTCTTGTTCTAGACCTGTTAACTGACGTAAACGCATTTCAACAATGGCACGTGCTTGAATATCCGATAAAGAGAAACGCTCAATTAATTTTGAACGTGCTTCGTCTCCATCTTTCGAAGAACGGATTAAAGCAATTACCTCGTCGATATTATCGGAAGCAATAATTAATCCCTCTAAGATGTGCGCACGCTCTTCAGCTTTACGCAATTCATATTGCGTACGTCGTATTACTACATCATGACGGTGTTCCACAAAATAATGAATCAACTCTTTCAAGTTCAACATTTGTGGTCTACCACTTACCAACGCAATGTTATTCACACTGAAGGAAGACTGCAATTGGGTATACTTATATAAGGTATTTAAAACGACATTCGGAACAGCATCGCGTTTCAATTCATATACGATACGCATTCCACTACGATCCGATTCGTCACGAATATTCGAAATACCTTCAATACGCTTATCGTTAATCAAATCTGCCGTTTTCTTAATCATTTCGGCTTTGTTCACTTGGTACGGAATCTCCGTAACGATAATGGCTTCTCTACCGTTAGATTCTTCAAAAGCGACTTTGGCACGAATAACAACTCTGCCACGACCTGTTTTAAAGGCTTCACGCACACCGTCCATACCATAGATGATTCCTCCGGTAGGGAAATCAGGTGCTTTAATATAATTGATTAATTCATCAATCTCGATCTCATTATTATCAATGTACGCTAGCGTTCCATCAATAACCTCTGTTAAATTGTGTGGCGCCATATTGGTAGCCATACCTACCGCAATACCCGAAGCTCCGTTAATTAACAAATTAGGAACACGTGTCGGCATCACCGTCGGCTCCTGTAACGTATCGTCAAAGTTCAACTGAAAATCTACAGTCTCTTTGTCAATATCTGCCATAATGTCCTCCGACATTTTTTTCATTCTAGCCTCGGTATAACGCATCGCGGCCGGACTATCGCCATCGACCGATCCGAAGTTACCTTGACCATCAACTAATAAATAACGTAAACTCCATTCCTGAGCCATACGCACCATAGCATCATATACTGAGGTATCCCCATGTGGGTGATACTTTCCTAATACTTCTCCAACAATTCTTGCGGATTTTTTATGAGCTCTGTTTGAAAAAACTCCTAAATCATACATTCCATATAACACTCTTCGGTGCACCGGTTTTAAACCATCACGCACATCCGGTAGCGCTCTTGAGACAATAACCGACATCGAATAATCGATGTACGCTGATTTCATTTCATCTTCGATGTTAATAGGAATTAACCTTTCTCCGTCAGACATAATTTGTAAATTATTTAATAAAAATTAGTTTAAATTCAAAACGTGCTAATATAGGCTTTTTATACCTTTTCCAACCTTTTTTTGGGTACAAATTTCAATGATTTATTAACAAAATAGGCCCTTTTTTTGGTTAATAAAATAGCCTGCGCCTTCCTTTTATTATTGGCTTTTTTTTTGTCAATTAGCTGACAGTACATTTAGGCGGAATGGTTTTTGTAATATACCTTTCATAATTACTAAATTTACACTACCAATTATATTATTATGGATGATAATTTTTCACCAAGAGTCAAGGATGTAATCACGTACAGTAAAGAAGAAGCCCTTCGTTTAGGCCACGACTTTATTGGAACGGAACACCTGATGCTTGGAATATTGAGAGACGGAAATGGTAAAGCAATTGCGATACTAAATAACTTAGCGATAGACTTAGATCATTTACGCAAAAAAGTAGAAGTCCTAAGCCCTGCCAACCCCAATGCTGAAATCAGCAATGAAAAGAAAAACCTTCACTTGACCCGTCAAGCGGAACGCGCCTTGAAAACGACCTTCTTAGAAGCGAAAGTATTTCAAAGTTCGTCTATAAGTACGGCACACCTACTCCTGTGCATTTTAAGAAATGAAAACGATCCAACAACCAAACTATTGCATAGACTTAAAATAGACTATAATGTAGTAAAAGAACAATACCTAAATATGACACCAAACGAAGAAGATTTTATTGATGACTTACCTAAAAATGAGTCGTTCAATGACGATTCAGGTCAAGATGACAGTATGAAAGATGGCGGCTTCAACAATCCGGCAAACAAAACCAATAAAAAATCTAAAACCCCGGTGCTAGATAACTTTGGTCGTGATTTAACCGAATTGGCCGAAGAAGGCAAACTAGACCCTGTTGTTGGACGAGAAAAAGAGATTGAGCGCGTATCTCAAATCTTGAGTCGGAGAAAGAAAAATAACCCGTTGTTGATTGGCGAGCCCGGTGTGGGTAAATCGGCCATCGCCGAAGGCTTAGCGCTGCGCATTATCCAAAAGAAAGTGTCGCGTATCCTTTTTAACAAAAGAGTCGTTACCCTTGATTTAGCCTCTTTAGTAGCCGGTACCAAATACCGTGGCCAATTCGAAGAACGCATGAAAGCCGTAATGAACGAATTAGAGAAAAACGACGACATCATTCTTTTTATTGATGAGATTCATACGATCGTAGGGGCCGGTGGTGCAACAGGCTCACTGGATGCCTCAAACATGTTCAAACCTGCATTAGCGCGTGGCGAGATACAATGTATTGGAGCCACGACTTTGGATGAGTACCGTCAATACATTGAAAAAGATGGGGCACTAGAAAGACGTTTCCAAAAAGTAATCGTTGAACCAACTTCAGTAGAAGAAACAATTACCATTTTAAATAACATCAAAAACAAATACGAAGACCACCACAACGTAATCTACACCGATGAGGCAATTGAAGCTTGTGTGAAGTTGACCAACCGCTACATGTCGGAGCGTTTCCTTCCAGACAAAGCTATTGATGCTTTAGACGAAGCAGGTTCTAGAGTTCATATTACCAACATCGACGTGCCGAAGCAAATCCTTGATTTGGAACGCCAGCTCGAAGAGGTACGTGAATTGAAAAACTCAGTGGTTAAAAAACAGAAATACGAAGAAGCGGCCAAACTTCGCGATGATGAAAAACGTTTAGAAAAAGACTTAGCCATTGCCCAAGAACAATGGGAAGAAGATTCTAAAAACAATCGCATTCGTGTAACCGAAGATAATGTCGCGGATGTCGTATCAATGATGACTGGCATACCGGTAAATCGTATCGCACAAACCGAAAGCAATAAACTTGCACACCTACCCGATTTAATCAAAGGGAAAGTGATTGGACAAGACGAAGCAGTGTTAAAAATTGCCCGCTCAATCCAACGGAATCGCGCCGGATTAAAGGACCCTAACCGTCCTATCGGTTCCTTTATATTTTTAGGACAAACAGGGGTTGGAAAAACCCAATTGGCCAAAGTATTAGCCAAAGAATTATTTGACTCAGAAGATGCTTTAATCCGAATTGACATGAGTGAATACATGGAGAAATTTGCCATCTCTAGATTAATTGGGGCACCTCCAGGCTACGTAGGTTACGAGGAAGGCGGACAGCTTACTGAGAAAGTGAGAAGAAAACCTTACTGTGTAGTGCTTTTGGACGAGATTGAAAAAGCACACCCGGATGTGTTCAACATGATGTTACAAGTATTAGACGATGGATATCTTACGGATAGTTTAGGTCGTAAAATCGATTTCAAAAACACGATTATCATCATGACGTCTAACGTGGGAGCACGCCAACTAAAAGACTTCGGTCAAGGGGTTGGATTTGGCACTTCAGCCAAAATTGCGCAGGCCGATGACCACTCGAAAAGCGTGGTTGAAAACGCCTTAAAGAAAACCTTTGCACCAGAATTCCTTAACCGTATAGACGATGTGATTGTCTTCAATCCATTAGAAAAACATGACATCGATTTAATCATCGAAATCGAACTTAAAAAACTGTACGAAAGAGTAGAAGAATTAGGATATAAACTCAACCTTTCTGCTCCGGCGAAAGCTTTTATAGCCGACAAAGGATTTGATAAGCAATTTGGTGCCCGCCCTTTAAAAAGAGCGATCCAAAAATACGTAGAAGATGCTTTAGCAGAAGAAATCATTACTTCTAAAATTGCCTCTGGAGACGAAATCTTTATGGATTTAGACGAAACAGCGCAGGAGCTAACCGTCACGGTTCAAAAGGCAGAAAAACCAACCAAATAATAAAGTCTAACCTAATATAAGCCACGAATGCACGAATAATTATATTACTTTATTCGACGTTCGTGGCTTTTTTTTGTATTCCAATGCCACAAAATAAAATCATACTAGGCTCTGAAGAATGGTGTTCATTCCCTTCGCTAGGCATACCAGCCATAAAAGCCAGAGTCGATTCGGGTGCCAAGACATCCGCATTACATGCAATTAATATTGCTCCTTTTTTGAAAGACGGAGAAAATTGGGTAAAGTTTGATATTAACCCCATTCAAAACAACCTTAAAACTGTTATTCATTGTGAAGCTAAGCTCATCGACAAACGCATTGTAAAAAGCTCCAGTGGCTTTCGTGAGCAACGTTATGTTATTCAAACTACGGTCAAAATCGGCATTGAAACTTGGGATATCGAAATGACGCTCACCAACCGCGACTCGATGGGTTTCCGAATGCTCCTTGGACGCGAAGCCATGAGCGGACGAATCTTAGTAGATCCCGAACAAAAATACTTACTCGGACAAACCACTACCGAAAACTTAAAGGAGCTATATCTTAATGCAATCAATACCAAAACCGGATTGCGAATTGGAGTCCTAGCGAGTAACCCCGAATTGTACAGCAACAAACGCATCATGGAAGCGGGCGAAATGCGCGGACACGAAATGCACTTCCTAAACATCAAGGAATGTTACATGAAACTCGATGCCGATAAACCTGAAATCCATTACCGTGGCGGAAAGATTCTGGATAATTTTGATGCCATAATTCCGCGAATCCGACCAAGCATCACCTTCTACGGTTGTGCTTTAACAAGACAGTTTCAAGCAATGAAAGTGTATTGCTTAAATACAGCAGCAGCTATAACGCAATCTAGAGACAAACTATTTTCATTACAATTACTGCTGCGTAACGGTGTGGACATCCCCACTACCGGGTTTGCCAATTCACCCTTAGATACCGATGACTTAATCAAGATGGTGGGTGGTCCGCCTCTAATTGTAAAATTATTAGAAGGTACCCAAGGTAAAGGTGTCGTATTGGCCGAAACTAAGAAAGCAGCCGAATCGGTAATCAATGCCTTCAAAAGTTTGAATGCTAACATCCTTGTACAAGAATTCATTAAAGAAGCTAACGGTAAAGATTTACGTCTGTTTGTAGTAGACGGTAAAGTAGTAGCCTCCATGCAAAGAGAAGCGGCACCTGGTGAATTTCGTGCCAACATCCATATGGGAGGAACGGCTAGCGTAGTAAAACCCACTGCCGAAGAGAAACGTATTGCTATCAAAGCTGCCAAATCCATGGATTTGAAAGTAGCGGGTGTCGATATCATACGTTCCTCAAAAGGTCCGTTATTGCTAGAAGTAAATTCATCACCAGGTCTTGAAGGTATTGAAGGAGCGACCAACAAGGATATTGCAGGAGAAATGATCAAAGCCATCGAAAAGAACTTTAAAATAAAAGACCTAGGTGAATCCATATCTTGATATCGTCATTCGGAGCGTGGCCGTTTATTTATTTATGGTCATTGCGTTGCGTATTTTTGGTAAAAAACAATTATCCCAATTAAATACGGCTGATGTGATTTTGATATTACTTATTAGCAACTCGGTCCAAAACGCTATGGTAGGAAGCAACACCTCCCTCTATGGTGGGATGGTAGCGGCCCTTGCCTTATTCGTAATCAATTTTATTTACAAACGGATCATCCTCAAATCCAAAGTAATCAAAGACCTAGTCCAAGATACCCCTGAAATTCTCATTCATAATGGCAAAATTGCCTTTGAAACGGTCGCTAAATTAGGAATTACTAATGACGAACTCCAAGAAGCCATGCGGGAACATGGTGTGGAATACTATAAAGATGTCAAACTTGCCATGTTTGAGATTGACGGGAGCATCAGCATAATCTCGGGTGCCGAAAATCTCAGACAAACGCATCACAAGCGTAAAATACATAAAACGCTAGGTAATCTAAATAACTAATAGGCAATCACCATGAATTTACTTTCAACCCTAATGATAGGATTTATCGCCATAATACACCTTTATATTTTGTGGCTAGAAATGTTTGCATGGACCACGCGCGCACCAAAGGTGTACAAAACGATCGCACCCGACCAATTTAAAAAAACCAAAGTCATGGCGGCAAACCAAGGATTATACAACGGCTTTTTAGCGGCCGGACTTATTTGGGCACTACTGATTCCAAATGAGAATTGGAGCCATAATGTAGCGTTGTTTTTCTTAAGTTGTATACTGATTGCCGGACTATATGGAGCTCTCACCGTTTCCAAAAGGATATTCTTTGTACAAGCATTGCCTGCCATTCTCGGAATACTAACTTTATGGCTGCCGTTTAAGTACTAAAACCCTCTCAATGAAATCATTTCGACTTGCTTTTTTAGCGTTCTTTTTTACCACTGGATTAATCAATGCACAAGCTTACTATCCCAGCCTCAATAATTTCTTCCTTTACGAAGAATCAGAATCCGTTTTTAACAAGGATACCGAATTTTTCAGATTAGGACTGCGAAACAATTTCAAAAAACTATTTTACGGTGATTTACAAACGAGCAATAATGGAAGTAATGATAATTATGCAGCATTTTATAGTTTGAAAATCGTCCCTAGATTTATTTTTGAAACCGATTTCTTCGATACCGAAATTAAACTAAAATACAATGTTCCTGCCGAAGGAAAATATCCGTCCTTCCCTTTAATCTATAATGAATACCTCATAAAGGAAGAAGATAACAAAATGGGAAAAGGAGACATGACCCTTAACAAAGGAACCGTTTCATTGCAGTTTTCAGAAAAGCTGATGCATTCGTTAGCAAAAGAACTGAAAAACGAATTCTTACTTGAAAGAATCAATTACGAGTTTAAAAACAACCGATTTGAAATCAATTTACTAGGTCAATTTAAGAACGATCTAAAGATTAAAAAAACCAAAATCACAAAAGAAACCGATCTTTCTATTAAAATAATTGTGGAAAAAGGTACGTTTTCAATGTATCTACTATCCGACAAAAAAGAAATCGAAATCATTACTAAAAAAGGTAATGCAGCCGACTTTAAAAAATAGGTAGACTTCGCCAACGCAAGTATATCTCGATCTAAAATACCTGCGCAAAGATTCTGAGAATTATGCAACTACTACCTTTTTTTATATAAGAGTGTTCAACCGTCTTTTGCCGTACTTTGCGTAAAAGTCTTAATGCCAACAAAAAACATCAAAATCTGTAACGAAAGTAAGGATAAGGAATTAGCCAAATCAAAAGAGCATATCATTCTGGAAATAATAGAATATGTCCCCGATAGTATAGTATGCAGAACCATCATAAAAAATCACAATGGTAAAATTAGCGCAATAGCTTTTGATAAAGGAGAAAAGTTTTGCGAAACTACCACTTTATACGACACCTATGTTCAAGTCATTGAGGGTAAAGTGCAAGTAACCATACTCGGAAAAGACATAGACCTAACACTCGGGGAAGGCATGATCATCCCTGTTAATACGGTCCACCGTTTTAAAGCCAGTACTAAATTCAAAATGATAAGCACCATCATAAAACACCCAATACCGCTAAAAGATTCCGTACCCAAAAAAGCAACGGCATAGAGAGTAATTCAGAAGTGATTAGTCTTCCAATTCAATCATAAAGCTATTCAAAAACGCAACCGACTTTTCGATGTCATAGTGCAGGATACGGTCTTCCTTTACCAATGGAACTTCTTCACGGTACGATTTTAAAAACAGTTCGATAAACGCACTCGACTGCAACGGTCTTCTGAATTCGATAGCCTGAGAAGCATTCATCAATTCAATAGCCAAGATACGTTCTAGATTATCCATAATACGTAAGGCTTTAGTAGCCGCATTCGCGCCCATACTCACATGGTCTTCTTGTCCATTACTGGAAACTATGCTATCTACACTAGCTGGAGTAGCCAGTTGTTTATTCTGACTCACGATACTAGCGGCTGTGTATTGCGGAATCATGAAACCCGAATTCAATCCCGGATTGTCGACCAAAAACGCGGGTAACCCGCGCAATCCCGAAATCAGTTGGTACGTTCTACGTTCAGAAATACTGCCCAATTCAGCTAAAGCCATTCCCAAGAAATCCAAAGCCAAAGCCAAAGGCTGTCCGTGGAAATTACCTCCTGAAATAATCAAATCTTCTGCAGCAAATATATTCGGATTATCGGTAACCGAGTTGATTTCGGTTTTAAATACTTTCTTAACATAGTCTATCGTATCTTTCGAAGCACCATGCACTTGCGGGATACATCTAAAAGAATAGGGATCTTGTACATGCTCCTTTGCTTGCGCAATAATCTGACTGTCTTCTAACAATTCATTCATACGCTTAGCAGTCACAATTTGTCCCTTGTGCGGGCGTACATAATGAATCAATTCATTAAATGGTTCTATACGACCATCAAAGCCTTCCAAGGAGATGGCTGAGATAAGGTCGGCCAAATAGGAATACTTCATGGCTTTTAATAATACATAGCATCCATACGAACTCATAAATTGAGTGCCATTCAATAAGGCCAATCCTTCCTTAGATTGTAACACTATAGGTTCCCATCCCATCTTATCCAAGACCTTCTTGGCCGGTTGACGGAGGCCTTCATAATAAACCTCCCCTTCCCCTAATAAAGGTAAAGATAAATGGGCCAAAGGCGCCAAATCTCCGCTAGCCCCCAAAGAACCCTGATTATAAATAACTGGTAAAATATCATGATTGTAAAAAGCTAGCAATCGCTCTACAGTTTGTAACTGTACCCCGGAATGGCCATAACTCAAAGACTGTATCTTCAGCAACAACATGATCTTTACAATTTCTGCTGGCACTTCCTCCCCCGTCCCACAAGCATGCGACTTCACTAAGTTTTCTTGAAGCTGCGAAAGGTTCTCATTCGATATCTTCACATTACATAACGAACCAAATCCTGTATTAATCCCGTAAATCGGAGTTTCATTGGAAGCCATTTTTTGATCTAAATACTGACGACATTTGGCAATATTCAACTTTGCTTCTTCTGATAATGCCAACGTTTTTTGTTGGCTAATGATCTCTTGTAAGGCCTCTAAAGTCAATACGTCCGTACTGATATAATGCGAATTTTCCATCTCGGATTGGGTTTAAAAGTCCAAAATTCCGTAAACAATCCTTAAAAAACAATAAAAAAGACTACTATTTTATTGCTGAATCAATAATAAATTCCGCGTAATACTAACGAAACACATAAAAACAAAGAAAGCCGATTCTAATTTTGCGATATTCTCAAAAATTAAGCAATTCCTTTTTTAATTGTTAAAAAGTTATAAATTTGAAAATCATGATGCACAATAGTTTAACATATTCGTTCTCTACAACGCCAACTTCTTTGGCGTCGAATACGGTTACAACCACATCAACAACTACAACCCCATTGGGGGTATAATCATTACATATAATCCTAGCTTTGTGACCTTTCATACGAAAGTAAAGAACTCATAACTCATAACTCATAATTCATAACTAAAATGATCGTATTAAAATTTGGCGGAACCTCAGTTGCCAATGCCACCAATATAGCCAAAGCCATTGATATCGTATACCAAAAAAGTAAAGACCATCAACTAGCCGTAGTAGTCTCCGCCTTCA
Organism: Bacteroidota bacterium; assembly: GCA_046051865.1. Taxonomy (GTDB): domain Bacteria; phylum Bacteroidota; class Bacteroidia; order Flavobacteriales; family Flavobacteriaceae; genus Flavobacterium. The sequence goes on along the minus strand of JBJONL010000032.1, from coordinate 26,844 downwards.
GTGGGGTAACTGACCTACTCATACTAGCCGGTAAAACCGCCGCAGCCAAAGACAAAAACTACAAAGAAATCATTAGCCAAATTGATAAAAAACACAAAGAGGCAATTGACGAATTAATTCCACTAAGCGAACAAAGCGAAGTAATTACGACCATCAACAACGAAATCAATTTGCTCAAAACCTTATTAGACGGTTGCTACCTCTTAGGGGAATTGTCCAACAGAACCGCTGATATTGTTGCTGGATTTGGCGAATTATTGTCTTCCCAAATCATTGCTGTTGCGCTCAAACAAAAAGTAAGCAACTCTGCCTTCAAAGACAGCCGTGAAGTGATAAAAACCAACTCTAATTTCGGGAAAGCTAGCGTAGATTTTGGCACTACTAACCAACTCATGGCCGACTACTTCAAAGGCAATAACCAGCAAGTTGTCTTGTTCCCTGGATTTATAGCTTCGTCTCTAGACGGAAACACTACTACCTTAGGTCGTGGAGGTTCTGACTATACCGCAGCCATCATCGCTGCTGCCGTTAAAGCCAGCGTATTAGAGATTTGGACGGATGTAAACGGTATGTTTACCGCCAATCCTAAATTGGTTAAACAAGCCCAACCCATCGAGACCATATCGTATCAGGAAGCCATGGAGCTCTCGCATTTCGGTGCCAAAGTCTTGTATCCTCCTACCATCCAACCGGTACTAAAAGACAGCATTCCAATCTTCATCAAAAACACTTTTGAACCCGAAGCATACGGGACATTAATCTCAAATCATCCGAATGAAGGGGCTAATCCTATCAAAGGAATATCACACATTGATAACATTGCCTTACTAACACTAGAAGGTTCTGGAATGATTGGTGTAGCTGGCTCGTCTAAACGATTATTCGCAGTCTTATCCACCGAAAACATCAATGTGATTTTCATCACTCAAGCATCATCCGAACATTCAATTTGTATTGGAATACTTAATGCGGACGCCGATAATGCCAAGAATGCCATTGATAAAACCTTTGAAATTGAAATTGGACAAAACAGAGTAGATCCTTGTATTGTGGAGAAAGACTTGTGCATTGTGGCTCTAGTAGGCGAAAGCATGAAAAACCACCAAGGTATTAGCGGCAAAATGTTCAGCACCTTAGGTAAAAACAATGTAAATATCCGCGCCATTGCGCAAGGCGCCTCCGAAAGAAACATCTCCGTTGTCATCAATGAAAAAGACGTAAAAAAAGCACTAAACACGCTGCACGAACGCTTCTTTGAAGACAATACTAAACAGCTCAACCTTTTCGTAATGGGCGTTGGTAATGTAGGCGAAAAGTTTATCGACCAAATCCACCAACAAAAGAAATTCCTGAAAGAAAACCTCAAAATCAACTTGCGCGTAATTGCTATGGCGAATTCCCGCAAAATGGTATTCGAAGAAGAAGGCATCAATTTAAACGATTGGAAAGCCAAAGTGGAACAAGGTGAAACCGCCAATGTTTCTGGTTTCATTAAAAGGGTTGCCGAACTAAACCTGCGCAACAGCATCTTCGTTGACATCACTGCCAATTATGATGTCGCTGGTATTTACGACCAATTCCTAAGTAAAAACGTGGCGGTAGTAACCTGCAATAAAATTGCTTGTTCTTCCGAATACAACAACTACAAAAACCTTAAAAACTTATCGCGAAAATACAACGCTCCCTTCTTGTTTGAAACCAATGTAGGGGCTGGTCTTCCGATTATTGACACCCTAAAGCACCTTATTGCTTCTGGAGATAAAGTGAACCGAATCAATGCCGTACTATCCGGTAGTTTAAATTTCATATTCAACAACTTTAGCGAAACTTACAACTTTCATGATGTGGTAAAAGAAGCAGGAGTTCAAGGATTTACAGAACCAGACCCAAAAATTGATTTAAGTGGTGTTGACGTAGCTCGTAAGATCCTAATCCTCATTCGAGAAAGTGGCTACCAAATGGAAATGGAAGACATTGTCAACAATTCGTTCCTCCCAGCAGAATGTATGGCAACCACCAATAACGAGGATTTCTTCAAATCGCTTACCAAACACGCAGCGCATTTTGATAACCTTCTAGCGGAAGTGAAAGCCAAAAACAGCCGCCTTAAATTTGTTGCATCCTTTGAAAGCGGTAAAGCAAGTGTCGGACTCCAGTTCATTCCCTCCGACAGCCCGTTCTATAACCTAGAAGGGAAAGACAATATCGTGCAGTTCTATACCGATCGCTACGTCGACCAACCTTTATTAATAAAAGGTGCTGGTGCAGGAGCAGCCGTAACAGCCTCTGGAATTTTCGCCGACGTAATCCGAATAGGAAACGTTTAATTTTACTGTAGACCCTATGACTGAAATAAAAGTATTCTGCCCCGCCACCATCGCCAATCTCAATTGCGGATTTGACGTAATGGGCCTATGCCTCGAAGGGGTGGGTGACGAAATGGTATTCAAAAAAGTACCCGAAAAAGGCATCCGAATAACTAATATTACGGGCGCCGATCTACCGCTAGAAACCGAAAAGAACGTAGCAGGAGTAGCCGCGTTAGCGCTCTATAATGAGGTGCAAACGGAAGGCGGATTCGAAATCGAAATACACAAAAAAATTAAAGCCGGTAGCGGTATTGGGAGTTCTTCAGCTAGTGCCGCAGGGGCCGTATACGGAATCAACGAATTACTAGGTCGCCCCTTCTCCCCCAAACAATTGGTCTATTTTGCTATGAAAGGCGAAGCCCTTGCCAGTGGCTCTGAACACGCCGATAACGTCGCCCCGTGTTTATTGGGCGGATTCACACTAGTGCGAGGATATAATCCTCTAGACGTAATCAAAATTAAAAGTCCGTCCCAAATCTTTGCAGTCGTTTTACATCCGCAAATTGAGCTAAAGACATCCGATTCTCGAGCCGTACTATCTCCTACCATAGCCTTAAAAGACGCTATTACACAATGGGGTAACTTGGGTGGACTCATAGCAGGTTTGTACACGGAGGACTACGAACTCATAGGCCATTCGTTGCAAGATGTCATTATTGAGCCACTGCGGAAACGTTTGATACCCAACTTTGATCAAGTTAAAAACAGTGCCCTAGACGCAGGAGCTTTAGGAGCGGGCATTTCAGGGGCAGGACCCTCCATTTTTGCACTATGCCAAGGGCAAAATAAAGCCGAAGCCGTGGCCTATGCCATGAGTACCGCCTACCTAGAAACCGGAATCCCATTCGACATGCACGTCTCGAAAGTCAATGATGAAGGTGTAAAAACTATAACGAACTAATATACGAAGTAACATGAAGTACTTTAGCCTAAATAACAACGCACCTAAAGTAAGCTTCCAAGAAGCTGTGGTTTTGGGCTTAGCACCAGATAGAGGCCTATACTTTCCAGAAAACATTACGCCTTTGCCAAGCTCCTTTTTTGACAACATCGAAAACCTTACGCATGAAGAAATAGCGTTCGAAGCTATAAAGCAATTTGTAGGGGACGAAATTCCTGCAAACGAACTAAAACGTATCATAGCCGAAACGCTATGCTTTGACTTTCCTTGTGTCCCCGTAGAAGAAAACATCTATTCGCTCGAACTCTTTCACGGACCCACCATGGCCTTCAAAGATGTTGGCGCCCGATTCATGTCAAGATGCCTTGGCTATTTCAATCGAAATGACTCTAAAAAAGTAACCGTATTAGTAGCCACTTCCGGCGATACAGGCGGTGCGGTAGCAAGCGGATTTCTAGGAGTTAACGGAGTCGAAGTAATCATACTATATCCTTCAGGTAAAGTGAGTGAAATACAAGAGCGTCAGTTAACTACCCTCGGAAAAAACATCAAAGCGCTCGAAGTAGATGGCGTGTTTGATGACTGCCAAGACATGGTCAAAAAAGCCTTCCTAGATGACAGTTTAAATGCTTATAACCTTACTTCGGCCAACTCGATTAATATTGCCCGTTGGCTCCCACAAATGTTCTATATCTTCTTTGCCTACAAGCAGTTGAAAACACAAAACAAACCCATCATCCTATCGTGCCCTAGCGGTAATTTCGGAAACATCTGTGCTGGGATTATGGCCAAGCGCTTAGGGCTGCCTATCGCCCACTTTGTGGCTTCTACTAATGCTAACGATACCGTGCCCCGCTTTTTAGCCTCTGGGCAGTATGACCCAAAACCTTCCATAGCCACCATCTCAAACGCCATGGATGTCGGAAACCCAAGTAATTTTATCCGTATACAGGAGTTATACCACAACGATTTGGAAGCCTTCAAAAAAGACTTTTCATCCTACACCTTCTCCGATGCCGTAACAGAAACAACGATAAAAGACGTGTACAAAAGCACCGGTTATATAGCTGAACCTCACGGAGCCATAGGCTATCTCGGATTGAAAAAGGAAATGGAAAAGCAACCTAACAGTGTCGGCGTATTCCTAGAAACGGCACACCCCATTAAATTCCTAGACGTAGTGGAACCTTTATTACAAGTAACATTGCCTATTCCAACGCAAATAGAAAGTGTACTACACAAGGACAAAGTAAGTACCAAAATCAAAACCTACGAGGAATTCAAACAATTCCTTTCACACTATCCAGTATAATAATACAAGTAAACGCTTTGAACCCAGATATTAGCTCCTATAACGAAGCCCTAACTGCAGAAGATAGCGTCATGACCAACATCCTAGCTACCTGCATTAATACGATGCTCCCCATAGAAGAAAGTAAAATATGGCACCGCCATCCCGTTTGGTTTATAGAAGGGAATCCTATTGTAGGGTACAGCAAACAAAAGGCGGGAATCCGACTCATGTTCTGGAGTGGCGCCGATTTTGAAGAACCTGATTTAAATGTGGTAGGTAAAAAATTCAAAGACGCCTCGATTTTCTATACCTCGGCAAAAGCTATCGATACGAAAGCGCTAGAACGGTGGCTTACCAAAGCCAAAGACATACAGTGGGACTATAAAAACATAGTCAAACGAAAAGGGATATTAGAACGACTAAAATAAATTCAGCAGCTTGCGGGAACTTCTATACAAGGCAATCTAACTGGTTTAATCCGTAAATACCGAATTTCCGTTTGCAATTAACGTTTGCTTATCGATTATTCCCTGCCCGGTCGGAGGTGCAGGCGGATTTTGCTGATCCATTTGATAATAATTTCCAGATACAAACGTAAAAGTTAGCAACTTGTGCAAAATATCATTAACCGTCTCAGAAGTCAATGCATTATTTTGACATTGGACTTCTAAATGGTAATATCCTTCCCCCATTGCTATAACCGCAGGAAATACCACAGTAGTTAGTGCAGGATTATTAATAATCATAATAGTTCCCGAAAAAGTTTGCACATTACTAAAATTTACAGAGGTCAATTGAGCATTACCAATAAAATATAAATTACGGCAATCGGTAAGATTAGGCAATGCTATCGACGTTAAACCCGAACCTGATAAAGCAAAACTTCCAGTAACAAAGCCTGGCATGTTTAACGAAGTTAATAATGGACATGAGGACGAATCAAAACTACAGTTCGTAACTAAGGGTAAATCTATTGAAGTCAATAAAGATCCCACTGCGATGTTTATACCAGTTGTAATATGAAGCTGCGGAAAGTTAATCGAAGGTAATGCAAAATTATACAGGTCAAAACTGTTAACCTTCGCAATAGCCGACATGTTCAACGTGGCTAAACTAGAATTATTTCCAATCACTAAATTCACCGTTTCTGTCAACTGAGGCAAATTAAGGGTGGCCAAAGCACTGTTGTTGTAAATATTAACCGAATCTGATTTTGCCAACATATTAAAATTAATTTGAGTCAGCGCTACATTAGCCTGAATCACCAAACTAGCCTTTTTCAAATTCACCAAGACCGGAAAATCGATGCTGGTCAATACACTATTTTCAGAGATCGTAACTCCAGTACCGTTACAATTTACCAGTTCAGGAAAACTTACTGCAGCCAGTGATGGATTCCCAACAATTTCTATATTGCGAAATACTTTGGCCAAATGACTAAAATTAATAGAAGTCAAGACATCATTAAAGGAAACCGACAGGGAAACTAAGTTAGTAACCCCACTAAAATCTACCGTAGTCAGTTGCGTTGTACCATCAATGATAATATTTTCAGTATTGTACCCTAATTCTCGAGTCAATTGCGCAGCAGCCTCTGCATCCGTAACATCCCCCGTTAAAATAATGGTAGTTTTTCCTTGCACACTGCTATTCGAAGCATAAAAAGCATAAGGTACACTCAACAACTGCCCCACAGCCGTAATACTGTAATTCGTCCCTCCTGTAGGATCCGTTTCTGTTTTTACATAGTAGATACCCGTACTCCAATTAATAGCCGCAAAACTGCCCGACACCGGCGTTCCTCCTCCTAGTTCCAAAGTCAACAACCCATTCTCATTGGTGGTACCCGAAAAGGTTTCTTCATAGACTGCTGTACCCGCTTCACTGCCTTGCAGCAAACTCACTTTCACACCAATCGCACTCGAAGTCAATAAGGTTCCCTCCGTATTGCGAATTACCGCTTGATAACTCATCCGTTGAGGCGCCTGAGCCACCGCAACCGTGCTTAAAAATAATACAAGTAACGGAACTACAGTAGTTCTAATAAAAGTAAATTTCATAACTAGTGCTTTATAATTTTAAAAGTTTTCAGAATTTGTTGTCGGTAGCGAACGGTAACCAAATAAATACCCGCTGGTTGGGAAGCCAAATCAATAAGGGTATCCAAAGTAACTATCGATTTACTAGTCATGATGCTTTTACCTTCCACCGTCAAAACTTCATAAGCATAGGAATCAAAACTGTTCTGGTTTAAAATCAAATGCAAATTGGAATCCGTCGGATTTGGATAATAAGTCAAACCAATTGTCGAAGCCGCACTACTTAGGGTGCCTAAGGTCATGATTTCGTATGGTTGCTGCAATCCAGTAGACGCCACACTCCCATCGGGTTTCTTAAAGATGATGGGGCCAACACTATAACTTACACTGCCTCCCGTACCCGTAGCCTTAACCCCAGCAGCCACTATGGCATTCTGGGCTAACACCATCTGACTCATCAATAGGCCCCCAACGGCCACTAGCAATCGGTTTATTTTCATAACTATACTGTAAGTTCGAAGGCAAAAATAAACAAAAGAACACTACAACACACTATAACCAATTGAAATTAGATACGTTATAGAATTCGTAACACGCCCAAGCTTTTATTTCAAAACCAAGAGATTTCTTTTATATTTGTCAAAACCCTTATACATGAAAAAAAATACGCTCCTCCTAGCCTTATTTGTTGTGGTTTCCGCTTGTGGTGTGAAACAAACCCGCGAACTATTAACAGCCGGTGATTATGATGCCGCAATACGCAATGCGGTAGACGGCCTGCAAGGCAATAAAAATGCTAAAGGCAAACAAGACTATGTGTATATGTTGGAAGAAGCATTCGTCAAAGCCAAAGACCGGGACCAACGCGATATTCAAGCGCTTTTTAAGGATGCCAACCCACGCAACCTCGAAAAAATATATAATACATACATCCAACTTAATTACCGACAAGAACAAATCCGTCCTTTACTGCCGCTAAAACTGCTACAAGAAGGACGTGACGCCCAGTTCCCTTTTGAGGATTATACGGATCAAATAGTAAGCAGTAAAAACGCCCTGTCAAAATACCTATACGATAATTCAAAAGCCCTACTAGTAACCAAGGACAAACTAACCATCCGCCGAGCCTATGATGACCTAATGTACCTTGAATCCCTAAACCCTGGATTCAAAGACACTAGCAAACTACTCGAAGAAGCCAAAGCAAAAGGAACCGACTATGTTTCAGTATACACCAAAAACGAAACCAATATGGTGATACCAATCCGTCTTGAAAAAGACTTACTCGACTTTAGTACCTATGGATTAAACGATAAATGGACCGTGTACCATTCTAATCGTGTAAAAGGGATTGACTACGATTACGGCCTAATCGTAAACTTCAGAGACATCAAAATCTCACCCGAACAAATCAAAGAAAAACAGTTCGAAAAAGAAAAACAAATCAAAGACGGTCAAAAAAACCTACTAGATGCCCAAGGTCATGTGGTAAAAGACAGCCTAGGTCGCCCTATCAAAGTTGACAACATGAAAACCATCAAAATAAGCATCTACGAGTTTTCGCAAACCAAAGCCTGTCAAGTAACCGCCAAGGTAGATTATATCAATTTTAAAACAAACCAACTCCTAGAAACCTTCCCGCTAGCAAGTGAATTCGTGTTCACTAACGTATACGCGAACTACAAAGGAGATAAAAGAGCTTGTGAAGATACTTATTACCCCAATTTTGATCGTAAAGTTCTTCCATTCCCAAGCAACGAACAAATGATTTACGACAGTGGAAACGACCTTAAGACCAAACTAAAAGACATCATTGTCAACCATAAAATCAGACGATAAAAAAAAAGCCGAAGCATTAGCTTCGGCTTTTTTTTTAGTTTATTACTCTAAATAACGTCTCAAGGCATCGACATATATTTCACTATGAGAAGCATCATAAACCGACTTACCATTGCGTATCAACAACAATTGCGGTGATTGATGCTGTACGTTAAATCGCTCTGCAATGGCATTGGAAACCGAACGATGTTCTAACAAGTCCAAAAAATAAGGCGTAACACTATCATCCAAATCATACTCGTTCTCGAACTGCTTCAAAGTCATTCTACTCACTCCACAACGCGTGCTGTGTTTAAATATTACTACGGGCTTATCAACCGATTCTTGAATGATTTCGTTTAATTGCCCCAAATCAGTTAAAGGCCTCCAGCCTACTTTTGAAGCATTAGCCGTTTCCTCTGAACTCCCAAAAAGGTTTTTAAATACACTCATACAGTCTTGAATTGTGACAAACTGACTTAAATCAAAGTAGCAATCCCCTTGAAATCAGTCATTTTGTCTTGTTTAATTAATTGGAACACATATTGTCGCCTATTATTCAAAAATAAGAAAAAGCATGAATACAATAACGCTTTTTAACGTTTATCCAACACCTACGCTAAACTTCTAAATAAAATGAACAATCTTACCATCAAATCGCAAGAAGCCATACAACAAGCGCAACAAATTGCACAAAGCTACGGCCAGCAACAAATTGAAAACGAACACCTGTTCAAAGGGATACTGGAAGTGGATGAAAACGTGGCTCCTTTCCTCTTAAAGAAAATGAATGTCAATGTCGACCTCTTCAAAAAAATACTAGACAGCACCATACAAAGCTTTCCCACAGTCGAAGGTGCCAACATCATGCTTTCCCGCGAAGCTAATACCTCCCTAACGGAAGCCAATATCATCGCGAAGAAAATGAATGATGACTACGTGTCGATCGAACACTTAATCCTTGCCATTTTCAAATCTAAAAGTAGAGTGGCCCAAATCCTAAAAGATCAAAGCGTAACCGAAAAGGGGCTTGAAGCGGCCATAGCCGAAATGCGTAAAGGGGAACGAGTAACCTCCGCCTCTGCTGAAGATACATTCAACGCCCTTAACAAATACGCCAAAAACCTGAACGAACTAGCACGCGATGGCAAACTTGATCCGGTTATTGGTCGCGATGAAGAAATTCGTCGGGTGCTCCAAATCCTTACGCGTCGTACTAAAAACAATCCGATGCTTGTGGGCGAACCCGGTGTTGGAAAAACCGCAATAGCCGAAGGGCTGGCGCATCGAATCGTCGACGGCGACGTACCCGAAAACCTAAAAGATAAAATAGTCTTCTCCCTAGACATGGGCTCGCTTATCGCCGGAGCCAAATACAAAGGAGAATTCGAAGAACGCCTAAAGGCCGTTGTCAAAGAAGTAACTGCTGCCGAAGGGGATATTGTCTTATTTATTGACGAAATCCATACCCTCGTTGGAGCCGGAGGTGGCGAAGGAGCCATGGACGCAGCCAACATCCTAAAACCTGCCTTAGCAAGAGGCGAACTAAGAGCTATCGGAGCAACGACGCTAGACGAATACCAAAAATACTTCGAGAAAGACAAGGCCCTTGAACGCCGATTCCAAAAAGTAGTAGTGGACGAACCCGATACCGAAAGTGCCATCTCCATCCTAAGAGGTATCAAAGAGAAATACGAAACCCATCATAAAGTCCGAATCAAAGACGACGCCATCATAGCCGCGGTAGAACTGTCACAACGGTATATAACCAACCGATTCTTACCCGACAAAGCGATCGATCTTATGGATGAAGCAGCCTCCAAACTGCGCATGGAAATCAATTCCAAACCCGAAGAACTCGATGTGCTCGACCGCAAAATCATGCAACTCGAAATCGAAATGGAAGCCATAAAACGCGAAAATGATACCCTTAAATTACAGGGACTCGGACTCGATTTAGCCAATCTAAAAGAAGAACGCAACGAAATCTATACGCGGTGGAAATCGGAAAAGGAAGTAGTTGATAACATCCAGTTGGTTAAACAAGAAATTGAAGATTTCAAAGGGGAAGCAGAACGCGCCGAACGCGACGGAGATTATGGTAAAGTAGCGGAATTGCGCTATGGCACAATTAAGCAAGCCCAAGAACGACTTGACTTATTGCAAACCCAACTCCTCGAAAACCAATCGGGTACCTCTCTAATCAAAGAGGAAGTAACCCGCGAAGATATCGCTGAAGTGGTGGCTAAATGGACGGGCATACCAGTAATGAAAATGCTACAAGGAGAGCGCGAAAAACTCTTGCGCCTAGAAGACGAACTACACCACCGCGTAGTCGGACAAGAAGAAGCGATAGAAGCGGTAAGCGATGCGGTACGTAGAAGTCGCGCCGGACTCCAAGACATGAAAAAGCCCATTGGTTCCTTCTTATTCTTAGGAACAACGGGAGTGGGGAAAACCGAATTAGCCAAAGCACTAGCCGAATACCTATTCGATGACGAAAATGCCATGACCCGTATTGACATGAGTGAATACCAGGAGCGCCATAGTGTAAGCCGCTTAGTGGGAGCACCTCCGGGATATGTAGGCTATGATGAAGGAGGCCAACTTACCGAAGCCGTGCGACGCAAACCATATTCAGTAGTGTTACTCGACGAAATCGAAAAAGCACACCCCGACACCTTCAACATCTTACTGCAAGTCCTAGACGAAGGACGGCTTACGGATAACAAAGGAAGGGTAGCCGATTTCAAAAATACCATCATCATCATGACGTCCAACATCGGGAGTCACATCATCCAAGAGAAATTCGAAAACCTAAAAGGCAGTGTCGAAGCCGCGACCGAAGCGGCCAAAATAGAAGTACTCGGATTGCTAAAACAAACAGTCCGACCAGAGTTCATCAACCGTATCGACGAAATCGTAATGTTCGCCCCATTGACTACAGCCAACATTAAGGAAATTGTAGGCCTCCAACTCAAAGGGGTAATCAAAATGCTAGCCCAGCAAAACATTACCATGGACGCCACTCCCGAAGCCATCGACTACCTAGCCCTAAAAGGCTACGACCCACAATACGGCGCACGCCCAGTGAAAAGAGTAGTGCAACGCGAAGTGTTAAACCAACTCTCCAAAGAAATCCTAGCCGGCAAAGTAACGGTAGATAGTATCATCCTACTAGATTGCTTCGAAAACCAACTAGTATTCCGAAACCAAAATAAAACGGTATCCTTAGATACGTAATATAGAGTATAACCCAAAACAAAAAGCCCTACTTGCATAGCAATCAGGGCTTTTTCATTATAACAAATCTCAACTATAAACGCAATAAAATAGAAATACCGTCTATCATCTATCCGTCTATCATCCCTGCCTGCCGGCAGGCAGGCATCAGTCTATCATCAATAATCCAAAAACTCATAACTTATAACTCATTAAGCTCCCCAATCCGTATCCACCCCTTACTTTCCTTCTCCCCATAAAAAGTGCCATACGCCCACTCTTTAGTGATTTTCTCCACACACAAAAAGTCATTCTTAACGAGATAAGACGCCTTCTTCTTGCGCTTCGAAGGAGCCGAATAGAAATAGGCTTTATCGGAAACGATGTAGCGGATTTGAATCCATTTGCTTGCATGTTCTAGCGTAAACGATACAGGGGCCTCAACAAAATGCTGCACATTCCAACAACCGCCATGTTCGGAGTCGAGCTGTAATTGGAAGGTATTTGGGGAAACCAACTCGTACCGACCCACAATCACATCCTCCAAATCATTCGGGTAGGAAGTGTGTAAGGTACCTGAAGTGCCTGTCAAAGTGCCTTCTAGGTAAAATATACAAGAAAATTGAGGAGCACGAGGAGGCTCTTCAATACCATACGTATAATCTTCAAAGTACCCCGTCAGTTTATGCGAGCTAGGGTCGTACGCTAATTTCATGCCCATCCCATACGCTCCAGCAACCACCTCCTGACTAAATCCATTAAAAGCTCCAATAAAAAACAAGCTAAGAAACCAAGCAATAGTGTTATTCCTCATAGACAATTCGTAATTCAAACCTCATTATGCAACCCAAAATTAACAGCCTTTACTAAGACATCCAAATTAATAGCAGATAAGGTTTTAAACTTAATACAATAGCCCGTCACACTAGCCTTACCAAGCGTAGGCCCATAAGTGGTGGCCAAATAAGTTTTGTCCTCAAGACCCATTACATAAACCGAAATCCCAGTCGTATTTGCACTCAACCCCACCCGGTAAAAAGCCTTACTACTCCCATCGGCATAAGAAAGCTGCAAAGTGCCATACCCTATATTCGGATTCGAAATTATCTTACCCTCACTATTCTTACCATCCAAAAACCACAACGCACCACTGGGTTGCAACTCCGAAATTCGACGGTGCAACAACTCCATATCCTCACGCTTAGCCTCAGGCTGACTAGAAATGTAGTCCTTAATTTGTTCTTCTATAGTCATAAAATAAGTTCTAGGTTATTGATTGTATATTGGTATTCTTTTTTTGAATAAAAAATAATCCCTTCCTAGCGGCAGGTCGAGATGGCAGACTGACCAATGATCGATGAATTGACTGTAGACAATTCCCAACTTTACCCGCAATTTAATTATTATTTTCGAATTTAGAATCTGAGTTGTCTTTTAACGTTTAACGCAACATTTGCATTAGCTTAGCTTTGCAAATAAGCACAATTAAATCCGGAGGAAAACCTAGCTCAGAACTTACGTACCTAACATGTGTAAATTCATTGATCCTAAATCACGTTACTGCTTTTTGACGCTCCACCTTATTTTTACCGCTGAAATGACATCGAGTTCCAGTCGGTTAGCGCGTAGCGTTTCAAAACCGCACTTTTCATAAAACGATAAGGGCGACACATAGTCTTGGCCGTTTATCTTCTTGTCTTCATTATGATCTATTACCCAACCATGCAACTCCTCTTCTTCCTTTTTTAGTTCGTTGACCATTCTTCGTCCTAATCCTCTTCCTTTTATGACTTCCGCAATGATAATCGCAAACCATTTCTCGTTGTCCCTTTCAAATTTCAAAGCCCAACCTAGCATTACATTTTCTTTTGTGGTCACTATATAATGTGTCAAGTGGGACAACTTTTGCAAGTACTGCTCAAAGGCTGTCAAACTGGGATAAGCAAGCTTTTCAGGATATTCAGAATTCCATAGGGCAAGTACTTGCTTCATTTCGAAATTGTTAAGTGCAGTTGTTTGTCGAATTATTAATTGCTCGGTCATTTGTTTTCGTGTCATTTGGGAAGATAAGAGAAGCCTAACTGTACTAAATCCGCCAGTAGCGACCAACCATCTTATCCGATAATCGCATAGGTTAGTGTCTTAAAGGTAATGGACAGTTTTGAATCCAAATTCCTCTTGGTAAGCCACGCACCCACTTTATCTGATGTAATGATAGGATCAAAATCAAGGACGTAAAAATCATGTTCCATTCCGATAAATAAACTGGTAACTAGGTCGTCAAGTTTGCTATATTGAAATGCTTCCACTTCTGAAAACTTGATGCTAATCATGTCTTTCTCACCATAAGTATTGGATCGATAACAGCTAAGTACCAAAATCACTTCCTGACTGCTGGCCTCAAAACTAGCGTTTTTTACGGCTATGTTTGTTTTATGCTCAACATTCAAAACGAGGGCATCATGAAACTCCGCATAGTTTTTAATTAATTGTTCCATCATAATCGGTTGCTATAAATGATCCGTTTTGTGGTTTGTGGGTGCCTTAAAAAAGTCTTCACTTCAAACGGCTTCGATTTTCGGCCCTTATTTTCATACGCTAAAGATAAAACTTCTTGTGAGACGCAAAGGTTTACACATGACATAATTCAAAACAAAAGAAATAAAACCGTTAAAAAATTCCATACAACGAACAACGTTGCTAATTGCGTTAAAGTCCTTTATTGCCTTCCTTTTTTCCGTTCTTGGATTGCCGCAAATGTATCTTCATAGTCGCTAAACTCGGTTCCCATAAAGCGGTCCCAAAGTCGAAAATGAACACCATAATTCCCATTAAACTTGCTGTGATGCATATTGTGATGGGTACTGGATGTCATCAATTTACCTATACTTGTGTTCCACCAACTCGGAAACAACTCGTAGCCTAAATGTGATTTTATGTTGTCTAGTAATCCCCAAATTTGCACTATTCCAAAGGCAGGCATATACATGGGAAACACCATACTTATTGGCACTATCCAAATGGTAAGCAGCAGGGTTTCAGCCCAATGAAATGATAGCGCTGTAAACGGATTAACATCGATACTTTTATGATGTACTTTATGAATGTACTTAAAGATTTTAGGATGGTGCAAAAGGCGGTGCATCCAATAGAACCAAGTATCATCCAACACTAAAAAAATAAAAAAACCTCCGTATGCATAAAATCGAGGGTACGCATCAATGTCGGTATATATTTTTGTGAAGCCCTTTGTTTGCAAACCATAAATCACTAAGATGATCAACGTGCTTACGACTACGGTATATAGGCTATTGCGTAATTCCGACTTGATTTGTTTGGCATTAACCCTTTCTTTTGGTTGTATTCGCCAACGTTGAAGTCGCTTTTTTAATAGCCTCCAAACTACGACATAAAGTAGTGTGATGATTCCGAAGGTCAGTACGAACTGCCCTAATGCTGCTGGTACTTGTTTTAAGATTTCTTGAATTGCTTCCATTGTAAAGTGGTTATTAAATGAAATGCAAAAGTCAAAAAACAAAATTCCTTTCTACTTCACAAATGTTACTTAAAAATGTGTTTTCTAATTCTACTTAAACTTTGCGGTTTTATGCCTAAGTAGGACGCAATATACTGTAGGGGAATATGTTGAATAAAATGAGCTTGCTGTTCGATCATTTTCTGATAGCGTTGTTCTGCATTTAACAAAGCCAAATCATTGGCTCGTATACTGGCAGATGATATTGATTTCTCGAAGAGAACCAAAAAAAAGTTTTTAAAAAATTCACTTTTTGCCACCAGAGCTTTCGCTTCGACCTGGGATATTTTCAATAAGGCACAGTCCGTTATGCATTCTACATTTTCGGGGGCTTTGGCTTGATTAATAAGGGCGGAAAATGAAGCAATAAATCCAGACGGTGCACCTAAAAAAGTAGTTTGTTCTTCCTCATTATCATCATAATAAAACAGTCGCATAAATCCTGAATTAATAAAATACAAGTAGTTCGGTATATCACTTTGTGCTTCCAGAACTGTGTTTCTTTCAGCCACTAATGGAGAAAAACATTTTTGTAGGTCTTCCAGATCTTCCTTAGAAGGGTTGCCCGTCTTCGAAATCTCCACTACTAATTTGTCATAAATTTGATTAATCATCTTGTTTCTATTAAATGCGCTTGCTACCGCGCAGTAATCACTTTTAGCTGCGGCCAACTTAACAACTTTTTTTTTCTGCTAAAGGTAAAAAATATAGCGAAAAGCCTTCGTAAACGACATCCAAAACACGTAATACCTACCATGAAAACAACTACGGTATCGAGAAAAGGCTATCAGATTGAAACGTTTCATCAACCTAACAGCATCACCTGGTCCACTCCTATTACGTTAGTTTAATTGTCTTTTAGGTCGGTGTCTACAGCGGTATGGGGTGAAGCCTTTCTAAACAACTCCAAAAAATAACCAAATTGGATAAAATCCCGACCCGTTTCATCATTTATTTTGTAGTCGAGCTGGTGCAAATATCCCATCTGAATTGTGGTTGCTTTGGTGGGTTTATAGTTAAAAGCCAGTAGCATTCTGTTTCTTTCAAAATAAGGTTCCGTGTCGGTAAAAAAAAGTTCGTTACTCGCACTCACTTGAAAAGGTCGGTAGTCCTCGCGTTCCTTCCCAAAGGGATACGAAACACCAAGCCGGTACCTAAAACGGTTGCGGTAACCCGTACTAGTAAATCGCAATTCGGCACGGTACCGTTGTTCTATCTTGAGGCGGCCAATAGATTGAAAAAGAACGAGCTGGGGCCAAAGTCTAAATTCATCATTACTTTTTGGCAACACAAAACTCCCCCCTTCGCTATAGGTTTGGTAACTGCCTGCGCCTAAAGTCAGGAGTACATTCTTGTGCACTTTATAGTTGATGGCACCTTTGAATTCGTAATAGTGAAAGTTGGTATAAAATTTCAACGAACGTACTTGTGCTTCGCCAAAGAAACTTAATTTTTCGTTTTGGTTATATTTGACATTGAGGATATTCCAACTCCCAAGATCAAACGACTGCGCCACTGCACTTGGCATTGCAAAAAACCACACCACCGCTATAAGCAGTATACTCTTTATATATTTGTTTCTTTTGCTTGATTTAGAAAGCAAGGGATTACTAGGTGCTGTCATGTTTGTTTTTAGTTGGTTGTTAGCGGTTACTATAAAGCTGCCAGCAAGCTATACCCTCTACAGCAGTTGTGAAATAAGCCACTATTTTTTTCTGTTAAAGATAAAAATTATTGCAAAACAAGAACGCGAACAGACCGCAAAATTCGGAACCTGCCAGCTGGCAGTCTGGTTGCGAAAAAAGGCTGTAAGCACCCGTTTTGCCTAAATCCAAAATTGCCACCATTTTTTATTTTCTTTTCGTAATATTTTTTGAAATTCTCCTGGTTTATAATCCCACTCATCTGCAGTTTGTGGATTACACAAAAAACCCTCAAATAATTCAGTAACTAATTTTATATTTTTAGAATTGTTGAACGCAATAATAAAAAAGAAACTATCCCATTCGATCGTAAATAATATTTCTTTATCTTGAGAATAAATATGATATTCTCGAGATTCTATTTCGTTCAAAAATTCCGATTCGGTTAGTTTGGTGATATCAAATACTTTTTGGTTTTCTTGAAATTCATCAAAAACAATAATTTCCTTTTTATTTAAGATTTTAAGGATTTCGTATATCTTCTTTTTAGTGAGGATATCAAAATCGCCTTCAACAGGATGATATATTTTATTGTCGTTTGTGAATGATTCTAATTTATTTAATAAAGCAGGTTTTTGAAATGCTTTTCTTAGTGCTCCGTTTGAAGTTCTTAAAGCTTTATTTAGTTCAGAAGGGTTTTCAAGATTTGCTCCTTCAACAACTTCAGACCAATTTATCCTTTCTGCACTTTCAAATATTTCCTCATCTGTTGGGTAATTGATATTAGAATAGGAATAAATAGTTCCAGAAATATTTGAGATATTTTCTAATATATCAAGATTCTGTTTGGCTTCTTGAAATGAAATAATCTCAAACTTTTTAAAATTGCTCGTTAGATTGCTTTTATTAGCTATTTTTAAAAAAGGTAAAAAACTTATAAACGCAAATTCAAATTCACTTTTAAAATGATTTAAATTTTTTCCATCATGTGGATATATTTGATCTGAAAGCGTTTCGTTCATAAAATTGCTACTAACTCGCATAGAGCCGCCAAAAACATTCATCAATCTACCTTGTTTTGGGTGTATAAGCGAATATTTATGACGCGTTTTCGTTGATCAAATATAAGAAAAATATCTAAAAAACACCCTTAAAAAACACAAATTGCAGTGTACTTTTCGTATGTATAGAACTTAATTTCGCTTTTATTTTGCGTCATTTGTAGCTCTTTCACCCGCAAAAAAGGCCATTAAACACCTCTTTTTCCCTAAAAAACATCCCTTTTTCAGCGCATGCCTTGGCATCAATCCATTCATACCTACGCATCAATCCGTTCATGCCTATAAACCAATCCGTTTATGCCTATAAACCAATCCGTTCATGCCTATAAACCAATCGGTTCATGCCTTGACAACAAACGTTTCATAGGCATAAAAAAAGCCCCGTGAAAGGCTTCACGGGGCTTTTTTTTACATGATGATTGGTCAATGGATAATTGGGAACCAGAAGGCAAGGACAATAGACGCCTTCAACCCTAGTACAGTGGTAGGTCAATTAGGGCGCCACTAAGGATAGCCCTAAATATGGTCGAAAGCAAAACGCACTTGCGCTTACAGCAGCATATAAACACACTAACCCCGTAGCATCAACAAGTCCACAAACACTATTTACAAAAATATCTTTCATCACAATTAATTTAAATTAATAACACTCCATTCGTAATTCCCAATTCGTAATTCGTAATTCGTAATTCTCCTAGTTAGACAAAACAAATCCAAAAAGGTTTAATTGGGATGAGAAAGATAATTAATAGACGAAGAGATAATAGACGAAGAGATAATAGACGAAGAGATAATAGACTGTTTTAAGCACTCATAACTCCTATTGCCTTATACCATAAAAAAAACCTTCAGTTCATAATCCTGAAGGTCATTTTCAAAAAAATATAAAAAAACTTTACTTTAACTTTATCGTTTAACAACCCGCACGGTTTTAACCTCTTCCCCATGAGAAACGGTAATCATATAGATTCCTGCTGGATAACTCGCACCAAAAGAAGCGCCGCTTAGGTCTTGAGAAGGAACTACCCTTTTTTCCACCGATCTGCCCGCAATATCATGCACTACGACACCAACCGAATTGGTTTTGGCTTGAGGCACGTCTAAACTAAAGGTATCTACATACGGATTTGGATAAGCCGTCACGTCCAACGCTTGCGTTGATGTTGCAGCCCTTTTCCCTGTTCCACAATCGGTGTAAAAAACAGCCACTGGCGTATTGTAAACCGAGGCACCACAACTATTGGTAAACTTAGCGCGGTAGTAATTAACCCCTACCGATGGGTTGGTCACCGTATAACTTGGTTCTATTTCGCCATCCATATCTACAAAGTCGGTTGTACTAGAGACCGTAGATACTTGCCACTGAATAGCGCCAGCATAACCCGCGGTAAGCGTCAGTACTTTGGACGTATCCGAAGTACACAAAGGCGTCGTACTTGTTTTACCCGAAGGCACCGTTACGCTAGCCGTAGCCGGTTTAGCCACCGCAGAGGGCAATAAATTTACCAAGGCCACATCCGTATATAAGGTGGATAACTCGGAACAGGTTCCTACACTCACACGCACTCGGTAAGCGGTGGCAACAGTTACATTACCCGTATAAAACGTATCGGAATGGTTGCTGGTTACGATCCATGTTGGAGTGGGCGAACTATAATTTGTAGATTTCTCCCAAGTCAAAGCACCATTGGCTACTACGGTCAAGGTTATACCTGTACCACGACAAATCGTGCTACTAGCCGGACTAATACCTGAGGTCTGTGCTATGTCGCCTATCGAACAAGCTACTACATTTGAATAGGTTTTCGAACAAGCGCCGCTTATTACTTTAGCTCTAAAGTAGGTAGGTGCTTTTAAGTTCCCTACCATATAATAGGCTTGGGTATTAGAAACCGAAGTTGTTTGGTACGAAGACGCAGGAGTATTTTCGGCCGCGATGGGGGCTTTGTCAAATTCAACGCCGTCTTTCGAACTTTCCCATTGAATCGTCCCAGTATATCCTACTAAGTGCAGGGTAGTATTGCTGTCAGCACACATAGTGCCTCCACCGGTCACCATACCTGGGACTGATAGCGGATTTATTTTTACGGTTTTTACCGTAGTCGTAGCGAGTGTGTTACAAGCATCATTCGTAACCACCACGCGGTAGTACTTATTGCTAGTAGCATTGGCACCCACTATAGTATATGTTTCTCCTGTTTCACCTACTAGTGGCGTAAACGTGCCCGATGCCGTGGTAGCGGTTTCCCATTGGAACGAACTTCCAATATAATCGGTCACTTGTAACGTAAGGTCATTACCGGTGCACACCGAGGGTGCCGAGATGATTTTACCCGCTTTAACGGGATCCAATATCACAAGATTCGTTGCATTAGAAGTGATGGCGCCGCAGCTCCCTCCGCCTACGATAACACGGTATTGTGTTCCTTTCATTGGCAAGATTGTAGTGGCTCTAGTAACGGTTAAATTAGCCGTATCAAAAGTACTGTAAACCAGACCTGCATTAGAGGCTGTAATCGTGATCCAGGCCGGATTAAGATTCGTAGGTTTAACCACGCGGTACTGCCAAGTGTACGTTGGACTAACCGCATCCGTAGCTACAGAAACTGTGGCTGACGAACCTACAGCCGGACACAACAAAGCGGTATCGGGCTGGGTAATAGAAGTACATTGCGCAAAAATCGCAGGCACATTTCCGAAACTGATAATCAGTAGCAAGGTGAGTAATGATTTTTTCATAGTAGTAGTAATTAAAGCAGTGACGATCACTGCGGCTAACAAGCTATTCTTTTACAATAGTGTTAATTAATATTCCGTTAATTTTGACAGTAATAGACTTGGGGACTATTAGTACCACAAATTTAGTATGATTTGAGTGTGGTTGTAGATAAAATACTTAAATAATCGATGAAATACATCTTTTTAAATCAAATTGTAAGTATTATCTTTTTAATTGTAATCCTACAAAACCGCTTTTTCCTCCTTACAAGAAAAGTTTAGTGGCTCATAATGAGGGGTAAAGAAATCTAAACTTTATACTTTTTATAAGATTTTCATGCCTTTCTATTCCGTATTTTTGCCTAAAAAAAATATGGCCCGCTTCGAAGAAAACAACTTACCTAAAGCCAAACTCAACGCTAGCTCCTTAAGCAAAGCAGTCCTCATCTTCAAATACGCCGACAACCATAAATGGAAATTCTATGTCGGTTTAGGGTTCCTTTTAATGACCGGAGCCACGGCCCTCGCCTTTCCTAAATTAATGGGAATGCTTGTAGATTGTGTAAAAAACAAAGACACCGCTGAAGCCAATACGATCGCGCTCACCTTAGTAGGCATCCTCTTCTTACAATCGTTCTTTTCGTTCTTCCGTCTGTCGCTCTTTGTCAATTTCACCGAACATACCTTGGCCAATATTCGGTTATCACTCTATAGTAACTTGGTCAAACTCCCCATGAGCTTCTTCTCGCAGAAACGTGTTGGCGAATTAAACAGCCGCATCAGCTCTGATATTACCCAAATCCAAGATACCCTCACCACGACCATAGCCGAGTTCCTTCGACAATTCATCCTAATCATTGGAGGAGTTGCTTTATTGGCTACCCAAAGTTTCAAACTAACCCTCATGATGCTTTCTATCGTACCTGTAGTGGCGGTAGCGGCGGTCATCTTTGGTCGCTTTATCAGAAAGTATTCCAAAAATGTCCAAGATAAAGTGGCCGAAAGCCAAGTCATTGTGGAAGAAACACTGCAAGGCATTAGCAATGTAAAAGCGTTTGCCAACGAGTGGTATGAAATTGCACGCTATAAAGGAAAGATCCATGAGATTGTCAAAATAGCCATCAAAGGCGGTAAATACCGTGGATACTTTGCGTCTTTCATCATCTTTTGCCTCTTTGGCGCTATCGTAGCCGTTGTATGGTTTGGTGTTACCTTAAGTATTCATGGCGAAATGAGTGTAGGCCAATTAATCTCTTTCGTTCTCTATTCCACTTTTGTCGGGGCTTCCTTTGGCGGGATAGCCGAATTGTATGCCCAGATCCAGAAAGCGGTAGGTGCTACCGAAAGGGTATTCGAATTGCTTGACGAAACGCCAGAGAAAATCAACTCCCTACAAAACCCAACTACGGCTAAGATTCAAGGAAATGTAAGTTTCCAACACGTTTCCTTCAGTTACCCTTCTCGCCCTGAGGTCCAAGTACTAAAGGATGTAAGCTTCACCGCCAATCACGGTCAAAAGATTGCTATTGTGGGGCCGAGTGGTGCCGGTAAGTCAACCATCTCCTCACTCCTATTGCGCTTTTATGATATTGATGGGGGCCAAATCCTAATCGATGATAAAAGCATTTACGATTACGACCTAGAACAACTGCGCGGGAACATGAGTATCGTGCCCCAAGATGTAATCCTCTTCGGTGGAAGCATTCGCGAAAATATAGCCTACGGGAAACCCAACGCTACCGAGGAAGAAATCTTGGCCGCTGCGAAACAAGCGAATGCGCTCGACTTTGTTAACGGCTTCCCTGAAAAATTTGACACCTTAGTGGGCGAACGCGGTATCAAACTCTCAGGAGGGCAACGCCAACGCATCGCTATTGCTCGAGCTTTATTAAAAAACCCTAGTTTGTTAATCCTAGACGAAGCCACTTCCTCCTTAGACAGTGAAAGCGAAAAACTAGTGCAAGAAGCCCTAGAGAACTTGATGCACGGTCGAACGAGTATCATCATTGCCCACCGTCTTTCAACCATACGTAATGCCGATGCCATCTTGGTCCTAAACGAAGGCAGAATCTCGGAAAAAGGAACGCACAAAGAACTACTCGAAATCGAAAACGGCCTCTATAAAAACCTGAGCAATTTGCAGTTTAGCGAATACTAAGAAACCGCAGGACTACCGTAATTTAAATATCCAACACGTAAATCGGTTGGGGATTCGTTGTTATAATAGGTGCATTATGCTTATATTCGTCCTACAAAATGCTATTACTTATGAAACTAAACGTCGTTTTACTCGCGTTGCTCTGGACCACTATTTCATTTGGGCAAACCAATGAAACCCTTACCATTCCAAAAGGAGTCGTCTATAAATACGCTGATCCTGCCCTAGTCGAAAAAGCTAAATCCATAGTAAAGGAAGCTATTGAGACCAACCAATATCCGCTCTCTCAAGAAATACTTATCGTAGGCCCTACCTTATGGCAACGCTTTGATAAGATCAAAGCACTGCATGCGATCGAAGGCGGCCATACGACCTTCTTGGTTGACAACAAAGAACTGAAAGGCAAAATGACGCAAAACCTAAAGGATAGCCAACACGTATGGGACGAATTTAGGAAAGAGGTAAAAGGCAACAGCTACAACATCCGCAAACTAACCCCCGATGAATTGCGCTACTATTGGTCGGTGATCTCCTTCGACATCGAAGAACCTATATTCATCGTAGAATGCAATTCCCATAACTATATCCTAAACTTAGTCAAAACCGATTTAAAACTAATGTGGTTAGATGAAGTACCCCAACCCTAACGCCATCAAAACAAGTGAAACCACCTTTTGAAACCCTGAGCTCTAGACGTTTGGAACTGCGAAAGCTTTCTCCAGAAGTTTTTGAACACCTCTATGCCCAGCACTCCACCGACCAGCAGATGGCGTTCCTCGGGCTAGACCTGGAAGCCCTTGCGGTTGAAAAAGAGAAATACGACAAGGGGTACGCCACTTTTAACAAATCCTATTTATACTTTAAAATAGTAGCCGTAGCTTCCCAAAAAGTCATTGGGTGGTGTGGCTTCCACACGTGGTACACCGACCACCAACGCGCTGAAATTGGGTACGGCCTCTATGAAGAAGAATACAAGCAACAAGGCCTTATGAGCGAAGCCTTAAAGGTGACCTTGGACTACGGATTTACAGAAATGGGCTTGCACCGCGTAGAAGCCATGATTGGTAAAGATAATGAGGCTTCGCTTGCGCTGGTACAGAAATTTGGTTTCCAGTACGAAGGCAATTTAAGAGAACATTACAACGTACAAGGCACTATGGAAGATTCCCTAATCTTTGGCTTATTAAAACACGAATACAACCCCCTCTAACCACAATCTATTCCTTTATTTGCTGCTCAAATATATGAAACCACCAACAACGACACCTTGGAAAAAAGGACGCGGTAAATTAGGAGTACTCCAACCCCTACTAGGCCACTGGGTTGCGCACAGTGATTCTCCGATGGGTAACGTTAAATGCACCCGCGAATTTACAAGCGTTTTAAACGGGAGTTATATCGAACTCAACGCGACTTGGGCGTTTGGTGCCAAAACCTACCAAGAGAAAGCCCTACTAGGCATAAACGAAGGAGTCCTAACCTTTTGGTCCTTTACTTCCGACGGAAAGAAGTCGGAAGGCCACCTCGCCGACGGCACGGATGTACATCCCCAAGCGATTTGCTTTGAAGCACAAATGCCCGCAGGTGCAGCGCGCATGATCTACTGGCCCGATGAAGTAAATGGTTTCCACTGGGCTATTGAAAGTAAAGTTAAAAAAGGCTGGAATAGATTTACCCAACACCACTATCAAAAAATACGCTAAAAGATTTAACATTACTCTAATATAGAACCGCATTCTTTTGCCTAACTTTAAAATTCATTTAAAATTTTAGGTATGAAAAGAAAGGCGACCGCCGTTTGGAACGGAACTGGAAAAGAAGGCAAAGGTCATTTGACCACACAAAGCACGGTTTTAAATCAGACGCAGTACTCCTTTGGCTCCCGATTTGAAGACGGTATAGGAACCAACCCCGAAGAATTGGTAGCTGCAGCACACTCAGGATGCTTCTCTATGAAACTAGCCTTTAACCTTCAAGCCGCAGGATTTACCCCAACCGAGCTGAAGACGAATTGCGAAATTGTATTTGAGGACGGCAAGATTGTCGCTTCTAATTTGGCCTTAAGCGCCACCGTAGACGGAATAACCGAAGATGCCTTTGCTGGTTTGGTAAAAGATGCAGAGGAAAACTGTCCGATATCCCAACTCTTAAATACTGCTATTTCGGTAACGTACACCTTGAATACCTAATAAGGCTATTCATCGATAATAAAAAAGTCCCTTTCACAAGGGACTTTTATTGTTTATAGTGGGATGCTAATTACTTTTTGAACTTACCGATACCGTCTTTCAACCAAGCCAAGTATTCCGCCACATTAGGTGTGTAACTCACCGGTTCGTTCAGTTTTTGTTCGTTTAAGTCCATTAGCACATAATATGGTTGCGTATTGGTATTATAACGCGTAATAATCAATTCCGTCCATTTATTCCCAATCGTGATAATGTCATTCCCTGTTACTTTAGAAACCGTTTGTTCATTTTTAGGTAGCTCTCGTTTGTCGTCTACATAAAGTGAAATCAAGACCACTTCATTTTTCAAGACCTCTTTCACGTTCTCATCCGACCACACGTTATTTTCCATTTTACGGCAATTCACACAAGCAAAGCCTGTAAAATCAATCATTACCGGTTTGTTTATTTTTTTAGCATAAGCTAATCCTTTGGCGTAGTCGCTAAACACGATCAAGTTATGAGGCCCTAGTTCCGCACCAGCGGGTAATACCGCTTCCGCTGTACTTCCTGAATTCCCGGAGAAGCCCATCGGACTTTCGCTATACGTTTGTGGAGGAGGAAAAGCACTAATTAATTTTAAAGGAGCCCCAAATAAGCCAGGAATCATGTAGACTGTAAAAGACAATACTAAAAGTGCTAACGCTAATCTACCTACAGAAATATGCGTCAACGGACTATCATGAGGTGTCGTAATCTTGCCCAACAAATACAAAGCCCATGCCCCAAAAATGGCAATCCAAATCGCTAGGAACACCTCGCGCTCTAGGTAGTGGAGTTGCAGTACTAAGTCGGCATTCGATAAAAACTTAAAGGCTAGTGCCAATTCCAAGAAACCTAAGGAAACTTTGACGGTATTCAACCAGCCACCTGATTTCGGTAAGGAATGCATCCAACTTGGAAACATAGCAAACAACATAAACGGCAAGGCTAAGGCAGAGGAAAAACCTAACATCCCTACTATGGGAGCGATGCCGCCCTTAGAGGCTGATTCCACAAGTAAGGTACCTACGATGGGCCCCGTACAAGAAAATGAAACGATTGCCAGGGCTAAGGCCATAAATAGGATTCCAATGATTCCCCCTCGATCTGCTTGACGGTCTACTTTATTGGCCCATGAATTGGGCAACATAATTTCAAAGGCGCCCAAGAATGAAACCGCGAATACCACCAACAACACAAAGAAGATTACATTAAACCAGGGATTGGTTGACAATGCATTCAAGGCATCGGCGCCAAAGATCCCGGTAATTGCCAATCCCAATACTACATATATTGCAATGATTGAGATACCATATAAAATAGCGTTACTTTTTCCTTTTGCCGGATTCTTGCTTTGTTTTGTAAAAAAGCTAACCGTCATGGGAATCATAGGAAACACACAAGGCGTTAATAAAGCGGCAAAGCCTCCTAAAAAAGCCAAGAAAAATATCGACCACAACCCTTTTTTCTCTTCCTTTTTAGGAGTGGTTACCGCAGCTTTGGTTATCGCTGCTCCTGCTTTTACCACTTTATCTTTTGCTGGAGTTACCTCCGTCACTTGTGTAGTATCCATGGGAACCGCTGTTGGTGCAACCGCGTCCGTTGGTTTTGGCGTCATAACCGGTAGTGTAAACGTAAATTGCTTAGTGTCGTTGATACAAACTTGTTTACACACTTGATAATCAATTCCTCCTTTGATACTGGTCAGCTTTGGATTTGTAATTTTTACTTTCTGAGTAAACGTTACTTTGTTTTCAAAGTAATATTCGTCTACGCCAAACACATCGTTGAAGTGTTTTTTATACGGACTCTCTTTTGTTTTCCCTACCAATTCATAATTCCCTTGGGCATTACCAAAGGTAAACACCGCCGATAA
>JBJONL010000031.1:0-18457 GCA_046051865.1 Bacteroidota bacterium | reverse complement strand
GCTGGTTTTCTAGAAGGATTTATTACTAGGTATGCCATCGAAATGCCCCATTGGTTGAACATCATCATCATTTTTGGTACCCTATCTATAATCTCATTTTATTATTTGATTTATCCAAGATTCGTATATAAAAAATTAAACACCTAACCTATGTTTGAACTATTTAAGAGAAGAGAGTTTAGTGATTACATTAGTGATACCCTACAGTTTTTTAGACAAAATGGAAAGCATTTTTTCAAAACCTATTTTACCATTAGTGGTGGGTTATTGATGGTTTTGGTGGTTGTTTCCTATTTTCTTTTTAAGGTCTATTTAGATTTTTTCTTAAAAGTAGACAATACTGGAAGTAATGCAACTTACTTAAAAGGAGTCCTATTCAACAATTTACCCATGGTCATTCTAGTGGCTTTATTGATATTCCTATTTATGGTTTTATTGAGTATGTTCAATTATGCCATACCGGTTATTTACCTTGACTTATACGACAAGCACAAGGGAAACGACTTTGAGGTTAAAGAAGTAGTATCGGAATTCAAAAAGAGTTTTAAGAAGATTTTGATCTTTTTCCTTGGCGTTGTCTTTTTAGTTACTCCTGTGTTGTTTATGTTATTTGGCTTATTGGTTTTACTATGTTTGATCTTGGTAGGGATACCAATGCTTTTATTTGCCATACCTGCATCTTTTTCCTGGATTACCTTAAGTTTTTACGAGTATATGAATACAGATAAAGGATTATTCGAATCGTTACGTGTTGGTTTTTTCCATGTAAAAAGTCAGTTTTTCTCCATCGTAGGATCTTGCATGATTATTTACATCATGATCCAAGTAACCATGACCGTATTTTCTTTTATACCCTATGCGTTTGGGATGGCTTCTGTAGTTACCTCAATACAGGATCCAGGTACCGAAAACGATCCTTTTTCAACGATGAGAATAATGCTATTGGTGGTAATGGTACTATCGATGTTGGTGAGTTATATCTTGAATAATTTATTGATCATCAACCAAGGATTAGTTTACTACAGTCGCCGCGAATACAATGAAAACGTAAGTTCAACAGATTCCATTGATTTGATTGGCTGTGAATAAATTTCTTTTCTTTTTATGGTTATTGTTTTCTGTACCCTTGTGGTCACAGGATACACTTACCGTAGTCAAAAAAGAACAACATCACTATACTGAAAAAGATATTAAAACAGACCGAGAGTCAGTTCTTACCGCTCCTAAATTCAAAACGAATCTTAAATCAAAATACAATGGTAGTGACTATCAGTATGAAGTAAAGGTTTCTGGCAAAAGTTTGTGGGACCGATTTATAGAGTGGTTAGCCTACTGGTTTAAAAAAATATTTGGCCTTAACGATCTCGAAAAATCAAAAAACTACGCCGAGATAACCTTAAAAATAATTGCTTGTTTGATTGTGATTTATGTCATTTATCTCATTGTAAAAGTGATTTTAAATAAAGAAGGACAATGGGTATTTGGCAAATCCACTACTAAAAAAATCATACATGATGATGCCATCGAAAAGAACCTAATCCACGTTGATTTTGAAAAACTGATAAAAGACACGTTGAAGTCGGGCAACCATCGTTTGGTGGTGCGCTATTATTACTTGTGGGTATTAAAAAACTTATCCGAGCAGAGTATTATAGAATGGCACGCTGAAAAAACGAATACTGATTATATTTATGAAATCCAATCGGCCGACTTAAAAACAGAATTCCAATACTTGTCTTATTTATATAATTATATCTGGTATGGGGAATTTGAGATTACTGAGGCTACGTTTGAGCATGCTAAAAAAGCTTTTGAACACACCATTCAATCCTTGCGAAAATGAACAGAACTATAAAAATATATCTTTTCTTGCTGTTCGTTTTAATCGCGGTGGTTCTTTATGTCGATGCGGTAAGACCTAAACCTGTTGATTGGTCTCCTACCTATAATTTGAAAGACAAGATTCCTTATGGCCTATCCGTCTTTAACGAGCAAGCCCCTACCTTATTGCCTGATTCTAAAATCAAAAAAATTGGCCAAACTGTTTACGAATATTTCGAACCGCTTTATAATTACGACACACTCGTTAAAGATTATAAAGTAAAAGGAACAGTATTGCATATTTGTGATAATTATTTAATTGACGATGAGTCAAGTAAAGAGTTATTTTATTTTGTCGGTCGTGGGAATACTGCTTTTTTAAGCGTACAGAATCTTCCCAAAATCTTTACGGACTCTTTGAACATAGAAACCGATTCTGAATTTGATTATAAGAACACTATCAATTGCTGGATGACCAACAAAGGGTTAGGCACTAAAAAATATGACTTACATCAAGGTGGTAGTCCGTTTTACTTCTCTAGCATAGATACCTTACATACCACCGTTTTAGGATATCAAGGAGACGATAAAGAGCCGAAAGTAAATTTCATAAAAGTGGTTTATCGTCAAGGAACTTTTATAATACACCTGCAACCGGCGGCGTTTACGAATTATCAACTGTTAAAAGACGATCATGCTGCTTATGCAGAAAAGATACTTGCCTATATGCCCAATGGAACCCTTTTTTGGATGGTCAAGGATCAAAACGGATTAATTAGAGAAGGTACACCTTTCCAATATATATTAAGTCAGCCCGCCTTAAAATGGGCATGGTATCTCTTCTTGATTGGAATGTTAGTTTTCATTATCTTTAATGCAAAGCGCAATCAACGCATCATACCTATTCTTAAACCATTGCCGAATACCACAGTTGACTTTACGAAGACGATAGGCAATTTATATTATCAGGAAGGCAATCATCAAAACATAATTGATAAAAAAATAGTTTATTTCCTAGAGCGAATTCGGAATGACTATTTGATAGAAACTACCACACTTGATGATCAATTCATCAAAAAATTACATGCAAAAACCGGAAAAGAATTAAAAGATATAGAACACTTAGTCGATTTAATCAAATTTCAGCGTAGAAGTTACCAACAGAGTATCGAAAGTGATTTAATCGAAATCAATAATGCAATAGAAAAAATTATCAACTAATGGAAAATACAGAAAACTTCGAGCATCCAGAGAATGTAAATTTTGAGACCAGAATAAATTTGGAGCCTCTTCGTGAGAGCATTGAAAAAATCAAAGCCGAAATGGAAACGGTTATTGTGGGTCAGCACAAGATGATTGACCAATTGTTGGTTTCCTTATTGGCCAACGGGCATGTCCTGATTGAAGGAGTACCTGGTGTAGCCAAAACTTTGACCGCGAAAATCATTGCCAAAACCCTTTCGATTGGTTTTAGTCGTATTCAATTCACCCCAGATTTAATGCCTTCGGACATCTTGGGGACCTCGGTCTTTGATTTAAAGAAATCGGAATTTGAATTTAAGAAAGGACCTGTGTTTTCGAATTTAATTTTGATTGACGAAATTAATCGCGCTCCTGCTAAAACACAAGCCGCCTTGTTTGAAGTAATGGAAGAGCGTCAAATTACGATTGACGGACACTGTTACTCTTTGGAACAACCGTTTATTGTTTTGGCTACCCAAAATCCGATTGAACAAGAGGGAACGTACCGCTTACCTGAGGCACAATTGGATCGTTTTCTTTTTAAGATTAATATTGATTACCCTAAATTGGAAGAAGAGATTACAATCATTCAGCGAGAACACACGCTACAGAATACTGGGAAGTTAGAAAATATTAAAGCGGTATTAACGGCAGCAGATATTATGAACTATCAAGCTTTAGTTAAGCAAATAGTGGTTGAACCTAATTTGCTAGAATACATCGCTAAGTTGGTGGTAAATACCCGTGAAAATGCCTTTTTGTATTTAGGCGCTTCTCCAAGAGCTTCGATTGCCATCTTAAATGCAGCCAAAGGCTTTGCAGCTATTAGAGGTCGGGACTTTGTTACGCCAGAAGACATTAAAGAGGCTGCTATCCCGGTATTACAGCACCGTGTGATTGTTACTCCAGAACGTGAAATGGAAGGCTTGACTAGTGTTGAAATCATTAAGCAGATTATAGAAAGCATTGAAATTCCGAGGTAACAATGAATTTTTTTAAACAACTATACATTACTAATTTCTTTTTCTATTTGCTTATCGGCATCGTAGTATTGTTTTGTTGTGCCTTTATTTTTCCAGTGCTATACCATGCGGTATGGTTTGTATTCCTGATACTTTTGACCTTTTTTGCTTTGGATATACTGATTCTTTTTAGTGCCTCAAAAGGAATTGAAGGGAAACGAACAGCTCCTGAAAAATTATCAAATGGTGATGAAAACCCAATATTGATTACACTAAAGAACTATTATACTTTTCCCGTACACGTTAAAGTAATCGATGAAATTCCAGAACAGTTTCAAGTGCGTAACTTTGAAATCAAACGCAAGATTAAGAATGCCACACAGGATGAATTTCAGTATTACCTGCGCCCCACGGAACGTGGAGAATATCATTTTGGTTGTTTAAATGTGTATGCTTTATCCCCATTACAATTAATTGCCAAACGGTACCGATTCGATAAAGATCAGATGGTTCCTACCTACCCTTCTTATATACAATTGCGCAAGTATGATTTGATTGCCTTTTCAAATAACTTATTTCAATATGGAGTTAAAAAGATACGCCGTATTGGACACACGATGGAATTTGAACAAATTAAGGAGTATGTACCGGGTGACGATATACGAACATTGAATTGGAAGGCCACAGCCAAGAAAAACAGTTTGATGGTCAATCAATTTCAAGACGAGAAGTCGCAGAACATCTATATGGCCATTGATAAAGGGCGTGTGATGAAAATGCCCTTTAACGGGATGAGTTTGTTGGATTATGCCATTAACGCCACTTTAGTTTTGTCGAATGTCATTCTTAAAAAACAAGATAAAGCGGGTATGTTTTCCTTTTCTAAAAAAGTAGAAAACCGTGTGGTAGCTGAAAAGCGTACTTCTCAAATGCAAAAAATACTTGAAAGTTTATACAACGTTAGAACCGATTATTTTGAGAGTGATTATTCGCGCTTGTATGCTGACATTAAGAAAAACATCAATCAGCGCAGTTTGATTATCTTGTATACTAATTTTGAAACCATGGATGGTTTGCATCGACAATTACCTTATTTGAAAGGGATTGCGAAAAACCACTTGTTGGTTGTCGTCTTTTTTCAAAACACGGAATTGTACCAAATTACCAATAAAAAAGCGGACACCATACAGGATGTATATGACAAAGTTATTGCTGAGAAGTTTTTATTTGAAAAGAAACTCATCGTTACCGAGCTTAAAAAATATGGAATCCACTCGGTTTTAACCCAACCAGAGAACTTGACTTTGGACACTATTAACAAATACCTTGAGATTAAAGCAAGGGGCATATTGTAGGAAAAACTTATTACCTTTGACTTCGTTATGAAAGAAATTACTAGTGTTCAAAATCCGCTTATCAAGTCTTTGGTGCAATTGCAAGAAAAAGCCAAAGCTCGGAAGCAATCCGGTACTTTTTTAATTGAAGGACAACGCGAAATTGAATTGGCGCTCAAAGGCAACTATTCCCTAGAAACCGTCTTGTTTTTACCAGAACTGATTTCTGAATCAGACTTGATACGATTCATTGGCCCGACGGTAGATTGTATTGCTATATCCAAGGATGTTTATCAAAAATTGGCTTATCGAGAAACCACGGAAGGGCTGTTGGCCGTTGCCAAAACAAAAGCATTGCAGTTAACCGATTTGAAACTTCCGGACAACCCTTTATTGTTGGTCATGGAAGGCATTGAAAAGCCGGGCAATATTGGTGCGATGTTGCGTACTTGTGATGCTGCTCGAATCGATGCGGTTATCTTGGCCAATCCAAAAACCGATTTGTATAATCCCAACATAGTGCGTTCGAGCGTAGGGTGTTTGTTTACGAATCAAATTGCGACCGCTAGCACCGAGGACACCATCGCCTTTTTAAAGGAACGGAAGATTAACTTTTACAGTGCTACTTTGCAAAACTCGACCTCTTATCATACTCAAGATTACACTTTAGCTTCGGCCTTGGTGGTTGGAACAGAAGCCACGGGTTTATCAGTAGCTTGGCGCGAGGAAGCTACCCAAAACATCATTATTCCGATGCAAGGCGCCATAGACAGTATGAATGTATCGGTCGCGGCCGCTGTTTTGATTTTTGAAGCAAAACGCCAACGAGGCTTTTAATTATAAACTATCGATATCATTGCACTACAGCATGAGGTATCAAACTAAAATAACCATGAAAAAATTACTTTTTATTCTTATTTCCCTATTCAGTATCGGAACGCTTACTGCCCAAATCACAGAACCAGAATTGGATGTCTTAGTTGACCGAACGATGAAAGCCTTTGACGTCCCTGGTATCGCTGTGGGTATTATCAAAGACGGGAAATTGGTTTTGGGTAAAGGTTATGGTGTTGCCAACATCAATACGAAACAAAAGGTTGATGCTAATACTCTTTTTGGGATTGCTTCTAACAGTAAATCTTTTACTTCAGCGGCCTTAGCGATATTAGTAGATGAAGGTAAAATCAAATGGGATGATCCAGTCAAAAAGTACTTGCCTGAATTTAAGATGTACAATGATTATGTGACTCAAGCGTTTACCATCAGGGATTTATTGACCCACCGAAGTGGTTTAGGATTAGGAGCAGGAGATTTGATGATATGGCCTGACGGACATAATTTTACTTCTAAAGACATTGTTAGAAACATCCAGTACTTAAAACCGGTTTCCGGCTTTAGAACGAAATATGATTACGATAATTTGCTATACGTGATTGCAGGAGAAGTCATAGAAAAAGTATCGGGGAGTTCATGGTGCGACTATGTTGAAACCAAACTGATGCGTCCTATAGGAATGAACAACAGTGCTGCTTCTTGGACGCGTTTAAAAGACACTACGAACACCATCGTTCCTCATGTTCCTACCAATGGAAAATTGGAAGTAATTCCGAGATACACCAATCATATCTTCGATGCTGCTGCCGGATTGTACGCATCAGTAAACGATTTAAGCAAATGGCTGATTGTACAGATGAATGATGGTGTGTATGGTGATAACCAACTATTGTTTAGCAAAGCACAACATGACGAGATGTGGAAACCCCAAACAATCTTGCCTCTGGGAAATCCAGCTCCCTATAAAACCCTATTTAAAAACTATGGCTTGGGTTGGCGTCTTGAAGACATCAATGGCCACTTGCAAGTTTCCCATACAGGAGGCTTAGACGGCATAGTAACCCAAACCCTTATGATTCCTGACCTTAAATTGGGTATTATCGTTCTAACGAACCAACAAAACGGACCCGCTTTTATTGCTATTTCCAACACGATAAAGGACCGTTATTTGGGCCTTTCAAATCCCGACCATGTCGCAGCGCTTAGTGATGAACGCAAACAAAGGGAAAGTAATGCGGATAAAATTACGGATGATGTATGGGCGATCGTAGAGCAAAATATAAAAAGTAAAACCCTTAAAATAACCAACAAGCCTTATCTTGGGACCTACAAAGACAATTGGTTTGGCGCCATTTCCATCACTGATAAAAAAGGGAAACTTTATTTTTCATCGGAACGTTCTTCTCGTCTAAAAGGGGAAATTTTCTTCGTGAAAGACCAAACCTTTGCGGTGAAATGGGATGTTCGTAGTTTCCATGCTGATGCTTTTATTTATTTTGAATTGGATCCGAATGGAAAGGCAACCCACATCACTATGAAGCCCATTTCGCCTATGACCGACTTTAGTTACGACTTTCAAGATTTGGATTTTAACAGGGTAAATTAAAGTACACTTGAACTAAATTACCACTTGCACATCTCAATTGTAATGATTATTTTTAGGGAATTGAAGAACCTGCTATGACTGAGATTGATTTAGAAGAAGAAAAAAAAGCGATTGCCCGAGAATATAAAGAATTGCTACGCATCAGTTACCAAACGCTTACCGACACCGATAAAAAGTTGATTCGTAAAGCCTTTGACGTAGCTGTAGATGCCCATAAAGACCAGCGCCGTAAATCTGGCGAAGCTTATATTTTTCATCCAATAGGCGTAGCCAAGATTGTTGCTTCTGAAATTGGACTGGGGGCTACTAGTATCGCAGCGGCATTAATGCATGATGTGGTGGAAGATACGGAAGTCACTATTGAAGACATTGAGCGAATGTTCAATCCGAAGATTGCGCACTTAGTAGAAGGCTTGACCAAAATCTCCCAGGTTAAGAAAGACATGAACATTTCAATGCAGGCGGAAAACTTCCGAAAAATGCTATTGACCTTAAATGATGACGTTCGTGTAATCTTAATTAAAATAGCCGATCGCTTGCACAATATGCAAACGATGGATTCCATGCCTGACTACAAGCAGGTAAAAATAGCCTCTGAAACCTTATACATTTATGCGCCTTTAGCCCACAGATTAGGGCTATATAATATAAAAACCAAACTAGAAGACTTAGGATTAAAATATACTGAACCCGAAGTATACAAAGATATTGTTAGTAAAATAAAGGAAACTAAGGAAGAACAAGACGAATACATCAAAACGATATCCGACGTATTGAAAAAATCCTTGAATGAGGAAGGGGTCGATTATATAATGAAGGGTCGACCAAAATCGATTTATTCCATTCGACGCAAAATGGCTGCTCAAAATGTAACGTTTGATGAAGTATATGATAAGTTTGCTTTAAGAGTCATTTACAAATCCAACTTACATGACGAGAAATTCTTAGCTTGGAAAATCTATTCCATCGTAACCGATCATTACCGTCCGAGTCCGAGCCGATTAAGAGATTGGATATCTTCTCCTAAATCGACTGGATATGAGGCGTTACACATCACCGTCATGGGGCCTAAAGGTCGGTGGGTAGAAATCCAAGTGCGCAGTGAACGAATGGATGAAATTGCAGAAAAAGGCTATGCGGCACATTACAAATACAAACAAGGCGCTACCGAAGAAAGTGGCTTGGACACTTGGCTAAACCTATTGAAAGAAGCACTCGAGAGTTCGGAAACCAATGCTGTTGATTTTGTGGAAGATTTCAAAATGAATCTTTACGCCAAAGAGATCTTTGTTTTTACCCCTAAGGGAGAAATAAAGTCCTTGCCTAAAGGGGCAACTTCGCTAGACTTTGCGTTTAGTATCCATTCTGAAATTGGGATCAAAACCAGAGGCACCCGCGTAAACGGTAAGTTGGTTCCCTTAAACCATGAGTTAAAAAGCGGCGACCAAATTGAAATCATTACCTCCGCTCATCAAAAACCAACCATTAACTGGTTGGATTACGTTACTACTTCCCGAGCTAAAAATAAAATTAGAAACGTACTAAACGAGAACACAAAGAAAATTGCGGAAGACGGTAAAGAACTATTAACTAGAAAACTGAAACATTTAAAAATTACGTTGAATGAAAATGTAATTAATGAACTAGTTAATTTCTTCAAACTAAAAACAAGTTTAGATTTGTTTTATCGCGTGGGAATTGGTTCTATAGAAAACCAACAGTTAAAGGATTATGCAGCGCAGAAAAGCAATACGCTTATGAACTTCTTCAAAAGCAAAATTAAGCGCACGCCAAATTCAAATCCAGAAGAAATCAACAAGCAAGAATTAAGTCATAACTATGACTTACTAGTTTTTGGATCAGAACAAGACAAATTGGATTATAAGTTATCGTCTTGTTGCAATCCGATTCCTGGTGATGATGTATTCGGTTTCATAACCATCAACGAAGGCATTAAAGTGCATAAGAGAGATTGTCCTAATGCAATTACCTTACAGTCCAATTATGCCTACCGAATTATGCAAGCAAAATGGATTGACTCAACCCAACAAGAATTTAAAGCCATCTTAAAAATTACCGGAATGGATAGTTTGGGATTAACTAATGAACTAACCAAAGTTATTTCTAACAACATGCATGTTAACATTCAAAGTATTTCATTGAGTGGGGATGCCGGCATCTTCAATGGACAAGTTACGGTGGTGGTTCAAAACAACAGTATCCTAAAAAAACTCATTGACAACATAAAGAAAATAGATGGAATTGATAAAGTAACTCGCGTGTATACAAATTAACAACAGGTTTATTCACAATGGACTTTAACAACTTTTATCTTTTAAACTTTTAAAGCTTAGACAAAAAAATTACATTTGTCCCATGACACTAATAGCATCTGATAATGCCCAAAATCAAGAGACGGTAAAAAATGTTTTTACGGCCTATCTTGAGAACAAAGGACACCGCAAAACGCCTGAACGCTATGCGATACTTCAGGAAATTTACGACAGTGAAGAACATTTTGATATAGAAAATCTGTACCTCAAAATGAAGAACAAAAACTATAGGGTATCACGTGCCACTTTATACAACACCATAGAACTATTGCTGGATTGTGGCTTAGTTCGCAAGCATCAGTTTGGACAAAACCAAGCGCATTATGAGAAGTCGTACTTCGACAAACAACACGATCATATTATTTTAACAGATAGCGGAGAAGTAATTGAGTTTTGCGACCCGCGTATCCAAGCAATCAAACAAACCATTGAAGAAATTTTTGGAGTAGAAATTCACAACCACTCTTTGTATTTCTACGCTACTAAAAAAGAATAATTCCGTATGAAACCAAAAGAGTACTTCAAGAAAACGTTTGTTTTTGTATTTGTATTTTACCTAGTATACAAAACCGTGGGAATGCTATTTAATCCATCCGAATTTAACATGATGAATTGTGTCAAAACAATTACGGTTTCGTTGATTACGGCACTAGTGCTAGGCGGAATTAATTATTATGCCAAAGTAGATTTTTTTACAAAAAAAACCGACCGCAAACCTAAAGACAATTAACTACAACATATAACAACACAACACAATGACCGTAGATTTACTACTCGGATTACAATGGGGAGATGAAGGAAAAGGAAAAATAGTAGACGTATTAACTTCAAAATACGACATTATAGCTCGTTTTCAAGGTGGCCCTAATGCAGGACATACTTTAGAGTTTGACGGAATCAAACACGTATTACGCACAATCCCTTCAGGAATTTTTCATCAAAACAATATAAACATCATCGGAAACGGCGTGGTAATCGACCCCGTAGTTTTCAAAAGTGAAATAGACGGATTGGCCAAGTTTAATCTTGATTTGCCATCCAAATTAATCATTTCACGTAAAGCCCATTTGATTTTACCTACCCACAGATTGCTAGATGCTGCTTCTGAGGCATCAAAAGGGAAAGCTAAAATTGGTTCTACTTTAAAAGGAATTGGCCCAACGTATATGGACAAAACCGGTCGCAATGGATTGCGTGTTGGCGATATAGAACTAGCAGATTTCAAAGAAAAATACAGAGCTTTGGCTGACAAACACGAAGCCATGATTGCGTTTTATGACGTGAACATTCAATATAATTTATCTGAACTGGAAAAAGAATTCTTTGAAGCCATAGAAGACTTAAAGAAATTGCCTTTTATTGACAGTGAAGAATATTTGGCACAAGCTCAAAAAGCAGGAAAGTCTATCTTGTGTGAAGGGGCTCAAGGTTCGTTGCTAGACGTTGACTTTGGCACCTATCCCTTTGTCACGTCGTCCAATACTACCGCAGCCGGTGCCTGTACTGGTTTAGGGATTGCGCCTAACAAAATCAAAGAAGTTTACGGTATCTTTAAAGCTTACACTACCCGTGTAGGTAGCGGTCCGTTCCCGACCGAAGATTTTGGCGAAGCAGGTGACATGATGGCTAGTGTAGGAAACGAATTTGGTTCAGTGACGGGAAGAAAACGTCGTTGTGGATGGTTGGACCTAGTTGCTTTAAAGTACGCCATTCAAATTAATGGAGTAACCCAATTGATGATGATGAAAGGCGATGTATTGTCAGGATTTGACACCTTGAAAGTTTGTACAGCGTACAACTATAAAGGAGAAGTCATTCATCATTTACCTTACAATATCGAAGAAGAAAATGTAACCCCTATTTATACGGAGTTCAAAGGATGGCAAGCCGATTTAACGGGACTAACTACTTTTGAAAGCTTACCACAAGCGTTAAAAGAATACATCGAATTCATAGAACGTGAAGTTGAAGTTCCAATAAAGATTGTTTCGGTTGGTCCTGACAGAAAACAAACCATTACTAGATAAAAAAAAAAAGCCATTTGTTAAACAAATGGCTTTTTTTATTTCCTTACATTTTTATAAACTTCATATTCTTTTCTCCTTCATCCTCATATATCTTAACAAAATACATTCCGGATTGCAGTTCTTTTAAATCTATACTAGTTCCTACATCCTCGGTACTAATCACCATTAATCCATTCATAGCGTATACTTCCACTTTGTTGATCTTTTTAGTTGAACTCAAATGCAACAAATCGCTGGCCGGATTAGGATACATTGCAATTTTGGAAGATGAGGATTCGGTTCCACAATCTGAAACCACTACCGCTGAAGCATTGCCGTTTAAATTACATTGATTCTGCATATAAACCTGCTCGTTGACATCACAACAAATTGATTGTAAATCCGGATTTCCAGAAAAATCAATAGTATCTTCGATAATACTGTTTTTTGTAGACAAGCTATTAAGTAAGTTATTTTTACAACTAAATATTTGTAAGTTAAACATACTGTTCACATTTAAAGACGCTAACAAATTATCATCACAAAAGAAGTATTTTACATAATTAACATTGTCAAGATTCAACGAGGTCAACTTATTCTGTGCAACGTAAATATACTCCAGATTAGGACAATTACTTAAATCTAAACTCGTTAAGTTATTTCCCGTTAAGTTTAAGTTTATCAATTTAGCTTGATTACTTAAATCAAGTGATGTCAATAGATTTTCTTGCGGAAACGTATTGTAAACTGAGGCGCCGCCACAAGTCAAGTTTAACAAATTAACAGAATCTGAAATATCAATAGTTGACAATCTTCCCAAGTAGCTTAGTGTTTTTAAATTAACTAGATTGCTAAAATCTACCGAAGTAAGGGCTGGACAATAAATATCAACATTTTTTAACAACGTATTGTTAGATAAATCTAAAGAGGTTATCAAATCACTTGTACATTGCAACTTAGTTAAATTAGTATTACTAGAAACGTCAACACTAGTTAAAGAGGAAGTACCTACCGAATTCAATAGACTTAATTGTTCCAAATTGACTAAGGTTGGCTGATAAAAATCAGGGAAGTTAGCATAATACGTACTAATCACTTTTAAGTTGGTAAAATACTGAAGCCCTTCTAAATTAGTAATGTCTTGATAATAAAAATTTAAACCAATAACATTCAATGCTTCTTCCATGCTTATTTCACCATCGGCATCGGCATCTATCGGTGGATAGGCTACAATGTTGTTAGGGTCTTGACTAAAATCAATGGCACTGTTGACCAAAAAGTTTTTCAACACAGGATCTGGAAAAGTAATGTTTTGTGCAACGGCAAATTGAAAAAGTAAAAAGAAAATAAATAGTAGTTTTGTTTTCATAGCATGTGTTTTGGAAGATAAACATTCCATTTAAATGCATAAAAGTACAGCAGTTTACTGTTTTTTAAGTAAAATTTAACATTTAAAGCAAATACAATAACATTTGTTTAACTTACCCCCTACCACCTCATTTTGTGCACCTTACACCTTCGATTTTACTTAAAACAGCACAGCCCCTATCCTAGGGGCTGTGCTGTTTATCTGGCACGAAATGATGCTTGCAGCAAGCTACAACTTAAATATAAACGATTCACTTGGTTTAACGGTAAGATGTACAACCCCTTCATTGTGCTCCACTTCTAGTTTTGCCGTAGTGCCGTATAGTTGGTCGGTTAAGGTATAAACGCCATCATTTAACATCAATTGCTTGATGTTCTCATTTGGAATTTTTAAGTCAAAAGTACTAGTCTTATCTGCAGAAAAATTAGTAACTATGAGCAGTCTATCAGCTTCTTGCCATCGCAAATAGGCATATAGCCCATCATCGTAGTTTTGCGTATTTCTTCTATTAGCATATTGTAAGGAGGCAAATTGACCATTCAAGGCATTACTTTTTTGGGTGAAGTTCAACAAACGCGAATAGAAA
Source organism: Bacteroidota bacterium (assembly GCA_046051865.1). Lineage (GTDB taxonomy): Bacteria > Bacteroidota > Bacteroidia > Flavobacteriales > Flavobacteriaceae > Flavobacterium. The sequence goes on along the minus strand of JBJONL010000031.1, from coordinate 4,364 downwards.
TCTCGGAGGTCTTTTTCACTTTGCGAAAGTTTACCACCGTCAAATTTACCACCATTCATCCAGCGTTGGTGATTGGGTACGCCCACATAATCAAAAATGCTAGTGCGCGAGGGCTTTCCAAATCCTCCATCAATAGTTCCTGCCTCTCCAACTTCTTGTCCAAAATAAATCATGGTAGGCCCTGATCCTATCGTTGCAGAAACGACCATTAATGGTTTTCCTTTTTCAGGGGTACCGGCAAAATCCGAACTGGCCAAACGTTGTTCATCATGATTATCGAGGAAATGGACCATATGATAATCAATATCTTTCATTTGCTCGCGGATATTCGATAATCTGTCCGGCAATGCCCTACCTTGAATCACTGCTTTTAAATGGTCATAGGTATCTACTTTATCGTAGAGGTAATCCATTTTTCCTAAGTTGATATAATTACGGTATTCATTTGGATTGTATACCTCCGCTAATAAAAATGCGTTAGGATTCTTCATTTTAATGGCTGAGTTCATGTAGCTCCAAAACTCATAGGGTACCATTTCAGCCATGTCGTAGCGGAAGCCATCCACTCCTTTGTCTAGCCAATACAAAGCAATATCTCTGAATTTTGGCCAAGAGCTCGGCACCATTTTCCCTTTCCAAAATTCATAATGTGCTTGGTATCCCTTCTTGTCAAACCCGGCGGGTAATTCGTCAAATTCTTTAGACCCATCAGGTCGGATTCCGTAGTTTACTTTCACCGTTTCATACCAATCATTGATATCTGGTTTGGCATCACGAGAGCCATTGCCCGTCCATTTAGCAGGAAACTCCCTGAACTTGCCATCAATTAGCGGATTTTTCTCTCCGTTTAGAGGTTTATAAGTATCTGAAGTAGGTACTTCAAAGGCTTTTCCTGGAATATAGTAGAAATCATTGTTTCGGGAGAATTCTACGTTCGTATCGTCATCAGCCCCTAGGTCACGAACCCCTGCAGGTTTCGAGATACTGTGATAGTTACGCGCCACATGGTTCGGTACGATGTCAATAATCACCTTTAAGCCATTTTTGTGCGTACGATCAATTAAAGCTTGAAATTCTTCCAAACGTTTTGCTGGATTATCGGCCAAATCAGGATTCACATTATAGTAATCTTTCACCGCATATGGTGATCCGGCACGCCCCTTAACAACATCGGGATCATCATTTGAAATACCATATTTTGTATAATCCCTTATAACATCGTGATGCGGTACACCGGTATACCAAATATGAGTGATGCCAAGATTTTTAATTTCTTGCAGGGCTTTATCCGTAAAGTCACTAAACTTCCCTACACCGTTTTCTTCAATGGTACCCCAAGGCTTGTTATTGGTTTTCTTATTGCCGAATAAACGGGTAAACACTTGGTATACTATGGGTCTTAGAGGTTGTTGTTCCACTACCGGATTTGAGTTCATAACGGGATTTGATTTTTTTTGAGCAAAAGTTGCCGTCATTGAACAACTAATGGCTAGCACTAATAAAATATTTTTTCTCATACGTTTCATTGCTTGTCAATTAGCACGACAAGTCCTTGTGACAAATATAGAGAAAAAGAAGTAGTTTTTTTTGCAAAAAAAACAAACAGTTTAGGTTCTAAAAAACTATTTTTTTATTCTAGGAAGGAGGTATTGTATGTCAAGGGTTAAACCGCTATATTTGCATTTCGATAAATATTTTAAGGAATGATAAAGATTACGTTACCAGATGGTTCAGTTAAAGAGGTTGCTAGCGGATCAACGCCTATGGATGTTGCCAAAAGCATTAGTGAAGGTTTAGCTCGAAATGTTATTTCAGCAGCATACAACGGGACTACCGTTGAAACCGAAACCCCATTAACGACCGATGGTTCATTAGTACTATATACATGGAATGATAAAGAAGGTAAAAAAGCCTTCTGGCATTCTACTTCACACGTTATGGCGCAAGCGTTGGAAGAGATATTTCCCGGGATAAAATTGACCCTAGGACCAGCGATTGACAACGGATTTTATTACGATGTTGACTTTGGAAGCCAAAAAATAACGGATGCCGATTTTAAGAAAATAGAAGACCGCGTACTGGAAATCTCAAGAGAAAAACATGAGTTTAAAATGCGCGCAGTGACTAAAGCCGAAGCCTTAGAAATCTACAAAAACAATGAGTACAAAACCGAATTAATTTCGAACCTAGAAGACGGAACCATTACGTTTTGTGATCATGCTAACTTTTTTGACTTATGCCGCGGTGGCCATATCCCAAATACGGGTATCATCAAGGCGATGAAAATCATGAGTGTAGCTGGAGCGTATTGGAGAGGCGACGAGAAGAACAAACAGCTGACTCGCGTGTACGGTGTATCGTTCCCTAAACAAAAAGATTTAACAGACTACTTGGAACTTTTAGAAGAAGCCAAACGTCGCGACCATAGAAAACTCGGAAAAGAATTAGAGTTGTTTGCTTTTTCACAACGCGTAGGCCAAGGATTGCCATTATGGCTACCTAAAGGAGCGGCTTTAAGAGATCGATTAGAGCAATTCTTAAAGAGAGCACAGAAAAAAGCGGGTTACGAACAAGTAGTTACGCCACATATTGGACAAAAAGAATTGTATGTAACTTCAGGCCATTATGCTAAGTATGGCGCCGATAGTTTCCAGCCCATTCACACCCCAGCAGAGGGCGAAGAGTTTTTGTTAAAACCAATGAACTGTCCGCACCACTGTGAAATATACAACAACAAACCTTGGTCATACAAAGACTTACCGAAGCGTTATGCTGAGTTTGGTACCGTATACCGTTATGAGCAATCAGGAGAATTGCATGGATTGACTCGTGTTAGAGGGTTTACGCAGGACGATGCACACATCTTTTGTACACCAGACCAATTGGATAGCGAATTCAAAAAAGTAATTGACTTGGTATTGTATGTCTTTGGTTCCCTAGGATTTGAGAACTTTACAGCACAAGTGTCCGTTCGTGATTTAGACAATCCTGAAAAATACATTGGAAGTGTTGAGAATTGGGAAAAAGCTGAGCAAGCCATCATCAATGCCGCGAGAGATAAAGGATTAAATTATATAATCGAAAGTGGTGAAGCGGCCTTCTATGGTCCAAAACTAGACTTCATGGTAAAAGACGCCTTAGGAAGACAATGGCAATTAGGAACCATCCAAGTAGATTACAACTTACCAGAGCGTTTTGAATTAACGTACAAGGGAGCCGACGATAAGTTGCACCGACCAGTCATGATTCACCGCGCACCCTTTGGTTCTATGGAACGTTTTATCGCCATACTGTTGGAGCACACTGCCGGAAACTTCCCATTATGGTTGATGCCTGAACAAGCTATTATCTTGTCTTTGAGCGAGAAATATGAAAATTATGCGAAAAAAGTTTTAGAATTGCTAGAAAATCACGAAATTCGCGCCCTAATTGACAACCGCAACGAGACGATAGGCAAGAAAATCAGAGAGGCAGAAGTACAAAAAATGCCATTCATGTTGATTGTAGGAGAGGAAGAAGAGAAGAACGGTACCATATCTGTACGTCGTCACGGACAAGAAGGAAAAGGAAACATTACGGTTACTATTGAGGAATTTGCCAATATTGTAAACGAAGAAATTGCCAAAACGTTAAAAACATTCGAAGTTTAATTAAAATTATAGAGCCATAGCAATTAGAAACAACAGAGGTTACCAACCTAGAGAAGAGAAAAAAGCGGCGCACCGAATTAATGAATTGATTCGCGGAGTAGCTGAAGTTCGATTAGTGGGTGAAAATATTGAGCCCGGAGTATACAAAACTTCGGAAGCGCTCAGATTAGCGGAACAGTTTGAAGTAGATTTGGTTGAGATATCACCAAACGCTGAACCGCCGGTTTGTAAATTAATGGATTATGGAAAATTCATTTATCAGCAAAAGAAACGTGAGAAAGAGCTAAAAGCTAAGTCGACTCAAATCACGGTAAAAGAGATTCGATTTGGACCTCAAACTGATGAACATGATTATGAATTTAAAAGAAAGAATGCCGAAAAATTCTTAAAAGAAGGGTCTAAATTAAAGGCTTTTGTATTCTTTAAAGGACGTTCGATTATTTACAAAGAGCAAGGACAAATCTTATTGTTGCGTTTAGCACAAGATTTAGAAGAATACGGCAAAGTGGAAGCAATGCCTGTTCTAGAAGGAAAGAGAATGATTATGTTCATTGCTCCTAAGAAAAAAAGTAAGTAAGTTAAATTAAAATAAACTAGGAAAAAATGCCTAAAATGAAAACAAAATCCAGTGCTAAGAAGCGATTCAAAGTAACTGGCTCTGGAAAAATCAAGAGAAAACACGCTTTCAAAAGTCACATCCTGACTAAAAAATCT
>JBJONL010000030.1:0-7084 GCA_046051865.1 Bacteroidota bacterium | reverse complement strand
ATTTTCTTTTTGTACGCATGGTTATGGTTTTTTCTTCATAAACATGTTCGTGTAATATTTTCTTCCTGTAACAGGATCAGAGGTTACCGATACACCAAAATGGGTAAAATCTCCTTCGATGTTGGCTCTGTGTGTGGGACTGTTCATCCAAGCGGCAAAAGCACTTTCGGCGGTTAGGTAATTGTAGGCAATGTTCTCCCCTACTTTTTCAGCTCCCAGCACTTCAATTAAGTTTTCGGAACGGTCATAGAAATAGTCATGATTCACCATATTATTGTCAATCATGTACTCATTGTGCTCTTCTGACTTGTAAGAGATGTGGTTTACTACTTGTAATGTTTTCAATCCGATGCTTTGACGGTAATCATTGATTATCGTCACCAGCTTCAACTCGGTGTCGTTGTAAGTATAGGTCGTCACAACGGTTTTGTTGACGGTAGTATCTTCGGACGAATTCGAAGAACAGGACACCATAGTGAGCACGATTGCTAACGGCAATAATGCTCTAAACATTTTTGCTTTCATAGTAGTAGGTTAAGTTTTTAGATAAAGTAGATGTGGGGCAAACACTTTATTTGAATTAATATTGACAGAACGTATTGTGTGATTTGGTTATACAATATTAAGTAAAACACCGATTAAGTAGCAAATAAAATCGATGAAATACATTATATTTCTTTTAGAAACTATATTATTCTTACAAATAATATAGAATTCATTTGATTTACCTATAATCGGCGAGCATTTGATAGCAAAAAAAAAAACACTCCGGAGAGTGCTTTACGTTTAGGACCTAAATGGAATGAATTGGTTATGGTGAAAGTCGGTTTATCGTCCAGCTACAATCCTCTTCTAGCTGGTATCGAATACGATCGTGCAATCGGTTAGCCCTTCCTTGCCAAAACTCTACTTGTAGAGGACGTATTAAATAGCCTCCCCAATGTTCAGGTCTCTGAATTTTTTTCCCTTCAAATGCCTGCTCTAAAATGCTTAATTGTTGGTCAAGATATTCTCTAGAGGGTATTACATCACTTTGTGGAGAAACGATAGCACCTAGTTTACTTCCATCGGGGCGTGAATCAAAATAATTATCTGAAAGGGTAGGATTTGTTTTCTCAGCTATTCCTTTTATGATTACTTGGCGTTCCATACTGTGCCAAAAAAAAGACAAACATACCTTGGGATTGTTTGCGATTGCTTTTCCTTTTTCAGAATTGTAATTGGTATAAAATACAAATCCCTCTTCATCGAATTTTTTAAGCAAGACGACTCTTGATTTAGGAAAACCATCTAAACCTATGGTAGAGACGGTCATGGCATTCACTTCTTCGGTTCCACCAAATTCTTCTGATTCATAAAACCATTTATGAAACAAATTGATGGGATCTTCTGGGATATTGGATTCCAATAATTCGCTCTTATCGTAGGATTTTCTGTAATTGCTTAAATCTTTCATTGTAATAGTATGCTTAAGAGGTAAAGGTACTAATCAAATTCAAATACTTTTCCATCATCTGATAAAAGTGTGTTTGGAAAGATAATTTCAGCTTCTTCTTTAAAAGCTTCGATTGAACTATAGCGAGTGCTATAATGGCCTAACAACAATTGTTTTACTTTTGCTTTTACAGCGATAGTAGCGGCTTCTTTGGCAGTACTGTGCATAGTCTTTTCGGCTTTGTCGGCTTCGGCTTCTAAAAATGTGGCTTCATGATACAGTACATCAGCATTTTGAATTAAAGGAATGATGGCTTCATCATACATGGTATCACTACAATAGGCATAACTTTTTGTTGGTATAGGATCAAATGTTAATGCCACGTTGGGGATAACGGTACCATTGTCTAAAGTAATGTCTTTCCCGTTTTTTATTTTTTGATAATAACAAGTATCTATACCATGCGCTGTAACAGCATCGATATTGAGTTTGCGGTCCCCTACTTTTTCCTGAAATAAGAATCCGTTAGTATATATGCGGTGCTTAAGAGGAATTGTTTTTACAAGTACCTTTTCATCTTCAAAGATCACTTCACTTTCTTTGGATGCTAATTCATGAAAATATAAGTTATACCCGGTAAAGGAATTGCCTAAACGCAATTGCAGCAATATGATCTCTTTGATGCCTTTGGGTCCGTATACGTGTAAATCGGATTGGCGGTTCAATAACATGAAAGTCGATATTAAACCAATCAAGCCATAAAAATGGTCACCATGTAGGTGTGATATAAAGATGTGATTGATTTTAGAAAAACGAAGTTTGTTTTTACGCAATTGCACTTGGGTACCTTCGGCACAATCGATAAGAAACATTCGGTTTCTAATTTCAAGCACTTGCGACGTTGGATTGGTGATCGTTCGTGGTGTGGCTGCATAGCAACCCAATATCGTTACTTTCATCCCTTTAAAAACCTAAATCGCGCTCAATTTCGTCCATTTCAATGATATCGTGGGCTTCTAATACCGTTGGAACTAACGTAATGCTATTTGGAACTGCATTAAAATTTACACTATCCGCAACTAGTATTAAGGACTTCTTCTCTTTCGCATGCTTCTTAGTAAGTACTGCAAACGATTTAACATCCTCCATAGTCAAGTCTTTATCTTGTGATAAATCCAAAATTAGGTTTTGCTTTTGAAAGGTATGATACTCTTGTAAAACCTTTTGAAGAAATACGGCTGAGCTACCTTGAGTGTTTCGAATGATAGTGGTGTGTCCTTTTTGCTCTACTTTCATTTTGAATGGCGAATTAATTATGAGGCTAATTTACTAAGATTTTGTCACTAATTGGACATTAAACTCTACGATTGTAAATCCGATGATGCAGTTCGTAGAACATATTGGTTTTTCATCGATGAAATACACGTTTTTTTAACATTTCATAGATTAAGTGCAACAAAAAAACGCCGAAAACCCCCGAATTCATTGGTTTTGTGCTTTAAACGAGTTTTGAGGTTAGTTACCGAAAAAATTTCCTCCCAGAGAAGTGTCACCGTAGTTTTGAATCAGAAATAACAACAAAAACATTAGCACACATGACAACAACTACTAACACTTCGTCTCAAACAACAAACTTCAGATTATTTGTTTTATTCGTATTATTAGTATTGTCTTCAACAGGAGTATTTGCTCAAAACACTACAACTACAGTTTTGACTTCAACAACTACTACTCAAGTTTCAGTTGCTAAAGAAGCTACTACAGTTATCGCTACAGAAAACGGAATCGCTACTATGGATGTTGCAGCTTGGTTAATGGGTGAGACTAACACTAACGGTGTTAAAACTACAGCTACTAATTTTGGAAAAAAACAATTAATCAATGCTGGTGTTAATACTAACAGTGTATTAGTTAGATCTTTCTTGAAAAAAGTTGTGGCTCAAGAAAGTGCAGTAGCTTAATTATTTATAAAATTATGTTTCAATATAATTTGGTTAGTTTTGGAAAATAAAAAGTCCCGATGAAAATCGGGACTTTTTTATTTTACATTTTGCTTGAAATAAATCTCGGTGGCGCCTAATCCGTATTTTTGATAATTGGCATCCTGAAACGTTATCGAATCATAACGACCCAGCATAAAATCAATTTCTGATTTTAGAACCCCATCCCCTACACCATGTATGAATACTATTCTGGGGATACGGTTTCTGATGGCAAACTCAATATGCTTTTTGGCCGTCTCCATTTGAAACGTCAAAATCTCATAGTTGCTCATTCCTTTGTAGCTTTTGACTAACTTCTCAATGTGTAAGTCAAAATCGGGTACCGGAATTTCTTTTTTCGATTTTTTTTCTTTGTTCGTATAATTGGGTTTCGCTACTTCTTTCTCGCTAATCACTTGGTTTTTGTTAAAACTGAAATTCATGGCTTGGCTGCCTTCAATCTTAATTAACTCTTTGCTTTTATAAGTCATGTTAAACCCGTCTGTAGTTTCTATAGTCACTTCGTGTCCTTTAACTTCTACTACTATTCCATCTATAGCATCATCTAAGACCGAAACTTTATCTCCTTTAGTTAGCATCTTCTTCCTCGTTTTCTGGTTCGCTATGTTTACTAGGTGTTTTAGCACTCAATTGCATCATGCCGTACATGAAAACCACCAAGGCTACAATTTGTATGTAAATGTTCGGGCGCTCTTTAGATTGCTCAAATAAACCCGCCAATATGGCTAAGAACATTATAGGAAGGATCAATTTTTTCATAGCCAAATTTATAAAACTTTAGCAAGGTAGCTACAATTTAAAAATTAATTAGTAAAATTGTTAGCCTATAATAGGACCCATGGAAAAATACATGTTACCTTGCTTAAATAAAAAGTTATTTGGAGTGGAATGCTTTGGGTGCGGTACTCAAAGAGCCCTCTTATTGCTTTCTGAAGGGGAATTTACCGCGGCTTTTCACATGTTTCCGGCCATCTATAGCACCCTCATTTTATTTGCTTGCATTGGTATGCATTTTATCGACAAATCAAGAAATTATCACAAAGCAATTATTGGGATGGCTATCCTTAATGCTGTAATCGTGGTGGTCGCCTATTTTTACAAAGTAACTCACTATTAACTAAAAAAATAAACTATGGAACAAACAGACTTCTCAACTTTCGAAAACAAACAAAAATTACCCAATGCTACGGCGGTACTTGTATTAGGTATAATATCTATCATCACATGTTGTTGTTATGGTTTGGGCTTAATTTTAGCGATAGTAGCTTTGTTTATTGCCAAAAAGGATTTGGCACTATACCGCGAGAATCCCCAAATGTATAGCAATTACAACAGCTTAAACACGGGACGAATTCTTTCTATAATCGGAATCGTTTTAAGTGTATTGTACCTAGGGTACATTATATGGATTTTCAGTTACTTTGGAATGGAGGCGTTACAAAACCCAGCCATGATGCAAGAGAAATTGAGACAACTGATGCCTCACTAAGCATAAATAAAAAAGTCCCCAAGATTGGGGACTTTTTTTATGTTATTGTTCAAACTGTTTTAGGGTCTTAATGATAATGGATACACAATCCATTAATTGCACTTCAGTCATTACTAAAGGCGGCGCAAATCGGATGATGTTGCCATGAGTTGGTTTTGCCAATAGTCCATTATCGCGTAAAGCCATACAGATATTCCAAGCTGTATCACTTTCTTCCGTATCATTGATTACTACTGCATTCAATAAGCCTTTTCCTCTTACCAATGTGGCAATGGTAGACGTTTCGATATATTTGGCTAATTCCGCTCGGAAAAGCTTTCCTAGACGTCTTGCGTTCAAGGCTAACTGTTCTTCGCTTACAACATCTAATGCAGCCATCGCAACCGCTGCCGCAATTGGGTTTCCTCCAAAAGTAGATCCGTGTTGGCCAGGCTTAATGACATTCATAATAGCATCATTGGCTAATACCGCTGATACTGGGTACGCTCCACCTGAAAGGGCCTTTCCTAAAATCAATATATCGGGTGTTACATAAGATGCTTGTTTTTCGCATTGCTTTTCACAACTACAATTACCGCATACGGCTAACAAGGAACCTGTACGAGCGATACCCGTTTGCACTTCATCGGCTATGAACAAGACATTATTGGCGGCGCACAAGGCTTTGGCTTTAGCCAAATAATCTTCACTTGGCACATATACCCCAGCCTCTCCTTGAATTGGTTCCACTAAGAATCCGGCAATATTGTTAGAAGATGTAATTGCTTGCTCCAATGCGGCAATATCATCATAAGGTATTTTTATAAATCCGGCCGTGTACGGACCAAAGTTTTTACGGGCATTTTCATCATTGGAAAACGAAATAATAGTGGTGGTTCTTCCGTGGAAGTTGCCTTCACATACGATGATTTGGGCTTCGTTTTCGTGGATCCCTTTTTTCTCGTAAGCCCATTTTCTACATAGCTTCAAAGCGGTCTCTACTGCTTCGGCACCGGTATTCATTGGTAATACTTTATCAAATCCAAAATACTTGGTTACATACTCCTCATAGGCGCCCAATTTATCATTGTAAAACGCACGGGAAGTTAGCGTTAAGGTTTGGGCTTGCTGCACCATCGCTCCTACTATTTTAGGGTGACAGTGTCCTTGGTTAACCGCTGAATAAGCCGAAAGGAAATCGTAATATTTTTTACCTTCGACATCCCAAACGTATACGCCATCTCCTTTACTAAGGACAACGGGTAGCGGGTGATAGTTGTGGGCTCCATACTGGTCTTCTAATGCAATGGCATCGGCGGAAGTTAATTTTTCTAAAACTGACATTGTAATTCTAATTGTAATCTGATCTCACTTCAGATTATTGGTAAACTAGCCATTCCTTCTTAGTGGAGAGAAATCATCCATATAGCGACAAAAGTATAATATAAATGTGAATTACGAATTAATAATTACGAATTACGAATGCGTTATTATTGATTTTTAGCTCGTAACGTTTTTTGAATTGAACCTATGATTCTCAACAATTCGTTCATATCATCCAACAATTCATCGCCATCTTCATTTGTTAAATAATCTGAATCTCTTAGTAACCTAATCCAATAATGGGTTTCTCGGGACTCTTTATAAGCGATAGTCAATTTAGCAAAAAAGTCTTTATCCGTTTGACCCCCTATGGCCTCTTCTATATTAGCTCCAATAGAAGTTCCAGATCGCAGAAGTTGCTAACTTAAAACGAATTCTTTCTGTTCCTCACATAAAATTCTGTATACTTTAATAACTCGTAATGCAAAGGCATAACTCTTTACTTTGATAACATTTTCTTTCATATTAAATAGACATTAATTCGTAATTCGTAATTCGTAATTCGTAATTTTTAATTCTCTAAAACTGTAAATAAAGTAATGCTCCTGCTGCAACAGTCATTAATAGCAAAGCTGCAAAGCCTAGTATATTGGACGACGTACTATTGGTATAGTTCCCCATCACCTTCTTATTATTTGAAATATGCAGGATGATGGCAATAAGAACAGGTGCCGTAAGTCCGTAGAGTATGGCCGTGTAAATCAGGGCTTTTACTGGAGAGATTCCGATGTAATTCAGGGACAAGCCTAAGACTAACGAAATGGCCATGACGATATAAAACGCTTTGGCCTCATG
>JBJONL010000029.1:0-75004 GCA_046051865.1 Bacteroidota bacterium | reverse complement strand
TTTATGTTTCCCCTCATAAATTGGTTAAGACGTTAGCCGAGTATGTACAGTATTTTGGGGCGGACCGACCGGTATCGGTTTCTAGAGAACTGTCTAAGTTGCATGAAGAAACGGTACGAGGTACTGCTGCTGAGGTATTACAGCACTTTGAAGTGAAACCACCGAAAGGAGAAATTGTGGTTGTGGTTGGAGGTAAGGTTTCAGAAGCTAGAAACAAGAGACCAGAAGCAACCTTCTTGCCGGCAGGCAGGGAAGCAAGAGAGGAATAAGTGGTCCTTCTTCTATTTTATTTCTAAATCCGTAAAAGCGAAACTTTTTCCGCTGAACAATCCTTTGTCTGATAACTTTAAATCAGGAATTACTAATAAGGCCATAAACGAAAGCGTCATGAATGGGGCTTTTAAGGTACTACCCAATTTTTTGGCCATGGCGTCTATTTCTTGATATAGGCGTCCGGCTTCCCAGCAATCTTGGTCACTCATGATGCCTGCAACGGGTAGAGCTAGTGCTTTGGTGGTTTCACCGTCAACAGCACATATTCCTCCGGTATTAGCAATGATTAGATTTACGGCATTTACAATTTCATCATCCGTGGTGCCTACTACTACGATGTTGTGGCAGTCATGGGCCACGGAACTGGCTATAGCGCCTTTTTTCAAGCCAAAGTTTTTAATGAATGCAATGGCAGGTGGGGTATTGGCATAGCGGTTGACTACCGCCATTTTTAGCACATCGTCGGCTAAATTGGCTACTAGCTTTCCATTTTCTATAAGTGCGGCGTGGTGGATTTCGTTGGTGATTAATTGCCCTTCCAAGGCTTCAATCACGCGGATGGTTTTGGCCGTGCTTGGCAGTTCGAAATCATGAGCTGTTTTGGCAGCGGTATTGAAATTGTTGGGTTTGTCGAAGTCCACGTGTTGGATAAACGATTTGCCTTCTTCGGCTACTAGTTCTCCATTGATGTAGGTTTGTTTGACGTGAAAATGTGTTAAGTCTTCTACGACTATGAAGTCGGCCGCCTCATTTACTTGTAGTGTACCCACGTTCATGTTATAATGATGTACCGGGTTGATGCAAGCTGCTTGTAGGACTTTGAAAACGTCTATGCCTTTGGCTACGGCGCGCGCGCAGAGTTGGTTTATATGCCCCAAAATCAAATCATCTGGATGTTTATCGTCAGAGCAGAACATCATGTTTTGGTAATTATCGGGCAGCAAATCGACTAGTGCTTCAAAGTTTTTGGCGGCACTGCCTTCTCGAATGAGTATTTTCATCCCTAATGATAATTTTTCGGCTGCTTCCTCGTAGGTAAAACATTCATGGTCGGTGGATATTCCTGCCGAGATATATTTGCGGATAGGTTCGCCGCGCAGTCCGGGGGCATGGCCGTCGACAGGTTTCCCAAAATGTTTAGCCCAAGCGATTTTCTTTAGGACTTCTTCGTCGTCAAACAATACACCCGGGTAATTCATCATTTCGGCTAAGTAGTAAATGTCGGGGTGTCCCATTAGCTCTTTGATTTGTTCGGAGTCGATTACCGCTCCTGCTGTTTCAAAAAACGTGGCGGGTACACAGGAAGGTGCGCCAAAGTGGAATTTGAAGGGAACTTTCTTCCCGTTATCAATCATGTAATACACACCGTCTTTGCCAAGAACGTTAGCGATTTCATGCGGGTCGGATATCGTAGCGACGGTACCATGTAATACGGCTACTTTGGCAAATTCAGAAGGAACTAGCATGGAACTTTCAATATGGATGTGCGCATCTATGAATCCGGGGAGTATGTAGTCTTTGACGTTGTGTTTTTTTTCCGTTAGCGCCACAATTTTGCCGTTGGCTACGGTAACTTCACCTGAATAGATGCGTTTGTTTCGAATGTCAACAATTTGTCCTTGAATTTGCATTTTGTATTACTTTTATGTTTCAAATTTAGGGAATAAATGCTGAGGATTGTTTACTATCGAGCCACGAATTCACTAATGTTTTTTGTAGTATTTTTTATATCTTTGGTGTTTTAGTACTTATAAAATATAATCCAAATTCAAAATGCGCTGGACACTTAAACCTAAACCCGATTCAGAAAAAGTAAAAGCTTTGGCTGCTCAACTTCAAGTGGAGGAGCTTGTAGCGTCACTTTTGGTACAAAGGGGTATAGAAACGTTTGAGCAAGCTCGGCAGTTTTTTAGACCGAGTTTGGCCGATTTACACGATCCTTTTCTGATGAAAGATATGGACAAAGCGGTTGCACGAATAGAAACAGCAATTGAGAATCAAGAAAACATATTGGTTTTTGGGGATTATGATGTCGATGGGACCACGGCCGTTTCTTTGGTCTCAAGTTATTTGCGAAGTTATTATCCTTATGTGGCCACTTATATTCCGGATCGTTATGATGAGGGGTATGGCATCTCTTATAAGGGTATAGACTTTGCCGAAGACAATGAATTTACGTTGATTATTGCCTTGGACTGCGGGATAAAATCCATTGATCATGTAGCTTACGCCAAAGCTCGGAACATTGATTTTATCATATGCGACCACCACCGTCCGGGACCTACTTTGCCTGAGGCAGTAGCTGTTTTGGATCCAAAACGGGAGGATTGCACGTATCCTTATGATGAATTGTGTGGCTGTGGGGTTGGCTTTAAATTGGTTCAAGCTTTGGCGGCACATCGAGATCAAACGATAGAAGATTTAATGCTCTATTTGGATTTAGTTGCCACCGCCATTGGGGCTGATATCGTTCCGATCACGGGGGAGAATCGGACCTTGGCTAAGTTTGGCTTGGAAGTCATTAATTGCCAGCCGAGGCCTGGTATAAAAGCGTTGATACAGAATGTCAAGAAAAAAGTATTGACCATTACGGATGTCGTTTTTATTATAGCTCCCCGAATCAATGCGGCAGGAAGAGTTAAGCACGGAAATGAGGCGGTAGCATTGTTGACGGAATATGATTTAGACCAAGCGGAGCAGTTTGCTTCAGAAATTGAACAATACAATACGGATCGCAAGGGTTTGGATAAACAAATCACGGTGGAGGCCCTTGCTCAAATCTATGAACATACTGAAACGGAGCGGTTTACGACCGTTGTTTATAGTGAGCATTGGCATAAAGGAGTGATTGGGATTGTAGCATCGCGCTTGACCGAAACCTTTTATCGTCCCACCATCGTTTTTACTAAAAGCGGCCATAAATTGGCGGCCTCTGCCCGTTCGGTAAAGGACTTTGATGTATATAATGCGCTTGAGGCTTGTGCGGCCCATTTAGAGCAGTTTGGCGGTCATATGTATGCGGCCGGAATGACTTTGAAGGAAGAAAACTATGCGGCCTTTAAGGAGGCGTTTGAGCAGGTGGTTCGGGACACCATTTCGCCTGAATTGCTTATTCCCGAAGTTTTGGTTGATGCCGAAATTGAATTGACCGCTATTAACGACAAGTTTATTCGGATTTTGAATCAGTTTGAACCTTTTGGCCCTGAAAATATGACTCCGGTATTTATGAGCAAAGGAATTAAGGACAGTGGTTATGCCAAGGGAATTGGTGCTGACGAAGACCATCTAAAATTGTTTGTGAAACAAGGCGGTTCTTCTGGTTTTGGGGCTATTGGATTTGGATTGGGTAAGAAATTGGATTTGGTTAAACAACAAGTACCGTTTGATGCGGTCTATTGTATTGATGAAAACGAATTTAATGGGAATGTGACGGTGCAGTTGCGATTGAAGGATTTGAAGTAATTAATATTCTTTCAATTCAAATTTCTCTCCATCAAAAACACCGTACGTAAAATAGCCTATCCAATCTCCTAGGTTCACATATTCGGCATTTTCAGCGACTTTCATTACCATCGGTAGGTGACGGTGACCAAAAACAAAATAGTTGTAATGTTTGGTTTCTAATTTGCGTTTGGCGTACAGTATAAGCCATTCGTTCTCTTCTCCCAAAAACTTGACATCGGCTTCGCCGGATATTAATTTGTTTTTCACGGAGAGGTATTGGGCTAGTTTCATGCCGATATCAGGATGCAACCAGCGATAGAGCCATTTGGAAAACGGACTAGTGAATACTTTTTTCATCCGTTTATAGCCTTTGTCGCCGGGGCCTTTGCCATCGCCATGGCCTATGAGAAAGGTTTTGCCGTTGAATTCGTACTCCTGATTGTCATGGTAAACGGGTATGTTTAACTCTTTTTGAAAGTAATCGCTCATCCACAAATCGTGGTTACCTACAAAGAAATAGATGGGAATGCCGCTGTCGCGTATTTCGGCTAATTTACCCAGTACCCTTACAAAGCCTTTGGGTACTACGGTTTTGTATTCAAACCAGAAATCGAATAAATCGCCCAAGAGGAAAATGGCTGCTGCATCCTGCTTAACTTCATCGAGCCAAGCCACAAACTTTTGTTCGCGAGGAAAACTGGCTTCGGGCGTTGGCGCTCCAAAGTGTTGATCGGAAGCAAAGTATATTTTTTTATGGGGAGAAAGTGTCATTTAACGATGAGGTTAAGAATTGTCGGAGGCATACCATTCGGCAAAAGAGGAATCTGTTTCTTGTAATTTCAAGGAATGTAGTGCAATATCTTCGGGCAAACGGTTTTGTATTTTTTCAGCAAAATCGATGACCATGTTTTCACTTGTGGGTTGGTATTCTACTAAAATCACATGGTGCCCACGGCTTTTTAGTTCGTTAGCCAATTCGATATGTGGGGTGTTTTGATTGAATACAGTGGCGTGATCGAACAAGTCTACGATTTCTTCTTTCACGATTTTTTTTAAATCGGTAAAATCAATCACCATACCATACTTAACATTGCTTTTGTCAGTTATGGGTTTGCCGATTACCGTAACCGAAAGCTTGTAGCTATGTCCGTGTACGTTTTTGCATTTACCATCATAGCCATAAAGGGCGTGTCCGGTTTCGAAAGAAAATTGTTTGGTGATTCTGATATTACTCATGGAAGTGGTTTAAGAGGCAAATTTAGTAAAATATCGCTATTCTTCGTTTTGTCTTTTTTTGGCTTTACTGTATATCCAATAGGCGATAAGAGCAAAAAACGTAAAAGGGATTAGGTAACCAATCCACACCCCAATTAAATACCCTGAATTTGGGGCATGTTTTATTTTTTCGTTAACGTCTACCTGTTGGATTACTGAAATTAGGCTCATAATGATTGAAATGGTATAACAAATTTACGCAAAAAAATAAAGGTTGCCTTTTGAGCAACCTTTATTTATTATCGGATGTTGTTGGATTATGGGTTTTGTTCGAAGGTTTGCATTTCGTTTTTTTCGGCAGCACGGCTATTTAAAGCCAAGTTATCTGCATTCACTAGGACTGCTACAAAGCTTATGTTATCAGGATTAGAAACGCTACTTGGCATGGGAATGGAGTACGATTTAGTTATGGTTTGACCCAAAGTAGTAGCTTCTGAAATAGGGTCGCCTAGCAAATCTGTAATGTTGTGTCTTAGCACGTGATTGTGTTCATAGGCAGGTACTGGATTTACGTTGCCAAAATAGGAAGTATAGTTTGCTTGAAAATGGATTAAATGATTTTCTAAGACATAAACAACTAATTTAAGACCTGTATAATTTTGAACAAACTTCATGTTTACGTCTAGGTTTATCATTCCGTTTTCAACCGTTGACGACATGGCTATACCTAATCCAGCATTGTTTCCTGTCAAGGCTTTGGCCTGTGCTAAGTTAGACGGTTCTGGTGATGACCAAACTATAGTTCTGTTTAATCTTGATTGGGGCAATTGCAGATCAAAATCAGGCATAATCATGTCTTTCAAGGGTTGGAATCCTGGAAAATGATAAGGGTCGTTTCCGTTATGAATAGCGATAGAAACCACTTTGTCTGACTGCTCATGCATTTTTTCAATAGCATAGGCTACACGTGTGCAGTTTCCGCACCAAGTACCTGTGTAATCCTCTAACAATACGCGTTGCTTAAAGAATCCAGAAACGGGTGGCGCAGTTTCACTGCTGTCAGGAAAGTTTTCAATTACTTTGGTATCGCTACAAGAAAATAGAATCGATAAAAGTGTTAACGATAAAAGGGTTTTAAGTTTAGTCATTGTGTAGCTGTTATTTGGATACGCAAATAAAATAAAAAAACTTTAATGTTTGAGTTATTATTTCGTTATTTGTGGAAACTATTTATACTAAAATGAAAAATCTATTACCCTTATTTTTGCTTTTCGTTGGTATTACTGCGATGGCACAAAAACAAATGCCAAATGTTTCATTGTCAGACCTTGATGGAAAAAAAGTTTCTGTTACGGCTGACTTTATGGAAAAGGATAAAATTTATATTTTTTCTTTTTGGGCGACATGGTGTACACCCTGCATCAGTGAATTAGACGAGATGAATGATATGCAAGAAGAATGGAAAAAAAGTTTGCCTATTGAAATTATTGCTGTAGCTACGGATGATTCTAGAACTCAAAAAAGAATCAAGCCGTTGGTAAATGGAAAAGCATGGGATTATAAGGTTTTAATAGATAGTAATCAAGAGTTGAAAAGAGCTTTGGGAATCGTTAACATTCCTTACACTGTTGTGGTTAAGAATGGCGTAATCGTTCACATACAAAATGGTTATGTACCAGGCAGCGAAAGTGAATTATTCAATAAATTAAAGACCCTATAGTCCATGAAGAAGTTTTTTGTGATTGGATGGTTTGTCTTTGCAGGTTCGATTTTCGGACAAGAAAAAGGGACCGTTTCGGGAGGATATGAAACGAATGCACAATGGTATTTAAATGATAAATGTTTGTTTAATGAAGAACTTGTTAGGGTTACGCATCCTGACAATCCCCTTCGTTCCAATAATTATTTGTTTGTTAACTACAAAATAAAGAATTGGACGTTTGGAATTCAGGCAGAGGCCTATGAGCAAGAGGCTTTGTTGAATTACAATCCGAAGTATAAAGACGCCAATGTAGCTACCTATTTTGCCCAATACAAGAATGAAAAAATAGACGTGACTGCGGGCTATTTTTATGAGCAATTCGGAAGTGGATTGTTGTTGAGAACATGGGAAGACCGCGCATTAGGGATTAACAATGCTTTGCGAGGATTGCGTTTTATTTATAAGCCGACTACCTATTTTACCTTAAAAACTTTGTTTGGTCAACAACGAACTGGATTTGAGGTTTCAGAAGGAAAAATTTATGGCGCTGACGCAGAACTTGCCCTTTCGGAGCTTTTTAAATTTGAAAAGGACGAATTGATTTTTGGATTTACGTATGTGGGCAGGGACGAAAAAACAGATATCGTTACACCCAAATTCAATAATTTGACCAATGCTTTTGCGGGACGACTGAACTATACGCATGATTCTTTTTACTGTTCAACAGAGTACAATTATAAAGGAGAAGATGCTGTCGTGCAGATAAATAACCAGATCGATAATAATTTGATTAAGCCGGGCAGCGCGCTTTTGCTAAATATGGGATATTCAAAAAAGGGATTTGGTATCGACGGGACCTTTCGTAGGTTGGAAAACATGAGTTTCTTTTCAGAACGTGCAGCCAAAGGAAATGCATACAATGATTTGATTATGAATTATTTGCCTAGTTTGACGAAACAGCATCATTATAATTTGGCAAATATTTACGTATATCAGGCACAGCCGAATGTTATTATTAGTGACTTGAATAATGCAAAGGCAGGTGAAATTGGCGGCCAAATAGATTTATTCTATGACTTTAAGAAAGGAACAACTTTGGGCGGTAAATATGGTACTAAAGTGGCTTTAAACTTTGCTCAGTACCATGGCTTAGGAGGTACATTTTACTTGTTCTCTCCTCAGGATTATACGACAGATTTTATGGGTTTTGGCAAAAAGTATTTCTCGGATGCTAACATAGAAATCACAAAAAAATGTAATGACTCATGGCAAGTCGGCTTTAGTTATATCAATCAGTATTATAACAAAAAGCGTATTTCAGAAACCTATGGGGAAATTAAAACGAATATAGTGGGTGCAGAATCTACGTATAAGTTTGGTAAAAACAAATCGGTTAGGGTTCAGGCGGAGCATATGTGGGCGAATAGCGATAAAAAGAACTGGGCGAGTTTGTTGACCGAATTTAATTTGGGAACAAAATATAGTTTGTATGTTACGGACATGTATAACTATGGCAATGATGATTCAAGACTTAGAACCCATTATTACGGTGTTGGAAATTCATTTAGATATAAATCAACTCGAATAGCTTTAGCATATGGAAGACAACGTGGCGGTCTAGTGTGTGTTGGTGGTGTATGTAGAACTGTTCCAGAAAGCACGGGAGTTTCTCTGTCATTAAATACTAGTTTTTAAGGTCATGCTAATCCATAAAAAAGGCCCCATCATTGATGGGGCCTTTTTTATTTATAAAAAGAATACTTTATTTTTTAATAATACGTAACGAAGCTTTTTTACGGTCATCCGTTGTAAAACTTAAGATGTAAACACCAGCGTTTAAGTTGGCAACAGAAATAATATTATATCCCGAAGTGTAACTAGTGTCACTAACCACTCTTCCATTAACATCATATAAGGCCGTTTGACCTCCTGACGTAGCCTCAAATTCAAGCTGAGAATCAACTAAAGTTGATTTTAAAGTGATCCCATTGCTTTTTAGGTCATTAGCTTGAGTGCTTAAAAGAGGGTCGTACTTGTATGTAATTGTTATTGGGGTGCCGATTTCAAGACCAAAACTATTAACCATATAAAACTTTAATACGTATACCACTGGATCCGTACCGTTACCCGCATAACCGTTTACAAAATGGTCGAAGTTCCCGTTTTGTCCATTAGCAGGAACAACTGAGTACGGCTGACTACCGCTTGGATAGGAGCTGCCAACTGTTATTGTTCCTACACAAATAGGGTCAATGCAGAATTGTAGGTTGCTCCCCGTCGCGTTAGTCATGCTTATTACTTTCATTCTAACGTTGATGTTACTAGCAGAACTGTTGTAAATTTTAAACCCTAAATAAGCAGGGTCTGCAGAAGTAACTTCAGAGGCATTTCCAATAACGGAATACGTAAATATGTCTCCGTTATTAATAGAAGTACCATCTAACTTCTTCATTGTCATTTGAGAAAAAGCCAATGAAGAAGTTAGACAAGCTAATAAAAAAACAATTTTTTTCATAGGGTACATAGTTATAGATTATTTAACCATTAATTGTTTGCTGTAAGAGGTATTTCCTGTTGCGATATTCACAACATAAGCTCCTGCAGCCATTCCTTTGGTAGAAATTGTTAATGATTGGTTTTCGATAACTTCTTTTTGTTTTACTGTTTGTACCGCTTTACCAGACATATCATAAATAGTTACCGTATAGATACCACTTTTCAAATTGTTGATTGTAAAGTAATCAGTTGAAGGGTTTGGATAAAGTGATACGGTTGGGTTAACTTGGTTAGAGTTAACTGCTAATGTTGCTAATTCAAAAGATTTTGAATTTACTACTTCTCCAGTTTGTTGATCAATTAACACTAATACACCATGCATGTTATCTATATTGCTAGTTGATGGAACGCTGTAGTTAAATGTATAGTTTACAACTTGTCCATCAGTAATAGAGCTAGGAACTGAATCTGCTTGTCCATCATAACCTCCAACTAAATCTCTTCCCACGTGATTGTATACCATATCCGCTGCAGGTACTGGGTTGGCTAATGCTTCATATCCACCCATTATGCCATTAGCGTTAGCGGCATAATAATTTGTTTGATTATATCCAGTATCAGCAGCATCGCTCACATTGTCTTCAGTTATGATAACACCTAAACGGTAATTTGCATTAGTAAAAACAGTTCTAAAAGTGGCAAAAGCATTGATGGTTACTTCAGAACCGTTTACCGCGCCATTGGTCTCCAAACTTACTGGTGTAGTTAATACTTTTCTTGTGTTTAAGTTGCTTGTCATCGCCGTTTGACTAACATCAGCTCCTTTTACAACACGGTCAACATTCATGCCAGGGAAACTAGAGAAACCAGCACCAGCATCATATTCATCAATCATCATTGGATCTTGGTTGTGAACTGCTACTCCGATAAATTCGTTAGGATATGTAGTATCCATATAAGCCATTGCTACAGCTCCTCTAGGACACCATCCACACCATGTTCCTGTTCCTTCTTCGAATAACACACGTTTAGTTGAAGCTTGACTTACAGTATTGAATTTTTTTGTTACCATATTGTTAGCCATCACTGGATCGGTATTTCCATTAACTGCAGTAACAGTGATGTTTAAACCTTTTTCGACCACGCTCGCATAGTTAATTTTAATAGGGTGTGTTACTGTAGTACTAGTTGCTCCAACAGGAATGGATTTAGCAATGGTACTAATGTGATCTGTTGTACCGTCATTCCAATTAAGGGTTAAAGCAGTAATTGCATTAAGACCAACGTTTTTAACCGTTAAGGTCAACATGTTGTCAGTACTAAGAAGGCTATATCTGTTTAATTTAGCCGATAGTAATGCAGCATCATTGTTTCCAACACTTCTCACAGCTACATCATCAATTAGTATATAATATTGATTTAAAGATTCGTAATGTCTAAAAGAAACGTAGATTGTTTGTCCAATAAATGAAGTGATATCAACAGACTTATTGGTTAAATTCACGTTAGTTGGCGTTACGGTCAAAACAGGTGTCGCTGCAGCAATAACTGCAGGGTCATTAGAAGTTGTAACATATACAGAGTATTTGTCTGGGTATGTCGCATCACCTAGTAAATGATTGAAAAACAAGTACATGTTTGACTCAGCAGTAGCGCCAGTTAAATCGATTGCAGGCGACGTCACAAGGTTGTCTGGATCCAATGGTCCAGTTGTTGAAGTCCAAGAAAATGACATTAATGATCCGGTCCCAATATTGGTGTTAACACTTGATGCATTTAAAACATTCCAATCATAACCGTCACCGTCTGAGTCTGTTACAGTCCACCCACTTAAATCTCCCGATTCAAAGTCTTGAGAATAATACGTGTTTTGTGCAAAACCGCACAAAGAAGTAAATAATAAAGTTAATAAAAAAGTAGTTTTTTTCATAAATAAGTATAGTTTATAGTTGTTAAATAAGTTTCTATAGTAAAAAATAAATGCAAGTATAATGAAAAAATTCCAATCTAAGAGGTTGCTTTTGAACGAATTATTTAAATTTTTACGAATTTCTATAAATAGAAACAAAAAGTATATATTTGCACAGTAATCATGGGGATGTAGCTCAGTTGGCTAGAGTGCTTGACTGGCAGTCAAGAGGTCGTGGGTTCGAGCCCCATCTTCTCCACCAAAAGGCCGTCTAGGTATTGATCTAGACGGTTTTTTATTTTCCATTTTTAAGGTCTGCTGCAACTTTTTCAAGTTCGGCATACCAGTCTTCTCCAAACTTTCGAATTAATGCTTCTTTGACAAATTTGTAAACGGGAACTTCCAGCTCTTTTCCGAGGCTGCAAGCATCATTACAAATATCCCAACGGTCGTAATTCACCGCCGAGAATTCACTAAAATCTTTAACACGAATGGGGTATAAATGACAAGATACTGGTTTCTTCCAGGCAATAATTCCTTGGTTGTATGCTTGTTCGATGCCGCAGAGGGCAGTTTTCCCATCAAATATAACGTAGGCACAATCTTTATTATCGATCAAGGGGGTTTCTAAATCTTGGTCGGTTCCCACCACCCAAGTGCCCAACTTTTCAATAGTATCGATCCCTTCCTTGCGCAAAAAAGGTTTTACTTTTGGGTATATTTCTGCTAAGATTTTGGTTTCTTCTTGACTTAATGGGGCTCCTGCATCACCGTCAACACAACAGGCTCCATGGCAAGATGAAAGATTGCACACGAAATCTTTTTCAAGGATGTCTTCAGAAACGATTGTTTTTCCTAATTGGAACATAAGCATTTAATTAGGAAGCAAAAGTACAAATGAAAATCGGCTTGTACCTAGTATTAAAAAGCTAATTTTGTAAAAAAGTAAGCGTTATGAATGTAAATTTTAGAGAAATAGCCACTGCAACTATGGTTCTTTTTGCAGTGATCGATATAGTGGGTAGTATACCTGTGATAATTGATTTGCGGGCAAAATTTGGTCATATTCAATCGGGTAAAGCATCCTTAGTTTCTTTAGGGATCATGATTGCCTTCTTATTTGTAGGAGATGAGATTTTAAAATTAATCGGAATTGATTCGAATTCATTTGCGGTGGCAGGTTCGTTTGTGTTGTTTTTTTTGGCTTTAGAAATGATACTCGGTATACGGTTGTATAAGGAAGACAAAGTGAATTCGGCTTCCATAGTTCCTATCGCTTTTCCTTTGGTAGCGGGAGCTGGGACGATGACTACTTTGTTGTCTTTGCGTGCTGAATTTCAAACGGTGAATATCGTCGTTGCCATCTTTTTGAATATTTTGTTAGTCTATTTGGTTTTAAAGGCCTCGGCTAAAATTGAGCACATTTTAGGGGAAAACGGTTTGAATATTATTCGGAAAGTTTTTGGGGTTGTTCTCTTGGCTATTGCCGTTAAATTATTTGCAGCTAATGTTAAAGGACTCTTTGCATAACATCAAAATTTAGTATTTTTGTCTTTTAAACGCACAACATGAAAATTTTTACCAATATTCTTCTTTTTATTGCTATTGCATTGATAGTAGTAAATATTTTCCTTCTCGATTTTAATACGCCTTTGAAAGGTAATAGTATGATTGCTTTGATTGGTATAGTAGCTTCTTTCTGCGCAGTATTGATCCTTCTTATTTTTAGAATGTCCAAAAAGATCCAAGAAAAAATAAAGCATTAATCATGTTTGACGTTCTACTAATTGGTGGTGGTGTTTCAGGGATGTCTTGTGCCTTGGTTTTGGGTTCGGCTAAAAACAAGCCATGTGCAGTTGATAAAAAGATTGGGATAATTGCACATCAGAAAAGTTCGTCCTTGCAAGATGCCTTGTTTAATAATGCCTACGGGATTTCTGCTGGGAAATTGGGTGCTGATTTGTTGACTGAAAGCAGTGTGCAGCTAATGCAATTATATCCACATGTACTTCAAATTTTGGAGGAAAAAGTTATTAAAATTGAGGGTAAACAAGGAGATTTTACGATACTAACCAATAAAGGTGCTTACCGATCTAAACTTGTTGTTATTGGAATTGGTGCCGGAAATCCTTTTACAATTGAAGGATTACAGGACTATATTATTCCCCATCAAAAAATAGTGGCCGAGAAGAACCGTCTCCAACTTAAGAACACAGACCATAAAGTTACGGATGGTATTTATGTTATAGGAACCCTTGCGGGCTGGCGAAGTCAATTAGCGATAGCGGCAGGAAGTGGCGCGGCAGTAGCAACCGATATTTTAACGTTGTGGAATAACGGAATTCATGTCCAAGTACACGATAGTATTCGAAAGTAAATTATTTCAAGATGGCTTTTAGCATGGCATCGTCTTTCAGCATTACTTTGTAATACTGTTTATCGCCGAAAAGTTGACGCGCCAATTCCGCCGTCAAATATTTTTTCACCAAAGTTTTATCGTTGCCTAATTTGATGTCTAGTCCGTTTTGTTGTAAATAACGTTCAAAAGAGGCACTATAAAAGTCGTTAGATTGCATTTTGGCAAGAAACATTTCGAAAGATAATCCTTTAAATAAGTTACGGTCTTGATCAAGTTGTTCGAATACAAAATGGCCGACAATTCCTGAATTTAAGACATAAGCCAAATTTTCTTTGCCTTTTTTAACTTCAAGGGGGACAAATAGATCGGGAACTATTCCGCCTCCACCGTAAACAATTCTGCCTTTTTTAGTTTTGAATTTTAGTGAATC
Organism: Bacteroidota bacterium; assembly: GCA_046051865.1. Classification (GTDB taxonomy): domain Bacteria; phylum Bacteroidota; class Bacteroidia; order Flavobacteriales; family Flavobacteriaceae; genus Flavobacterium. The sequence goes on along the minus strand of JBJONL010000029.1, from coordinate 61,176 downwards.
GGCTACTTTGATTTTGTCCTTGGCATACAATTCGCCGCTTTCAAAACGGTTTTCGTAATCTTGGCTGTAGGCTTCCGGTTTGCCTTTAACATAAGGTTTTTGAATGGAACGGCCACTTGGTGTATAATATCTTGAAGTAGTTAATCTAACGGCGGACCCATCGTCAAAATCCATTTCGCGTTGCACCAAGCCTTTGCCAAACGAGCGGCGACCAACAATGGTTCCACGATCATTATCTTGTATGGCTCCCGACAGGATTTCACTGGCTGAAGCTGAGTTTTCATCCATCAATACAAATACTTTGCCTGTTTCAAATATACCTTGTTCTGTAGCGTATGTTTTGTCAACGGTTCCTTTTCTATTTTTCGTAAATACAATTAACTCCTTGTCTTTTAACAATTCATCGGCCACTTGGACGGCTTTTTCTAGATAGCCCCCTCCGTTGTCGCGTAAGTCAATAATTAGGGTGTTCATACCTAGTTTTTTTAGATTTACTAACCCTTGATAAAATTCGTCATAAGTGTTTTCAGCAAAGCGATTGATTTTGATATAACCGGTTGTTTTATTTATGAGCATTGCAATGTCCACACTTTTTATGGGAACTACTTCTCTTGTTACATTTAATGTAAGTGTTTTATGAAGTTGTTTCCTGTAGACCTTCAAAGCGACTATTGAGCCTTCTTCCCCTTTAAATTTGGAATATAAACTATCGGTAGGTAATTTTCGTCCATAAAGTTTGGTGCTACCAGCATAAAGGATGCGGTCTCCTGCTTTAACTCCTGCTATTTCAGCAGGGCCTTTTTCTACTGTTTTAACGACTGTAACGGTGTCTTTGTACATATAGAAATTGATGCCTACTCCAACAAAATCTCCTTTCATTAGTTCGGATTCTGCGGATTGTTCGCTCGGTGGAATGTAAACGGAATGCGGATCGAGGTTGGCTAAAATACTGTTTACGGTTAAGTCAACAATTGAATCTGAATTGACATCATCAACATATTCATCGTTAATCATGTCAATAAGCTTTTCGATCTTGGCTTTACTAGCGTTTTGTGCTGAAAGTGAGCGTTTCGGAAAATTAAGCATGCCTCCGATGACGATTCCCAAGCCTACGCAAGAAAAGAGTACAATCGGTAAATATTTTTCCTTTGTTTTCATGTAAGGTTACTCTAGGTTTTCCAATTGGTGTACTTCTACGCCTGCTTTTTCTAAGAAATCTACGCCCGAAGTATCACGGTAACCGCGTTGGTACACTACTCTCTTAATTCCAGATTGATGAATCAGTTTGCTGCATTCTTTACAAGGGGAAAGTGTGATGTATAGCGTTGCATTTTCGCAAGTTTGAGTAGAACGAGCTACCTTGGAAATGGCGTTTGCCTCCGCATGTAGCACATACCAATGGGTTAGTCCGTCGTTATCTTCGCAGCAGTTTTCAAAGCCAGAGGGTGTTCCGTTGTAACCATCAGAAATAATCATACGATCGCGAACAATGATAGCACCGACTTGTTTGCGTTTGCAGTAGGAAAGTTTGCTCCATTCTGCAGCAATTCTAAGGTAAGCTTTGTCGTATTTATTTTGTTTTTTCTCTTTCATGCCAAGGTCGAATTGTCTAATTGTTCTCTGATGTGTTTGTTATTACGTAAATGGGGAACTAATACAAGGAAAGCAAATATACCTAATCCTGATACTTCGGACAATTATTTGTGCCAAATTTCGCTTTGTAAAATCATGGGAATGACCACACCTACTATAAAGGCGGAAATGCTTAAGGTCCAATCGCGTTTAGAAAATATGGTTAAATTTAAGATCATATAGGCTAATGATAGTGCTGCAATTACTACTATTATTTGCGCCGTTTCAATTCCAAGTGCAAATTCTGTCAGAGGCACTAATTTGTCAGAGGGTTTGCCAGAAAGTATACTGTTGAAGTAATTAGAAAAACCTAGTCCATGGATGATTCCAAAGAAAACGGTTACGATGCCAGCGAAAGTTATACCGTCTTTTTTACTGGATTTTCCCGAAAGTATAATGTTGTACATGGCCGCGATTAATATCGTAATTGGGATTAAAAATTCTACGAGATTGACCTTAATACTAATCACATTAAAAACAGATAGGAACAGTGCTAGTGAGTGACCTAAAGTAAATAGTGATACCAGAATCAGGATGCGTTTCCACGATTTAAAATCGTAGGGAACGGTCAATGCCAATAGAAATAAAACATGATCGTAGGCAAAAATATTGAGTACGTGTTTTAATCCGATAATGAAGTATATCCAGAAATCTGACATCTGCAAATAGGTTAATAAGGAACGTAAACTTACAATTTATTTTAATAGACCCCGACATGTGGACACTAAAATCGACGAAAAACATTTTCATAATTGGCTTTCAAAAAAAAGTAAATTGACCTATATTTGCCGTATTAAAACCATACCATTATGTCATTTTCAGATTTATTTGATAGCGAATTCAAAAGTAGAAATAAGGGTCATTTTTCAGCTATAGTACGTGTTGCAACTGCTGATGGTGACATGAGTCAAGAAGAAAAAGAGTTTTTAGATAAACTAGCCGTACGACTTGAAATTTCTCCAGAGGAGTACGTTGAAATTTTAGAAAACCCTTTAAAATACCCAATTAATCCTCCGTATTTGCACACACAGCGCTTGGAGCGTTTGTTTGATTTATCAAGAATGGTATTTGCGGATCATGTATTAGGGCCTAGACAAAAAGAAATTCTGACCAAATTTGCATTAGCCTTGGGATTTACGCCAGGGAATGTCAATTTTATTGTAGATAAGGCATTGTCTTTATTAGTGATGAATGTAGATTTAGACACCTTCATTTACGAAATGACACACATGAATAAATAAAAAAAGGCCCCGATTTTGGGGCCTTTTTTTAACAATATTTGGCCATAAATTCTTCGGCTTTTTCGACCATATTAAAACTTCCACAAAAGAACGGTACTCTTTGGTGCAATTCGGTTGGTTGGATTTCCATAATTCTGCCGATGCCATCAGACGCCTTTCCTCCGGCTTGTTCAGCAATAAAGGCCATTGGGTTGCACTCATACAGTAATCGCAATTTTCCCTTAGGGGACTTTGAGCTAGTGGGATAAATATAAATACCACCTTTAATCATGTTTCTGTGAATATCGGAAACTAAGCTGCCAATATATCTTGATGTGTAAGGCCGGTCACCTTCTTCTAATTGACAATATTTTAAATAATCTTTCACACCTTGTGGAAAGTGAACATAATTTCCTTCGTTGATTGAATATATTGTTCCGTCTTTTGAGAACTGCATGTTTGGATGTGACAAATAAAAAGTCCCGATGGCAGGATTTAAAGTGAATCCGTTTACGCCATGACCTGTCGTATATACTAGCATGGTCGAAGTTCCGTAAATAACATAACCGGCCGCTACTTGACTTGTTCCGGGCTGCAAAAAATCTTCGATCGTTACGGGTGTTCCTACGGGTGTTTTTCTTCGGTAAACAGAAAAAATAGTACCAACAGAGACATTAACATCAATGTTGGACGATCCATCTAAAGGGTCCATCAAGACTACATATTTATTGTTGTGGCTATTATCAGAGCCTGCAACGGTAATAAATTCGTCATTTTCTTCAGAGCCGATACCACAAACTATCTCACGATTGATGAGGGTTTGTATAAAAACCTCATTGGCATACACGTCTAATTTCTGTTGATCTTCGCCTTGAATGTTTTGTTCGCCAGCTGCTCCAACAATATCTACTAGACCTGCTTTGTTTACCTTGTAGTTTACCACTTTGGCTGCCAGGCGGATAGAGTTGATGATTCTTGATAATTCTCCCGAAGAGTATTGAAATTCTGATTGTTTTTCGATGATGAATTCACCAAGGGTTTTATTGCGTTCTTCCATTACGAAATCGTTGTAGTTGTTCGTGCAAATATCGTTTTTTTTATCAAAATCTAATGATAAAATATAAAAAATGTCGGGTCGAATGTTTGTTAAACTTATTTTATATTTGCTGTTCAATATGTTAATTCTTATAACCATGAAGACACGATTATTTACGGTAACCCTAGTGGTTGCCCTGTTTAGTATTACAAAGATTAATGCACAAATTAATTTAGGGGAAAAGGCTTTAGGAGCTTTGCAGACGGGCGTGGCTAGTTTCACTTTCAGTGATGAAGATGCTGCAGCTATGTCAAAAGAAGCGGTTAGAAAAATGGATTCGTCTAATGTTGTGGCTGGACCAAAAGATGGTTATACACTGCGATTGAATAGGATTTTTGGCAAGCATGCCAATGAGAATGGGTTGGTTTTAAACTACAAAGTCTATTTGACTAAAGATGTTAATGCCTTTGCCACCGCCGACGGCAGTGTGCGTGTTTTCTCTGGTTTAATGGATATCATGGATGATAATCAATTGTTGGCCGTGATAGGTCACGAAATAGGCCATGTTGCTAATCATGATTCGCGTGATGCTATGAAAGTGGCACTAAGAAAAGCAGCGTTAGTTGGCGCTGTTTCTTCGCAATCGGATAAAGCAGCTAAATTGACAGATAGTCAATATGGTCAGTTAGCAAGCGCTATTATTGACAGCAAATACAGTCGAAAACAAGAATCGGAAGCGGATGAATTCTCTTATGCGTTTTTAAAGCGAAATAAGTATAATGTCAATGCGGAAGAATCGGCTTTTGCCATTTTGGCTGCTATGAGTGGCGGAGCTAGTTCCGATTTTTTAAGTAAAATGATGAGTTCACACCCTGATCCACAGGAAAGAGCTGATAACGCTAAAGCTAGAGCAACAGCTGACGGGTTGTATAAGCCCTATGTTCAAATGAAATTTTCAAATAAAGCGACTGCTACCGCAACGAAGAAAACCAATAAAAAGAAGAAAAAATAAGTGTCAATGGTAATCCGAAAAGGAGAAATAACAGACATGCCGGCGGCACTGGATCTTATTCGTGAGTTGGCTACCTTTGAAAAAGAACCTGATGCTGTGGTGGTTACTATAGCTGATTTAGAGCGCGATGGATTTGGACCCAACCCATTATTTCATACATTTATAGCAGAAGTGAATCGTGAGGTTGTTGGAATGGCTTTGTATTACTACCGCTATTCGACATGGAAAGGAAAGACCATTCACCTGGAAGATTTGATTGTTAAAGAGCGTATGAGAGGTTCAGGATTAGGTTTTGCACTTTATAAAGCGGTTATAGCAAAAGGGAAAAAGGATCATGTTCGTAGAATCGAGTGGAATGTTTTAGATTGGAATACACCCGCTATTGATTTTTATATAAAATCGGGGGCCAAAGTTTTAGAGGACTGGCGTGTTGCTCAAATGGATGAAAACGGAATAAATGAATTTTTAAGTAAATTATAATGAGAATATTCAAATTTGGAGGTGCCTCAGTAAAGGACGCTGATGGGATTAAAAATGTATACAGTCTATTAGAAAAAGTAGGCCACGAAGATACACTATTGGTGATTTCGGCTATGGGTAAGACTACTAATGCTTTAGAGACGGTCATCAAAAACTACTTTAATAAGTCCAATGAGTTACATGCCTCGATGCAAGAAGTGCGAAAGTATCACAACCAAATTTTGATGGATTTGTTTGATGACGAAGAGCATGAAGTATTTTATGCGGTAAACAGTCATTTTGCGGATTTGGAGTATTTCATCAGAAGCAATAAATCACCCAATTATAACTTTGTCTACGATCAGGTTGTAAGTTATGGAGAATTGGTTTCCACGACCATTGTAAGCCATTATTTCAATCATGCAGGCTTAAAAAACAATTGGATTGATGTGCGTAATTTTATTAAAACGGACACCGCCTATCGTGATGCCAATATTGATTGGGAAAAAACCCAACAGTTTATTGCTAAAGGGATCAAGAAAAAGGCACTGAATATCACTCAAGGATTTTTAGGTTCTGATGAAAATAACTTCACAGTTACTTTAGGCCGTGAGGGATCTGATTATACAGCAGCTATATTTGCTTATTGTTTGAATGCCGAAAGTGTTACCATATGGAAAGATGTTCCAGGGGTTTTGAATGCAGACCCACGTTATTTTGAGAATGCCATATTATTGAATCAAATATCGTATCGTGAAGCTATTGAGTTGGCTTTTTATGGCGCTTCTGTGATCCATCCAAAAACGTTGCAACCACTCCAAAAAAAGGAAATTCCGTTGTATGTTAAATCGTTTATCAATCCGCTATTGCCCGGCACTTGTGTTTCTAAGGGTAAAGATTTGGACCCAAAAACGCCTTGTTTTATTGTTAAGAAGGAGCAATTGCTATTGTCTTTGTCGTCCATAGATTTTTCATTTATCATGGAAGAAAACATCAGTGAAATCTTTTCGTTATTGCATCAATATAAAATCAAAACTAGTTTGATTCAGAATTCGGCCATTAGTTTTTCGGTATGCTTAGAGGATAAATTTGGCAATTTTGAAGCGTTAAAAGCACTGCTTTCTAAGAAATTCAAAGTGGCTTATAATGAAAACGTCTCTTTATATACTATTCGTCACTTTACTGATGAAGCGGCCAAAATTGTTGAAACCGGAAAAACAGTCTTGGTGAAGCAAATTTCAAGAGACACGATGCAGCTGGTGACAAAAGATTAGAAAGCAAACTGTTTTATACACAAAATCGCTTTTTTACGTTTATAGTATGTATGCTAAAAAAACTCCTTTTATTGTGGGTCTTCCTCTGTTTTTCTCAGCTTTCGGCTCAGGAAATCAAGTCACTGTACCAATCCAAAAAGGTCATTGTATCTAAAGATACTATTCCCCTAGAGCACGTTAGCATAAGCCCTAGTTTTTTTAAGATAGTAAAGTCGGATGGCAGTCTAATCGACAGTACTTTTTATTCTGTAAATTTTAAAACAGGAAAACTATTATTTAAAAACGGCTTTACTTCGCAAGATACGCTTACGGTTCGTTATTTCAATTACCCAGACCAAGTAACAAAGACCTATAGTATTTACGATCAAGATCAAGTGGTGCCCAATGAGGCCGGAAATCTTTATAAAGTAAACCGCACGGTAAAAAAATTCGTTCCCTTTGACGGATTAAATACTTCTGGAAGTATTACTCGGGGCGTATCGATAGGGAATAACCAAAATGCCTCCGTTACTTCCAATCTTGATTTGCAAATCACAGGAAAAATATCGGACAAAGTTTCCCTTCGTGCTTCGATTCAGGATTCTAATATTCCGCTGCAAGAGGGGGGATATTCGCAAAAGTTAGACGAATTTGACCAAATATTTATTGAGCTATTCACCGAGAAGTGGAATATACGGGCAGGGGATTTGTTTTTGGAAAATCGACAATCTCGTTTTTTGAATTTCAATAAGAAGGTACAAGGGCTTTCGGCTCATTTTACGTTTGGTGGGGAAGAAAATAATACAGAAGTATTTGCTGCCGGTGCGCTAGTACGCGGGCAATACGCTAGAAGTTCGATTACAGGGCAGGAAGGTAATCAAGGTCCTTATAAATTAAAGGGAAATAATGGCGAGTTATACGTTTTAGTCATTTCGGGGTCAGAGAAGGTATATGTGAACGGGATACTGCGCAAAAGGGGCGAGAATAATGATTATGTAATTGATTATAATGCGGGGGAGATTACGTTTACTTCTTTGTTTCCTATAACATCTGAAATGCGAATTGTAATTGAATACCAATACTCAGACCGGAGTTATACTAGATTTGTAACCTATGCAGGAGCGAATCATCAGGCTAAATCATGGAGCTTAGGAGGCTATCTTTATTCGGAGAACGATGTGAAAAACCAACCTTTGGAACAAAATCTATCGTCTGAACAAGTTGCTATACTGGCCAATGCAGGAGATAATGTTAGTTTAATGAATGCGCCTTCAGCCTATTTGGATGCTTATTCCGAGAATAAAGTATTGTACAAAAAGGTCTCAATTAATGGTGTGGAGGCTTTTGAATATTCGAATAATTCAAATGATGTGTTGTACAATGTAAAGTTCACTTTGGTAGGGAATCTGCAAGGGAATTATATCTTGACAAATTCTTCTACGGTTGGTAAAATCTTTCAATATATCCAACCGCTAGGAGGTGTTCCGCAAGGGAATTACGAACCTATTACCCGATTAGTAGCGCCTACTAAGATTCAAATTGCAACCGTTTTAGGAAAGTTCAATCCTACTGAAAAAACCAATGTTGATTTTGAAGTGGGTGTTAGTAATAATGACTTAAACTTGTTTTCTGCTATTGATGATCAAGACAACAAGGGGGTGGCTGGTAAATTGAATTACAAACAAAGGTTATTTAGCAAAAAATGGCAAGTGGATGTCTTTGGGAATTTTCAATATGTGCAACAAGATTTCAGAACCATTGAGCGTTTATTCAATATTGAGTTTAACCGGGATTGGAATTTAACCACTAAGGAAGGCAATCAAAGTTTAGTTGTTAACGGATTGGATTTTGTTTTACCCGCTAAAGGGAAATTAACCTATCAGTTTGAAAAGTTGGATTTTTCCAAAAGTTTTTCAGGCCATCGACAGGTGGTTACTGGACTTTTTGCGCTCAATCATTGGAGCCTGCAAGAGGAGGGTAGTTATTTGAAGAGTGATGGAGATTATGCGGCCTCTACTTTTATTAGAAACCATTCCCAAGCACGTTATCACCAGAAAAACAATTGGATTGGTGGTAGTTTACGTTTCGAAAACAACAAAGAACAAGTAGTGTCTACAAATCAATTGTCGGCTTTAAGTCAGCGATTTACAGAGTACGGTGCGCTAGTAGGTCGAGGAGACAGTACAAAGGTTTATGCTGAGATTGGGTATTTGCAGCGGGTGAATGATAGTTTGCAGAACGGTTTTTTAAAGAAAGTAAACCAGTCACAATCCTATTATTTGAAGTCTAAACTAGTACAAACCGACAAGAGTGATTTGTCGTTATTTGTCAATTATCGCAATCTTAAATATGTCGATAATGTGAGGCCAAGCGAGCCATCTCTTAATTCTCGCATGTTGTATAACGATCAGTATTTTAGTCAGTTGATGCAAGTAACAACAGCTTATGAGACCACTTCAGGCACAATAGCACAACAAGAATTCACTTATTTGGAAGTGCAGCCTGGGCAAGGAGTTTATACTTGGGTCGATTACAACAGCAACGGCATTCAAGAATTGCAAGAATTTGAAGTGGCTCCGTTCCCGGACCAAGCTAAGTATGTACGAGTGTTTTTACCCAATCAATTGTTTGTCAAAACCCATCAGAATAAATTTTCGCAATCACTTATTTTGAATCTAGCAAAATGGCAAAATGAGCAAGGATTTAGAAAGGTTTTGTCTCATTTTTATAATCAAACCTCTTATTTAGTAGAACGAAAAGTGCAACGTAATGGTGCTAATTTTGACTTAAACCCATTTGCTGGTTCGGAAACCGATTTGTTAGGTCTAAATACTAGTTTCAGAAATAGTTTGTTTTATAATAGAGGAAAGCAAAAACATTCCATTACCTATATGTATACCCAAAACCGTGTCAAAAGTTTGCTTTCCATTGGTTCTCAAGAAAGTAAGAACTATTCCCATCAGTTACAGTATGCGCATTTGGTTCAGAAAACTTGGTTGTTTTCTTTGGAATCCAAAACCGTTTTTACGGCCTTGTCCTCTGAAAATTATTCCAGCAAAAATTATGAAGTCAATGCGTATCAAATCAATCCTAAAATATCCTATCTGTTCAATAGAAATGCGAGTTGGGATGTTTTTTATGAATACCAAAATAAAGAAAATCGCTTGATAGGTGCAGAGCAGTTGTTACAACATCGGTTTGGCACTAGTTTTTCTTTTGCTAGCGAGAAGAAGCTGACCATGAATGGCGAGTTTTCTTTGTATCAAAATAAATTTACAGGCGATGCTCAATCCCCGGTGGCGTTTCAAATGCTTGAAGGATTACAACCGGGTAAAAACATGACTTGGCGTTTACTGATTCAGAAAAATTTAACCGAGTTTTTAGATATTAACATCAATTATCAAGGACGAAAAACCGAAACTAGTCAAACCATTCATACAGGTAATGTGCAGTTAAGGGCCTACTTTTAAGTTGAAATATTGCACTAGTGATGCCACGGGCAATTCAGTGTCCTAAGGGCTCTTTCCTCTTAAAGAAGTTGTGGTGTTATTTAGAACCAAAAACCGACTTTTTTTAATTTAAATAAATGCGTTTACAGAAGAAGGAAAATGTTAAAATTATGCTATCAGTAAATTCTTAACCGCCTTTGTTTTAGGGCTTTTTTGCTTTTTTTAAATTTTCAAATTATTGGTAATCAATAGGTTGTAATTCTCTCGTTCTGGTGCTTAATTCTAGTGATTTGTTAAAAACTAGAGCTTATTGTGAATAAGTTTGACTTTCATTTTCCGAATGGTTTGCCAATCTTTGTATCATACAGATTTCACTATAAATCGTCTTAAAATTCAAAATATTTCAACATGGCAGCTATCGAACCAATTTTAAAAGAAAACAAGGATCGTTTTGTAATTTTTCCTATCAAGCACCAAGATATTTGGGAATGGTATAAAAAGCAAGAAGCGTGCATTTGGACCGCAGAAGAAATTGATTTGCATACGGACATCAATGATTGGAATAACAAATTAAATGATGATGAAAAGTACTTCATCAAACACATTTTGGCCTTTTTTGCAGCTTCGGACGGAATTGTAAATGAAAATTTAGCCGAGAACTTTGTAAGTGAAGTGCAATATCCCGAAGCTAAATTCTTTTATGGTTTTCAGTTGATGATGGAAAACATTCACAGTGAAACCTATTCACTTTTGATTGATACCTATGTGAAAGATGAAGCGGAGAAAAACCAACTTTTTCATGCCATTGAAGTGTTTCCAGCGATTAGAGAGAAAGCGGAATGGGCCTTAAAATGGATTGAATCCGATTCGTTTGCCGAAAGACTGATTGCCTTTGCTGCCGTCGAAGGGATTTTCTTCTCAGGTTCGTTTTGCTCGATATTCTGGCTGAAAAAACGCGGACTAATGCCTGGCTTAACGTTTTCTAACGAGTTGATTTCGCGTGACGAAGGAATGCATTGTGATTTTGCGGTACACCTACATACCCATCACATTGTAAATAAAGTGCCAAAAGCTAGAATCACTGAAATTTTAACGAATGCACTAGAAATCGAAAGAAAGTTCATTACTGAGTCGCTCCCTGTAAGTTTGATTGGAATGAATGCAACCTTGATGACCCAATACCTAGAATTTGTTACCGATAGACTCTTGGTAGAATTAGGTTGTGAAAGAGTTTATAATTCTTCAAATCCTTTTGATTTTATGGACATGATTTCGTTGCAAGGAAAAACTAATTTCTTTGAAAAACGTGTGGCAGAATATCAGAAAGCCGGTGTAATGAATACCGATTCAGAAGCCGGAAAAATTAGTTTCGACGCTGATTTCTAAAGAACAAATGTTCAGGTGTAACAGGAGAGCATGTTCTCTGCTAGACCTGCAATTGTTTAATAATTGAATAGATTTCCACTTCCAATAGGGCCAGGAAGTAAAGCAAGGCGCTACTTTCATTAGTACAAAACAAAACACAAATAACTCAAAAACAGAGAAGGGATTGTCTGTTTTTTAACCACTTAAAAGAAAAGTCTATGTATGTAGTAAAAAGAGACGGCCATAAGGAGCCAGTAATGTTCGACAAAATCACAGATAGAATTAAAAAACTATGTTATGGTTTAAATGATTTAGTAGATGCTGTAAAAGTGGCGATGAGGGTAATTGAAGGTTTGTATGACGGAGTTACCACTTCAGAATTAGATAATTTAGCGGCAGAGACTGCCGCATCCATGACGATTGCTCACCCTGATTATGCGCAATTGGCGGCGAGAATTGCGATTTCCAACTTACATAAAAATACCAACAAGTCGTTCTCGGAAACCATGAACGAAATGTACCATTATGTAAATCCAAGAACCAATCAGCACGCTCCGCTGCTTTCTGAGGAAGTGCACCAAGTAATTCAAGAAAATGCAGAGTTTTTAAACTCACACATCATATACAACCGCGATTTTAATTACGACTACTTCGGTTTCAAAACGTTAGAGCGTTCGTATCTATTAAAAATCAACGGTAAAATAGTAGAGCGTCCGCAACACATGTTGATGCGTGTAGCGGTAGGGATTCACTTAAATGACCTAGAATCCGTTATCGAAACGTATGATTTAATGTCTAAGAAGTTCTTTACACATGCTACACCAACCCTATTTAATGCGGGAACACCAAAGCCTCAAATGTCCTCATGTTTCTTGTTGACCATGAAAGATGATAGCATTGACGGAATTTATGATACGCTAAAACAAACTGCTAAAATCTCGCAATCTGCCGGGGGTATTGGGTTGTCAATTCACAATGTGCGCGCAACAGGGTCGTACATCCGTGGTACTAACGGTACTTCTAACGGAATTGTACCAATGTTACGTGTGTTCAACGATACCGCTCGTTACGTAGATCAAGGTGGTGGAAAACGTAAAGGTAGTTTTGCAATCTACTTAGAAACCTGGCATGCTGATATTTTTGAATTCCTTGACTTGAAAAAGAATACCGGTAAAGAAGAAATGCGGGCTCGTGATTTATTCTTTGCCATGTGGACTTCTGATTTATTCATGAAGCGTGTTGAAGAAGATAGTTACTGGACGTTAATGTGTCCTAATGAATGCCCAGGCCTCTGTGATGTATATGGTGAAGAATTTGAAGCATTATATGCCTCTTACGAAGCTAAAGGCAAAGGAAGGAAAACAATCAAAGCTCGTGAATTGTGGGAGAAAATTTTAGAATCTCAAATTGAAACGGGAACGCCATACATGCTCTACAAAGATGCGGCGAATAGAAAATCGAACCAGAAGAATTTGGGGACCATTCGTTCGTCAAACTTGTGCACCGAAATCATGGAATATACCTCAGCAGACGAAATTGCGGTTTGTAATTTAGCTTCTATCTCGTTGCCTATGTTTGTTGAAAACGGCAAATTCAATCACGAATTGTTGTATAATGTTACCAAACGGGTAACGCGTAACTTAAATAAAGTAATTGACCGTAATTATTATCCCGTTCAAGAGGCAGAAAACTCTAACATGCGTCACCGTCCCGTTGGTTTAGGTGTGCAAGGATTGGCCGATGCCTTCATCATGTTGCGCATGCCTTTTACAGGTGATGAAGCTAAACAATTGAACCAAGAGATTTTTGAAACAATATACTTTGCCGCGGTAACGGCTTCCATGGAAGCAGCTAAAGTGGAAGGACCATACTCTAGTTTTAAAGGATCGCCAATTTCAGAAGGACAATTCCAATACAATCTTTGGAACATCAAAGACGAAGAATTGTCAGGAAGATGGGATTGGGCCTCTTTACGTAAAGAGGTAATGGAGCACGGCGTTAGAAACTCGTTGTTGATGGCACCAATGCCAACAGCTTCTACTTCGCAAATCCTTGGAAATAATGAAGCTTTTGAACCTTATACTTCCAATATTTATACGCGTCGCGTATTGTCTGGAGAGTTCATTGTGGTGAATAAACACTTATTGAATGATCTTGTGGAAAGAGGACTATGGAATGAGAGTTTGAAACAAGAATTAATGAGAGCCAACGGTTCCGTGCAAGACTTAAACATCCCTGAAGATTTAAAAGAATTGTATAAAACAGTATGGGAAATGTCTATGAAAGACATTATCGATATGTCACGTCACAGAGGGTATTTTATTGATCAATCGCAATCATTGAACTTGTTCATGCAAGATGCTAACTATGCTAAGCTAACCTCTATGCACTTTTATGCATGGAAGAGCGGCTTGAAAACGGGTATGTATTACTTAAGAACCAAAGCAGCGGTTGATGCAATCAAATTTACCTTGAACAACGATAAAAAAGCAGAACCCACAATTGTTGAAAAACCAGAGGCAGTGGCCGTTGAAGTAGTCGCGCCCGTAGAAAATGGCGAAATGACCGCTGAGGACTTCGCTGCGATGGTAGAACGCGCAAGAAATGCCGCCGGTACAGGAGGAGATGATTGTGAAATGTGTGGGTCTTAATAAAAAAAATAGCAAGTAAATCGAATAAAGAAAACAGTTGTCAATCTTGATGACTGTTTTTGTTTTTTAACCAAAATTATCATGTCAAAAGAAAAAGGAGTATACACAGGAATCATCGAAAAAGACAAAGACGGAAATTATTATTGCGGAGAATATTTATTGGATTATAAATACACAGAAGCCAGTTTTAAATTGGGCGACGAAATCAACATCAAAACCGTAATTGCTAATCCAAGTGATAAAAGTTACAATTTATATCCCAAGAAATCACGCAATTTCTTCCTAGCCAATCAAAAAGAGTAGTTTATGCAGCAAAATTCTAAAAACCAATTTGAAGTCACCGATGAAATTTTGGCTTCTCAAGGACAACGTTTCCTCAATTTATTAGTAGACTATGTGGGACAAATAGTCTTAATGCTGTTGGTTGGGGTTGTCATTGGAGTTATTAGTGTGGTAACCGGGAATCCGCAGCTTACCACTATGTTTGACAATATGAATACCCTTACGGAGTATGGTTTTACCATTGTTTTAGTTTTGATTTACTACAATTTGTTTGAGATATTGACCTCAAGAACGCTCGGAAAATTTATTACGAAAACCATAGTAGTAGACGAAAATGGAAACAAACCCGAATATCAAACCATAATGATTCGTTCGTTATGCCGTTTAATCCCATTCGATGCTTTATCTTTTTTGGGTGCGAATTCTCGAGGATGGCATGATTCCATTTCCAGAACCTATGTAGTCCAAAAAAATCTATTGGAAGAGAAGAAGAGACTATTCAACTCCTTCGAAGAAATCGGCAAAACTGAAGCATAGATTTAATGTTAGTCAAAACCACTTCGGATGATCCCGATTTTCAAAAGTTGACCCAAATGTTTGATGACTATTTGGTTGAAATAGACGGGGACGAAAAAGATTTTTTTGCGCAGTATAACCAAATACAATTGGACCATGTCCTCATTTATTATGAAGAGGGGCAAGCGTTAGGATGTGGTGCCTTCAAGTCTTACGAAGGCGATGTAGCCGAAATCAAGCGGATGTTTGTGCACCCCGATAACCGAGGCAAAGGTATTGCTAGAGGCATATTAAATGAATTGGAGCATTGGGCTAATGCTACCGGCTTTAACGATTGTCTTTTAGAAACTTCCAATAAATTATCAAGTGCAATTGCTTTATACCATACAGCAGGCTATGCTATTATTCCAAATTACGGACAATACCAAGGTGTTGCCAGCAGTGTTTGCATGAAAAAAACAATAAAATAAGGTATCTTTAACTTCTAATAGTAAGAATCGGTAATCATCAATATTCAATAGCATGACCTGGGAACAACTTTTATCACTAAAACGCCAAGGCGACACTAGTAAACGACTCCGAATCGAACAAGACGACACGCGCTTGGGCTTTGAAGTAGATTACGACCGCATCATCTTTTCATCGGCATTTAGAAGCCTGCAAGATAAAACCCAAGTCATTCCCCTTTCTAAAACTGATTTTGTGCATACTCGTTTGACACACAGTTTGGAAGTTTCAGTAGTGGGTCGTTCTATCGGCCGGTTAGTAGGCAAGAAGATTATTGAAAAATACCCGCATTTAAAAGAAGTTCACGGGTATCACATGAACGACTTTGGGGCTATTGTCGCGGCGGCAGCCTTAGCACATGATATTGGAAACCCTCCTTTTGGACACTCTGGTGAAAAGGCCATAGGCGAGTATTTCGCTATTGGGAAAGGCCAACAGTTCAAAGACCAAGTAACGCCTAAACAATGGCAAGATCTAATCGATTTTGAAGGGAATGCCAACGGGTTTTCGGTATTGACTAGTTCGCGTCCAGGCATCGAAGGAAGTTTGCGTTTATCGTATGCGACTTTAGGGGCCTTTACCAAATATCCCAAAGAGAGTTTGCCGAAGAAACCCACTCAAAACATAGCCGATAAAAAATATGGTTTTTTCCAATCCGATGCGCCCTTTTTTAAAGAAGTTGCGGAAGAATTGGGTATGATTTCTAATAAAACCGGAGATGATATTGGATATGAAAGACATCCTTTAGCGTTTTTAGTAGAAGCAGCCGACGATATTTGTTATACCATTATCGACTTTGAAGACGGAATTAATTTAGGCCTAGTTTCGGAAGATTTTGCTTTAGAGTATTTAATCAAATTAGTGAAAGACACGATTGATGCGGCTAAATACCAAACCTTAACTACCAAAGAAGACCGAATCAGTTATTTGCGCGCCTTAGCCATTGGGAATCTAATAAACGACGCGGTAAAGGTCTTTATCGAAAACGAAGAAACTATTTTACAAGGCAAATTCCATTACGCTTTAACCGATAAGAGCAAGTACAAAGCCCAAATGGATGATATCATCAAACTCAGTGTTAAGAATATTTATCAGAGTCGGGAGGTCATTGAGAAAGAGCTTTCGGGGTACCAAATCATCAACAATCTGCTAGATAAATTCATAACCGCTTATAATAACAATCATGAAGGTAAGGCTACGAATTACGACAAGTTACTGTTGAAAATCCTTCCTGAAAAACACCATTTGGAAAAAGAAAATTTATACGATCGTTTGTTACACATTTGCCATTACATATCCATGCTTACCGACGGAAAAGCGGTACAGTTGAACCAAATCGTAACGGCTTAATCTAGGTCGGATAACAAGGTTTTTAATCCGTCTACATCTATATTGCATAATTGTTGTAATTCGTCAACGCTGCCCTGCTCGATAAAATGGTCGGGGACCCCACAAAGATAGATCTCGTTGATGTAATCGTTTTTGGCTGAAAATTCCAAGACGCCACTTCCAAAACCGCCTACCGTCACACCATCTTCAACCGTTATGATGATTGGGAACTTATCACATATTTTGTGTAATTTATTCTCATCTAAGGGCTTGATGAATCCAAAATGGTAATGTGCAAAGCGATCGGGATCTTCTAACTCGTTTAGCGCAGCAGTTACATTGGTAGCCATCGTTCCTGTTGACAGTATAGCCACACTCTTTCCTTTCTTAAGCTTTTGTGCTTTTCCGATTTCTATCTTTTGAAAGAGCGCTGGTGCTTTCCAATCGGTATTATTGCCACGTCCTCTTGGATAGCGAATGGCAATAGGATGCTTCAACCCTAACGAAGCAGTATATAAGATGTTTTGTAAATCGATTTCATCTTTAGGAGCATACAGGATCATGTTTGGGATGCAACGCAAGAAAGCAATGTCGAAGACCCCATGGTGTGTAGCGCCATCTTCTCCCACTAAACCAGCCCGGTCTAAGCAAAAAATAACGGGCAGATTTTGTAAGGCAACATCGTGTATGAGTTGGTCATAAGCCCGTTGGAAAAAAGTAGCATAAATGTTGCAAAACACCACCATTCCTTGCGTAGCCATACCAGCGGCAAGCGTTACGGCGTGTTGTTCGGCAATGCCTACGTCAAAGGTCCTTTTTGGGAAGGCCTCCATCATGAATTTCATTGAACTTCCGCTTAGCATCGCTGGTGTAATACCAATGATTTTCGGATTGTTTTTGGCCAATTCTACTAAGGTTAAGCCAAAAACATCTTGGAACTTAGCCGGTAAATTGTCATTGGACTGCTTAAGCAATTCGCCCGTAGCAGCATCAAACTTCCCTGGAGCGTGGTATTTCACCTGGTCTTCTTCAGCTTGTTGTAAGCCTTTACCTTTAGTGGTTATGATATGAAGGAACTTCGGTCCTTTTACTTTTTTAAGACGTTCTAATTCGTTGATTAAACCTTCTAAATCATGCCCGTCTATCGGTCCGGTATAATTAAAGTTCAAGGATTTAATCATGTTGTTCTGCTTGGGGTTCTTGCCTTCTTTTACGGCGGTTAAGTAGTTTTTTAAAGCCCCTACACTTGGGTCGATTCCAATAGCATTGTCGTTTAGAATCACTAGCAAATCAGCGTCGGTAACACCGGCATGATTCAACCCTTCAAAAGCCATTCCGCTAGCAATAGATGCATCGCCTATGACGGCAATATGGTGTTTGTTTTCTCCTTTTAGTTGGGAAGCAAGGGCCATCCCCAAAGCGGCGGAAATCGAAGTGGAAGAATGACCTACGCCAAACGTATCATAAATACTCTCGCTGCGTTTAGGAAAACCCGACAGGCCTCCTAGTTGGCGATTCGTATCAAACTTGGTCCTTCTTTCCGTTAGGATTTTATGGCCATAGGCTTGATGGCCTACATCCCACACCAGTAAATCATGGGGCGTATTAAAGACATAATGCAAGGCAATGGTTAACTCAACCACGCCTAATGAAGCGCCTAAATGCCCCTCTTTTACCGCTACAATATCAATAATAAACTCCCGCAACTCTTTGGCCAATTCAGGTAATTGCGAACGTTCTAAGGTTCGCAGGTCGGCAGGGTTATTGATCTGTTGCAGTAATTTTTTTGACATAAGACAAATGTACAATTTGAAATTGTATTTTTACCGAATAAATTAAGGTCAATAATCAATTTAAGCACATCGAATTCACTTTACAATATTCGTGTATTCGTGGCATTATATACATGGAAAACCCATTCACCGACGAATATTTCATGAAGAAAGCTTTGCAAGAAGCTGAGGTTGCTTTTGATAAAGGTGAAATACCAGTGGGTGCCGTTATTGTTATTGACAATAAAATCATAGCGCGTACCCATAACCTAACCGAAATGCTCCATGATGTTACAGCCCATGCTGAGATGCAAGCCATTACTTCGGCGGCCAATTTCATCGGGGGGAAATACTTAAAAGGGTGCACCTTATACGTTACCTTAGAACCTTGCCAAATGTGTGCTGGCGCTTTGTACTGGAGTCAGATAAGTAAAATTGTTTTTGGTGCTAGCGATGACCAACGTGGCTTCCAAACGTTAGGCACTACCCTTCACCCTAAAACCCAAGTCGTTAAAGGGGTTTTAGCACAGGAAGCCGCTGATTTAATGGTGCGGTTTTTTGCTTCAAGAAGGAAATAATTTTACAAGAAAAATATTCCTAAAATTTATTGTTAAGGCTAATACTATTTTAGTATTTTTAACGTTATTATGCTAATTGAGAAAAAAAAACTCAAGGAATAAGTTCTAACAAATAACTCTTTTACAACGATGAAAACCAGCAAGATTTTCGGCTTGTTCTTTGCACTATTTTTAGTGCAGTCCTGTTCTAAAAAATCGGTATCCGATTTTGATTCAGATTACGCTCTTTACAAAGACTACATTACAAGTTTTTCTTCTGGTTTCGTCTCCGTCCATTCCGATTTTAGGGTACAGTTGGCTTTCAATAAAAGCGATTGGAAACCCAATCAAGAGTTAGACGACGACCTATTTGATATTTCACCCAGCGTAAACGGGAAGGTAGTCGCGCTTTCCAACAACACCATTGCCTTTATTCCTAAAGAACCTTTGGAACAAAACACCTTGTACCAAATCACGTTGCATCTTTCTAAAATCACCAATAAGGTTCCGAAAGAGTTAGCGGACTTCAATTTTTCAGTCAAGACGATCAAACAAGACTTTATTGTCAATACCGAAGACTTACAATCGTATAGCAAAGACTGGTATTATCTAAATGGTACGATGAAAACCGCGGACAATCTCAGCTTTGAAGATGCGCAAAAAATAATCCAAGCCACACAAAACGATACCAAACTAAAAATCAAGTTTGATAAGGCCTTGAGTACCCCCACGAGCTTCAAATTCATGATTGACAGCATACAGCGTTATGAAAACGACAGTCAAATCACGATTGAATGGGACGGAGATGACGTTGATATCGACCAAAAAGGGTCGGCCAAGTTCCCAATTCCAGGCAAAAACCAGTTCAAGGTCTTGACCATCAAAGTGGGCGACGCCAACAATCAATCGATACTAATCAACTTTTCAGACCCGTTGAAAAAAGACCAAGACTTCAAAGGATTGGTTGCCATCGAAAACACCAACAATTTGAAATTCGCTACGATGGGGAACGTGCTCAAAGTCTATTATGAGCAAGAGCCCGAAAAATCTGCAGTTGATAAAGGAAGTAACGCGCAAGCCGTTGATGTTGCAGCGGTAGATACCGCATCGGTAGCCATTGATACGACGGCAGTTGTCGATACCGAAGCAGCGGTAGAAGCTACCACAGCCATTACAGAACAATCTTTTTCGGGCAGCAAACTGGTAGAGGTGTTTCAAGGTATTGAAAGCATTGATGGGTATAAAATGAAAAACAACTATTCAGAACGATTGCTGTTTGAACAAATAAAACCAGGAGTTAAGTTGCTCAAGAATGGAACAATTTTGCCGAGTTCTAATAACTTAAAAATCAATTTTGAAGCGGCCAACTTGAATGCGGTGGATGTGAAAGTCTACAAGATTTACAAAAACAACATCATGCAGTTCTTGCAAGACAATGAACTTAATGGGACACGCAATCTGCGACAAGTTAGTCAGGCCATAGCCAAATCAACTATTGAATTAAAGCAGAATAATCTCTTGGATTATACCAAATGGAATACCTATGCCTTAGATATTTCTAAAATCATCACGCCTGAACCAGGAGCCATTTACCATGTTGAGTTCTCCTATAAAAAGAAGTATTCGCTTTATAAATGTACGTCGACCTCAAGTGATGATAGCGAAGATAGCAATGGAGACGAAGCAGAGGACGAAGATGAAAACGACGTCAATTACAGTGGGAATTCAGAAGATGATTACTATTACGAACAAGATTCTGATTGGAGGGAAAGTGAAGACCCGTGCACCGATTACTATTTTTACAATACAAAAATTGGGACCAATATCTTGGCAACCGATTTAGGGGTGATTGCCAAACGAGGAACGGATAAATCCATAGTAGTTGCTGTAAGTGATATTGTGAGCACTGATGCCGTGGCAGGCGCAACAGTTGACTTGTACAATTACCAACAACAAAAGATTGCTAGCGCTACCACCGATAGCGATGGGGTGGTTTCGTTCCAATTAGAAAAGTACGCCTATTTTGCCATAGTAAGCAAAGGACAGCAAAGCACTTATGTGAAATTAGACGATGAGCTATCGCTTTCAGTGAGTAATTTTGATGTGTCAGGTGAGACGTTGCAAAAAGGATTGAAAGGATATATCTATGGAGAACGCGGTGTTTGGCGTCCAGGCGACACTATTTATTTGTCCTTTATCCTAAATGATAACGCTAATAAACTTCCAGCTTCACATCCGGTTAAATTAAAAATGAATGATCCTAATGGGAAAACGGTTTATGAGTGTGTTCAAAAATTAAATGAGCTCAATCATTATAAATTCATCATCCCTACCGAAGACAGCGATTTGACCGGGAATTGGGAAGCTGTGATCAGTATAGGAGGGGCACGTTTTTATAAAAGCATCAAAATTGAAACCATTAAACCCAATCGTTTAAAAATCAAGAATAGCTTTAATGAGGCCATCCTTTCGGCAGGGAAGAATAACATTAATAACATCCAAGTATTATGGTTGCATGGCGCCCTGGCCAAAGATTTAAAGACCGAAGTTCAAGCTAAATTTTCGCAACAAGGGACAGCATTTAAAGGGTTCTCAAACTATATTTTTGACGACCCAACGCGTAATTTCTCAACAGAGGAAGTAAACATCTTCTCTGGAAAAGTTGATGCGAATGGGCGGGCGTCCATACCGATAAATCCAACCATTCAAGGCCAGGCACCCGGAATGCTGCGCGCGGCATTCATTACCAAGGTCTATGAAAACGGCGGGGATGTTAGTACCGATGTAGCCTCAACTACTTATTCGCCGTACAAAACGTATGTGGGGATAAAAGCACCTGAGCCGAACAAATACGGCATGATTGAAACCGGCAAGAACAATCGTTTTGATCTAATAACCGTGGATGAGCTGGGCAAGCCTAAAGCCGTTAGAAATTTGGAAGTAAGGGTCTATAAATTAGAATCGCGCTGGTGGTGGGACGCATCACATGATAACATGTCAAGTTATAATACGGCGAATTCGACTATTGCGTATAAAAACTACACCATCAATACCGATGCTAAAGGAAGAGGATCAATAGCCTTTGAAGTGAGAGAAGAGGAATGGGGTAATTATTTAATCCGAGCTTCTGATCCTACGGATGGCCATGCCACAGGGGTAAAAGTATATATCGATATGCCATGGTGGTCGGGAAAATCTCGAAATACCGATGGTGAATCGGCTACGATGTTGCGTTTTAATACGGATAAAACCAAGTATGCGGTAGGCGACGTGGCCAAGATCTTTTTCCCTTCAAGCGAAGGAGGAAGAGCTATGATTTCAATTGAAAACGGTACGAAAGTGCTTAAAACCCTCTGGTCTAAAACTAGTAAAGGAGAAACCAAAGTGGAGTTGCCAATTACCGGCGAGATGGCACCCAATGTCTATATAAACATCTCACTATTACAACCTCATGCGTCCACCAAAAACGATTCTCCTATACGGATGTACGGAATCGTACCAATAGAGGTAGTGGATAAAAATACCGTACTTGAACCGCAGCTAACGATGCCGAATGTATTGCGTCCAGAGCAAACCGTCAATGTCAAGGTTTCTGAAAAACACGGCAAACACATGACCTATACCATCGCAGTGGTCGATGATGGTTTGTTAGACTTAACCCGCTTTAAAACACCAAATGCGTGGGACAGTTTCTATGTGCGTGAAGCATTAGGGGTACGAACTTGGGATATTTATGATGATGTGATTGGAGCCTATGGCGGAAAAGTAAACCAAGTCTTCAGTATTGGAGGAGATGCCGATTCAGGCGGTGGAAAGGCTAAAAAAGCCAATCGCTTCAAACCGGTAGTCATGTATTTTGGTCCGTTCGAACTAGGAAAAGGGGAAGCTAAAAACCATAAAATCAAATTGCCAAAATACATCGGTTCTGTGCGGACTATGGTCGTAGCGGCCGATGCAAAAACCAGTGCGTACGGGATGGCCGAAAAAACAACGCAAGTTAAAAGTCCGCTGATGATCTTGGCCTCCTTACCTCGTAAAATCTCGCCTTCCGAGCAAGTAACCATACCGGTCACCTTATTTGCTACTGAGAAACAAATTAAGAATGTTACCCTCCAAATCAAAACTAATAGCAGTGTCAAAGTGGTCGGACCAACATCCCAAAAAGTGAGCTTTAGCCAGCCTGACGAGAAGATGGCCTACTTTAACTTGGCCGTCGGAGCCGTAACAGGAATTGGTAAAATCGATATCATTGCGACCTCTGGAAAGGAGAAATCAACCTATTCCGTAGAAATAGATGTGACGAATCCTAATCCGGTGACCAATGCCTATACCGATGTCGTTATTCCACCTAATAGTACGAAAACCATTAATTGGAAGACCTTTGGTGTCCCAGGCAGTAACAAAGCAAAAATGGAAGTGTCTTCCGTGCCTACCATCGACTTTGGCCGCCGAGTAGATTATCTGATCCAATATCCTCACGGTTGTGTGGAGCAAACGACTTCTTCGGTCTTCCCGCAATTATACTTGACCGATGTGATGGATTTCGATGCGGTACGCAAACAAAACATTCAGAAAAATGTAACCGCAGCCATTCAAAAACTAGGTGGGTTCCAATTGCCAAATGGTGGCTTCTCTTATTGGCCAGGCTCCAGCTATGCCGATGACTGGGGTAGTTCTTATGCCGGACATTTCTTAATCGAAGCGGAGAAAAAAGGGTATGTATTGCCGATAGCTTTCAAACAAAAATGGATCGGTTACCAACAAAAAATGGCCAAACAATGGCGTTTTGACAAGCAATACGGCAACGACTTTGCACAAGCTTACCGTTTATACACACTGGCAGTTGCAGGCGTGGCCGACTTAGCCTCAATGAACCGTTTGCGCGAGACGGTGGGTATTTCTAATGAAAGTAAATTGCGCTTGGCGGCTAGTTATGCTTTAGTGAAACAAAATGCGGCTGGAATGGCCTTGTTGAGCAAATCATTTATTGACGAGCAAAACGACGGCTACTATTACTACTATTATGGTTCGGCAGAACGTAACAGAGCTATGGCTTTGGAAACCTTGATTTTATTAGGCCAAAAACAACAAGCTTTTGCTATGGCAACCAAACTAGCTAAAAACCTTTCTAGTGACCAATGGATGAGTACGCAAACCACCGCCTATGGCTTATATGCTATGGCTAAATTTGCTAAATCAAATGGTAGTAAAGGCGTTTCGGTTCAGTTTACTAATGGTGGAAAGGCGCAATTAATCAATACCGCTAAAACGGTGGCCCAACGCAATTTGGTCATCACTTCCGGAGCCAATTCTATTATCCTGAAAAACAATAAAAAGAATACATTGTTTGTGCGCTTGTTGAACAGTGGTATATTGCCAGTCGGTAGTGAGAAAGTTATTCAAAACAACGTAACCGCTTCGGTAGTATTCCGAGATCGTAAAGGAAAAGCCATCAACGTGAGTAAAATTGCCCAAGGAACTGAGTTCTATGCTGAGGTAACATTGACCAATCGCAAAAACGAACGTGTCGAGAATATTGCATTGACGCAAATATTGCCATCTGGTTTCGAAATTGTGAATACACGCTACACTGATTTTGGAGATTCCACCAGTAACGTAGCCGATTACATCGACATCCGAGATGACCGAGCCAATTACTATTTCAGTTTAAGAGGGGCAGAAATCCGTCAGTTCAAAATACTATTGAATGCCTCTTATTTAGGTAAATACTATTTGCCTGGCTTGCAATGCGAAGCCATGTACGACAACGACTTCTTAGCCCGTACCAAAGGACAATGGGTAGAAGTGGTGAAGTAAATTTTAAACCTGACTGGTCTTACAATCAGTCAGGTTTATTAATGCAACGAACTATATCGTGAAAATCAAAATACAAGCGTTGCTACAACGCATTCTTACTTATATCAAACGCAACCCAAAGAAATCGGCAGCACTTTTCCTAGTGTTGGTGGTATACTACTTTTCGTTGCCTAGGGTATTGTTTGACGAACCCTACGCCACCGTGATTGAAAGCAGTGATGGGGAGTTGCTCGCCGCTAAAATCGCGCGTGACGGGCAGTGGCGGTTTCCAGCACAGGACAGTGTTCCTTATAAGTTCAAAAAGTGTATCGTCTATTTTGAAGACGAACACTTTTACCAGCACCCCGGTTTTAATCCGGTAGCCATGGTGAAGGCCTTTCAACAAAACCGTCAAGCAGGAAAAGTGGTGCGCGGCGGGAGTACCTTGACGCAACAGGTTATTCGATTATCTCGAAAAAACACAAAGCGAACCTACTTCGAGAAAGCCATCGAAATCCTCTTAGCTACTCGCTTAGAATTGCGGTATTCCAAAGAGAAAATACTCGAACTCTACGCGGCACATGCACCTTATGGTGGAAATGTAGTGGGCTTGGAAATGGCTTCCTGGCGGTATTTTGGGGTACAATCGCATCAATTGTCATGGGCAGAAAGTGCTACCCTAGCGGTATTGCCTAATGCTCCTAGTTTGATCTATCCTGGTAAGAACCAAATCAAGTTGTTGCAAAAGCGCAATGGTTTGCTGCTCAAGCTCTACCACGAGAAGATTATTGATAAAATGACCTACGACCTTTCCGTGCAAGAGCCTTTGCCGCAAAAACCTTATAACTTGCCGCAGATAGCCCCGCATCTATTGCAACGCGTAGCGAAGACTGACGAAGGCAAGCGCATCAAAACTACGATTGATATTTCGTTGCAAAATAGGGTTAACCAAATTACCAAGCAATACTATAATCAGTACAAGCAAAATGAAGTGCACAATTTGGCTGTAATTGTAATTGACATCCAAAACCGCAACATCATAAGCTATGTGGGGAACTCCCCAACCGATAAAGACCACGACAAAGATGTAGACATCATCTCGGCACCCCGCAGCACCGGTAGTATTCTAAAACCACTGTTGTTCGCTTCCATGCTAGATGATGGCGAGCTATTGCCTAATACGTTAGTAGCCGACATCCCCACTCAAATATCGGGATATACGCCACAGAATTTCAATCTGTCCTTTGATGGAGCAGTTCCGGCACAGCGGGCCTTGTCGCGTTCGCTAAACATTCCCGCCGTGTTGATGTTGCAAGAACATGGGGTCAATAATTTTTACGAACGGTTGCAGCAATTTAAACTCCATAACATCAACCAGCACCCCGATCATTATGGACTATCTCTAATATTAGGAGGAGCCGAAAGCAACCTGTGGGACCTGTGCCGTACGTATGCCAACCTGTCTTCGACGCTCAATTATTTCAATACTTCTAATGGAAAGTACCGTTCCAAGGAATTTACCGAACTCAACTATGTGAATGGATTCCAACAAGAGTATGGTGATGCAGGTTTTCAAAAGAACATCTTAGGAGCAGGCTCTATTTACCTAACTTATAATGCGATGAAGGAAGTCAACCGTCCCGAAGGCGATGAGGCCTGGAAATTCTATGACTCTTCTTTAGAACTCGCCTGGAAAACAGGGACTAGTTTTGGGAACCGCGACGCTTGGGCTATCGGAACCAATTCCCGTTATGTAGTGGGGGTATGGGTTGGCAATGCCAATGGCGAAGGCCGCCCCGAGCTAACGGGTGTAGGCAGTGCGGCACCGATCTTGTTTGATGTCTTTAATTTGCTGCCGAGAAGACGTTGGTTCCAACCCCCGTTAAACGATTTAGAATATGCCGAGGTATGCACGATGAGCGGTCACTTGGCGCAAGACGATTGCCCAAAGACCAAGCAACTCATTACGAGAAGCGGACAAAAAACTACGGTTTGTGCCTACCATAAACTAGTCCACCTTGACGCTACACAGCAATACCGTGTCAATAGTAGTTGCGAAGACGTGGATAAAATAGTAACCAAAAAATGGTTTGTCCTCCCACCCGTAATGGAGTGGTACTATAAGAGTTTGCATATTGATTACAAACCGCTACCACCGTTCCGAGCGGATTGCCAGCAAACCCAACAAGCGGTCATGGACTTTATTTACCCTAAAACCAACAGCAAGATTTACCTTGCCAAGGATTTTAATAGCAGCATCCAACCCGTAATTCTCAAAGTAGCACATTCGAATAAGGAAGCCAAACTCTATTGGTACGTAGACAACGTTTACAAAGGCACCACCCAAACCTTCCACGAAATGCAAATCACTGCCGAAACCGGTTTACATTACATCACGGTGGAAGATGAATTTGGGAATGAGATTAAGAGAAGAGTAGAGCTTATTAAGGAATGATTTTGACCACCTAACCCCATTAAATTAGTAAGGCTAAAGCATCTTCTTAAAGCCCATTCTGTATGGGTATAAAAAAAGACCATGGTGATTCGACAAAATCACCATGGTCTTTTATGCAAATCACCATGGTCTTTTACTCAAATCACCATGGTCTTTTTAGTAAATCACCATGGTGATTTATTTAGTGCATAAGCATGCATTATCAAATGCTTCTAACTACTTTGGTGAACGGATGCTTTTATTCTTTAATAAACTTCCCGTTTGCTGTTCCTTTATCGCTTACAATCTTAATAAAGTAGCTTCCTGTTTTTAAATCCGAAACGTCTATAGTTTCATTAGGATTAGTAATCACTTGGACTACTTGGCCCAGGGCATTATAAATGCTAATAGAGCTTATTGTTGATTTTTGGTTAGCGGTAAGGGTTAAAGTGCTTTTGGTTGGTACCGGAGCTAAAGTAAATGCATTTGTAAAATTAAAATCGGTGTTTCCTAGTACTTGTACGGTAGTCGTTGCGGTATTGGTCACAATAGGCGCGTTGTAGTCAAAATAAATGTTGGCCGTATTGCTAAAGCTATCGCCTACTACTAAGGTAGGTTTGGTTTTTATTTTAAAGGCGACATAGCCATCATTATGGGCATCATCAAAGGGGAGATTGATGTTTTCAAAAACAAACTCTACTTGATTGGTATTTGTGATTCGGGTTGAAAAAGCCGCACTGCCGCTCATTGGTACTAAACTATTGATGTCATATTTAGTAGTATCAATCATGTCTTTGACTACTATATTCTCAGCATTGGCTGTACCCGTATTTTCGAAACGAATGACATAGTGCACGTCAGTCCCAACTGCGCTCGTTGAAATAGTAGGGCCTTCCAAGCAAGTTTTGTCGTTAGGGTCTAAAGAATTTACTACTAACTGATAAAAGATCGACGTATTGTCGGCTGGAGTTTCATCATCAGCGGCTACTATTGTGGTCATAAAAAGTAACCCGTCACCATCGTTTACAGCGGGAGTTTCCAAAGGTGAGTTCACATTTAAGGTCAGAAATAGTTGTTGGTATTCAAAGGGTTGTAAATTAGTAAAATTCCAGTTCAAGTTATTTGGATTCTGATTGTCGGGCATTATACTTGCACTAACGAAGTCCAATACTGCATCATCAAAATTTATAGTAAACGAACCGTTTTGGGTGGTTGTCCCTTTATTTCGATAGCGTACTAGATAGGTAGCGTCAAAGCCAGGGCGAGCATTAGAAACAGGAATCATCATAATGTCTAGGTCATTGTAGGGGCCATTTGAAGTTATGCAAAAATCCTGAACAAATGTTGTTGCTGTGTTGGGGAATGAAACGGGTGCTGATTCGGGTGTTACCGAATAGTAAGTAGCGGCTTCTCCTAATAATGGAGCTACTGTGTAGGCGCCCGCTTGAACATCATAATGATAATTCCCTGAAGCATCTGGAATCAAATCGGCAGTCGCAGTCCCGTTGGAAAACTGCAGTTTTAAATTGGGATAAGCAATATCATTCAAATCACACCCATTGTGGTTGCTGTCTTCTCTGTTTTTTCCTTCAATAGTATAGTAGTCGCCTCCTGGAGTAAAAGTACAATAACTGTTGACATGGCAGTTGGGTAAATCACTAGAAATAGCATCCTGAACGTCAGGTGTTTCTGCGTCATCAGCACAGATGTATTCGAGATTTGGATTGTTTGAAAGGATAAAAGTATCCGTATTGCCATTTTTTAGATTCAAAGTGGAAAGCAAGTTCGACGAACAATTTAAATCTACGGAATAGAGTGCATTGCTAATGTCAAGGGAGGTAAGGCTATTGTTTTGACAAAATAAAGTATAGATGTTAGGATTGTGGGTTAGGTCCAAGGAAGTCATTCCACTGTCGTTGCAATACAGCTCATTTAGGTTTGCCAAGTTGGTTAGATCAATAGTATGAATTTGACTGTATTCAAATTGGAGGTAAAGCAACTCAGTTAAATTTGAAACATCCAAGGCAGTTAATGGATTAACGGCGCAATTCAGTACTTGAAGATTATTCAAATTACTCAGGTCTAATGATGTAAGTAAATTTCCGTTGCATTGCAATACGATTAATTGGCTGAAGGGACTCAAGTCGAGGGCTTGTATCTCGTTGCCAGCACAACTCAATTCGGTTAAATTAATCAAGTTGTTTATCGCGACATTTGGAAGATTGTTGTAGTCAAAATAGAGTTTCTCAAGCGTAGTTAAATTGTTTACTTCCAAAGACGTAAGTTGATTGTCGGAACAAGCTAAATACTTCAAATGGACTAAACTGGCTACATTTAAGTTTGATAGGTTGTTTTGGCCACAGTATAGGTTTTCAAGATTTACTAAACCATTTACGTTTAGGGAGGTCAAAGAATTATTATTGCAGTTTAATTCTTTAAGACTTGGCAACATTGAGACATCCAACGCTCCGGTTAGTACTTGATTGTTTTGGCAGTTTAGGAGTTCGAGCTGCGTTAAGGGGCTAACATTTAAACTCGTAAGTTGGTTGTTCTCACAAAACAACTGTTTTAAGTTGGTAAAGCTCCCCACACCGGTTAAATCGGCAATGGCCGCATAAGAAACAGTTAATCTATAGACGAGTAACGCTTCACTTACCTGAATTTCATTATCGTTATTCGTGTCAATTTTGATGGACGCGCCAAAATTATCTTTAGCGATACTACTAGTGGTACTGGATTGCAACAATCTCGTTTTAAAATTAGCATCCGGGATGTTAATGATTTGTGCATTTGAGATGCATCCAATAAAGGCGGTAACAAAAAGGAAGTATAGTTTTTTCATAATGATGATTGAGGCTCAAAGATATATAAAAGCCTGCTAGTAAAAACAAAAAAACCGCCTAGCGTTAGCAAGGCGGTTTCTTGATTTACTCTTTGATTTCATTTCCTTCTTTGTCAAAGAAATGATACTCTAAGTACGTGTAAGCGTCACGCGGTATAATTTTCACCCACTTTTTATGTTCAAAAAACCATTTTGAACGTAATGATGGAAAACCTTTTTTAAGGTATGCTGCCACAAAAGGGTGAACGTTTAGTTTCACTCCGCTATGGTCTTTAATAATCTTTTCAAGTGAAAAATTGATCTTATCAATGATTTGAATAGGTGCATCTACATCACCACTCAAGTTGTTTGGATTTTCTTCCCTTGTTTCGATATTTACTTCTGGTCGTACCCTTTGACGGGTGATTTGGACTAGTCCAAATTTACTTGGAGGTAATATCTTGTGTTTGGCTTTATCATCGCTCATCTCTTCTCTCAAAAAGTTGAACAATACTTGGCGGTTGTCTGAATTTTGCATGTCGATAAAATCGACTACAATAATACCCCCCATATCTCGTAGACGTAATTGTCTAGCGATTTCGGCAGCGGCAATCATGTTGACTTCTAATGCGGTGTCTTCCTGGTTATTGGCTTTGTTAGAACGGTTTCCGCTATTCACGTCGATGACGTGTAAGGCTTCGGTGTGTTCTATAATCAAATAAGCGCCTTTACTCATGGAAACCGTACGCCCAAAAGACGTTTTGATTTGTCGCTCTATGTGGTATTTTTCAAACAATGGCGTGTCTTTCGACTGATAAAGCTTTACTATTTTTTGTTTCTCAGGAGCTATTTCGGCTAAATAGTCCTTGGTTTCTTGGTACAACTCTTCATCATCAATTTGGATACTGGTAAAAGTATCGTTGAAAACGTCTCGGAGTATAGAAGAAGCTTTGTTAAGCTCTCCTAATATCTTAGACGGATGATGAGCGGTTGGTAATTTTTTACACATTGCAGTCCATCTTGATAATAAGTTCTGCAAATCTTTTTCTAATTCGGCTATGCTTTTGCCTTCGGCTACTGTTCTCACAATAACGCCAAAACCTTTGGGTTTGACAGATTGTACTAGTTTCTTAAGTCGGTCTTTCTCTTCTTTGGAATCTATTTTTTGTGAAATAGAAACGCGATCCGAAAAAGGAACTAACACTACGAATCGGCCTGCGAACGAAAGCTCAGAGCTTATACGCGGACCTTTGGTAGAGATAGGTTCTTTTACCACTTGTACTAATACCGATTGATTGGCACTCAGAATATCTGAAATGG
Source organism: Bacteroidota bacterium (assembly GCA_046051865.1). Classification (GTDB taxonomy): domain Bacteria; phylum Bacteroidota; class Bacteroidia; order Flavobacteriales; family Flavobacteriaceae; genus Flavobacterium. The sequence goes on along the minus strand of JBJONL010000029.1, from coordinate 29,765 downwards.
TACCGTTTTTATCAATCTCTTTTTCAAACTGAAAGTTTTTTAGGGAGAAATCTTTTAGTTTACCTGCGCTTACAAGTTTTATGAATTTCAAATAGGAAGCTAAACTAGGTCCTAAATCGTGGTAATGTAAAAAGGCATCTTTTTCAAAGCCTACATTTACAAAAGCGGCATTTAGACCTGCAACAGGTTTCCTGATTTTAGCGATAAAAATATCGCCTACTTGGAAGTTGCTTGTTTCTTCTTGTTTGTGTAATTCAATTAGTTTTCCATCTTTTAATAAGGCAAAATCTACAGCATCTTCACCACTACGGATGATTAATTCTTTATTCATGTTGTAAATTTTTATCCAAACTTTAAGTCAAAAGACAAAAGTCGAAAGTTAATAGTTTCGCAACTCATAACTCATAACTCATAACTCATAACTGAATGTTAGGATGGATTAAACATTTTAAACAGGTATTGTTTTTTACCCGACGAGAATACGAAATAGCCTTAGGAAGCAAGGAGAAAGACTGTTTGTCTTAGTTCTTGTTTTTTGGCTTTTGTTTCTATTCTCAATTTCAATGAACGTTTTTTAAAAAAAGAAAAGTAGTTTAGAACTACTTTTTCTTTTTGTGACGGTTAGCTCTCGCTCTTTTTTTACGCTTGTGAGTAGCTACCTTATGTCTTTTTCTTTTTTTACCACTTGGCATAAGTTCGGTTTTTTTGATTAATAAATAAGTTTTATACTGCTACTTCAGTATTTGTTTTCACTGATTCTACAAATACTTTAGCAGGTTTGAATGCTGGAATGTTGTGAGCAGGGATTTTGATAGTTGTATTTTTAGAAATGTTTCTTCCTGTTTTTTCAGCTCTTGTTTTGATAATAAAGCTACCAAAACCTCTTAAATAAACATTATCTCCTGTTTCTAAAGAAGTTTTTACTTCTTCCATAAACGCTTCAACAGTTGCTTGAACATCTCCTTTTTCAAGGCCTAATTTTTCTGAAATTTTCGCTACGATATCTGCTTTCGTCATTTTCTTTCGTATTTAAATAATTATGTGTAATTTTTTGAGGTTGCAAATATATGAATTAAAAAAACAATATTTCAAGCATAATCTATTAAAATTTAATCACATAAAGATTTATTTTTGCACACTACTTTTTAGTTATGAAATTCTCCAACTTGTTAATTCAATGGTATTTACAAAATAAACGTGATTTGCCGTGGCGTGATGATACCAATCCGTATACCATTTGGCTCTCTGAAATTATGCTGCAACAAACGAGAGTTGCGCAAGGCTTGCCCTATTTTTTGCGTTTTACAGAGGCCTTCCCGACGGTTTTTGATTTAGCAAAAGCCAGCGAACAAGAGGTGCTCAAGTTGTGGCAAGGTCTGGGCTATTACTCGCGTGCTCGGAATTTGCATAAAACGGCACAACAAATTGCATTTGATTTTAACGGAGTATTTCCCAAGACTTATAAAGACTTGTTAGCCTTAAAGGGTGTTGGGGATTATACCGCAGCGGCGATCGCATCCTTTGCTTATAATGAAGATGTACCCGTAGTCGATGGGAATGTGTACCGCGTGTTATCGCGCTATTTCGGCGTAACAACCGATATAGCATCGAGTGGGGCTAAGAAAGAATTTACCCAATTGGCTGCGGCCGTATTGCCCAAAGGTAAAGCAAATAGGTTCAATCAAGCAATTATGGAGTTTGGGGCCCTGCAATGCGTTCCCAAAAATCCGAATTGTTCGCAATGTATTTTTAACGACAGTTGTGTGGCCTTGCAAAAAAAACAAGTTGCGGTGTTACCGATTAAATCCAAGAAGACAAAAGTGACTGCGAGGTTTTTTAACTACCTTATATTTACGGATGATGTGGCGCACACGATGTTGCAGCAACGCACCACTAAGGGGATTTGGCATAATTTATATGAATTCCCTTTGCTGGAAACGGCTACGGCATTGTCAGAGCAAGAAGTACTCAAGCTAATTCAAGAGCAAGTGTTCGTTCCCAACAAAATTCTGGACATTACCTTGAGTAACGCCGATGCTATTATACATAAGTTGTCCCACCAACAATTGCACATAAAATTTTGGAATGTTAAAGTTTCTGGCAGTCTCCCCCATGGAATTAATTGGGAATCAGTGTATAAAATGCCGTTTCCCATCGTAATTTTTAATTTTATTGCGGGTCAGTGATTTTTCAATTCAAAAAAATGTAGTAAATTTGAGGTAAACAAAAGCTAAAACGATGAACGGTACGCTAAATAAAGTTATGTTAATAGGTCACCTAGGAGATGATGTAAAAATGCATTATTTTGAAGGAGGAAATTGCATTGGCCGTTTTCCGCTGGCTACGAATGAGATTTATATTAATAAACAAACCAATGAGCGTATCGCTTCTACCGAATGGCATAATTTGGTAGTGCGAAATAAAGCGGCAGAAATTTGTGAAAAGTATTTGTCGAAGGGCGATAAGATCTATATTGAGGGCCGAATTAAATCACGGCAGTGGCAGGCTGAAGATGGAACGACCAAGTATACTACCGAAATTCAAGTAACGGAGTTTACATTCCTTACCACTAAAAAGGAAGTGGATGGTTTAAAAACGCCGCAAAATTTAGATCCTAAGCAGGCGACTCATGAAGCTCCTAATGCAACAAGTCCGGAAAATGATTTGCCATTTTAATTTTGTTTAACTAATCCTTATACCCTTGGACCCTGAGCCCAGTCTTTCTTTTTTGGCAACTATAGACACAAAACTGCTTTTTGGAAGTGTTGGAATTGTGTTTTTTTTGTTTTCATCAGCGATGGTATCGGCTGCCGAAGTAGCCCTTTTTTCTCTTACTTCCAAAGATTTAAATATACTAGCAACCGAAGATTCTTTAAAAGCCAATGTGATTACAAAATTATTGCAACGGCCAAAAAAACTTTTGGCAACGATATTAATCGCTAATAACTTTAGCCATATCGGCGTAGTGATTATTTTTTCTTTTGTAGGCAAATCTCTTTTTTCGGCCCTAGTTAATCCGGTGCTAAAATTTACAGCGGAGGTAATCTTAGTTACCTTTCTAATATTATTGTTTGGAGAAGTATTGCCTAAAGTCTATGCCAGTAGAAACAATTTGAAATTTTCCAAATTCATTGCGCGCCCCTTATTAGTGCTAGATCAAGTGCTTTCGCCGGTGAGTTTGCCCATGCGTGCTGTTACCGTATACTTGCATGAAAAGCTAGGAAAGCAAAAGACCAATATTTCTGTCGATCAATTGTCGCAAGCTTTGGAATTAACGTCTACGGATGATACTAGCTCGGAAGAACAAAAGATATTAGAAGGAATTGTTTCTTTTGGTAATACCGACACGAAACAAGTAATGAGTCCTAGAATCGATGTTTTTGCTATTGAAATCGAAGAAACCTTCGCGGAGATTTATCCAAAAATAGTAGACAAAGGGTATTCAAGGATTCCGGTATATAGAGAAAGCATAGATCAAATAGAAGGGGTGTTGTTTGTCAAAGACTTATTGCCGCACCTGCATAAAAAGGAATTTGATTGGAAGAAGCTGATGCGCGAACCGTTTTTTGTTCCAGAAAATAAAAAGTTAGATGATTTGCTTAAAGATTTTCAACGGTTGAAAAGCCACTTAGCGGTAGTCGTTGATGAGTATGGAGGGACCTCTGGGTTGGTTTCGTTGGAAGATGTAATCGAGGAAATTGTAGGCGACATATCCGATGAATTTGATGATGAAAACATTAGTTATTCCCAAATTGATGAGAAGAATTTCTTGTTTGAAGGGAAGATCAATTTAAAAGATTTTTATCGTATCGTAGAAGTTGATGAAGATGCGTTTGAAAGTAAAAAAGGAGAAGCAGAAACCTTGGCAGGATTTTTATTAGAGATCTTAGGAAACTTTCCTAAAAAGGGACAAAAAATCCATTTTTCAACCGTATATTTCACTATCGAAGGAGTCGATAAAAAAAGAATTAAACAATTAAAAGTAACGCTTGAATAATTTTAGAATGATTAGAAAATTTTTTGTTTTGTCCATAGTGCTACTAGTTACCGTTTTTGCAGGAAGTTGTAAGGATGACGTTTTGCCTAAACCGGCGAGCCAATTGCGGTTAGACTATCCTTTAGCACGATATACGTTGAAAACTAGTCCTTGCCCGTTTGAATTCGAAATAAACAAAGAGGCCCTTATAAAGGATGAAAGCAACTGCGGGATGACAATTCATTACCCAAAAATGAAAGCAACGATTTATCTAAATTATAAAACGGTGGATAATAATATTGACTTTTTGTTGCGTGATGCTCAAAATCTAACCTACAAACTTCATACGTTAAAAGCCGATAAAATTATAGAACAACCTTTTGTTGACCCTAACAAAAAAGTGTACGGTATGTTTTATGATGTAACAGGTAATGCTGCGACCAACTCCTTGTTTTATGCGACCGATAATAGTAAGCACTTTATAACAGGTTCGGCTTATTTTTATGCGAAGCCAAATTACGACTCTATTCTACCTGCCGAGAGTTATGTTAAAAATGACTTGCAGCATTTGATGGAAACCATTAAATGGAAATAAAAAAAGGAACGCTGTAGCGTTCCTTTTTTGTTACTTATTGTTTGTTGCTTAAGCTTTTCCATTTGTGGTTACCTGAGAGACTTTGTAGGTTGCTCCATCACCAGTGCTTTCCACTGCTTGTACTAATTTCTCCGGAGTTAAAACTGCCGCGTCAAACTCAACCGTGGCTTGTTTTTTATCAAAATCAACACTGGCTTTTTGTACACCATCCATTTTGGATAATTTGGTTTCAATGGTTTTAGCACAACCAATAGCACAAGTCATACCGTCAATTTTAAAACTCGCTGTTTCAGGTTTTTGTGCAACGGCTGATACTTTCGTTTCTGTTGTTGCTGCATCAGTAGTCATTGCTGCTGGTTTGCTGGCCGTATCCTTGCAACTGAACAGGGCAGTAAATAGACCCATGATTACAAGCGATTTTACTAGTTTCATATTGTTAATTGTTTATAGTGTTGTGATTCAATCTTTAAATCAAAAGCAAAACTAATGAAAAATAAAATCGTTAGTTCTTAAAAAAATTACAAAATTTGTCCCGTAAACATTTTATATGAAAGCACAGCAACTGAAGTGGTTACTTTTGGTAACCTTAGCGTTAATATGGGGAAGTTCGTTTATCCTTATTAAAAAGGGACTGGTAGGACTGAATCCGTTTCAATTAGGGTCGTTGCGCATTATCTTTTGTGCATTCTTCCTATTGCTTGTTGGTTTCAAGAGTCTGGCCTCAATCCCGCTGGGGCAATGGAAATTTATAGCCTTAACGTCGCTTTTTGGCACTTTCATTCCAGCCTACCTCTTTGCCATAGCCGAAACAAAGGTGAGTAGTTCCATTTGCTCAATCTTAAATTCGTTGACGCCTTTAAACACGTTGGTATTAGGTTCCGTATTGTTTGGATTAAACTTTAAAAGGAATCAATTTATTGGGATCATTACTGGATTGCTTGGGACCGCGTTATTGATTTTTATGGGAACTAATCAAGAGGGAAGTGAAAATAACTACTATGCTATTTTAGTATTGATTGCTACGCTCTGTTATGCCACAAATGTAAACTTGATTAAAAAATACTTGTCAGATGTGAAGCCCTTGAGCATTACTACGGGAAACTTTGCGGTGATGTTGGTTCCCGCGATTGTCATTTTGGCGTTCACTGATTTTAGCTCCAAAATGATTTTACCTTCTACACAGCATGCCATGTTGTTTGTTATGGTGTTAGGTATAGTAGGAACTGGAGTGGCAAACGTTTTGTTTTACAAACTAATTCAAATTTCGTCTCCGGTGTTTGCCTCATCAGTGACCTATCTCATTCCGATGGTGGCTTGTTTATGGGGGATGATGGATAATGAAATGTTAAATGTTTTTCAACTGCTAGGTGCCTTTGTTATTTTGATTGGGGTTTATTTGGCCAATAAAAAATAAAAAGGCCCCGATTATCGGGGCCTTTTTGAATCTTATTTTGATGTACTATTATTGAAAATCAGCATCAATAACGCCTTCGTTAACTTTTACATCAGACATTTTGATGTCTAATTCAATACCTACATTTAGTACGGTGTTGTATGGGAACTTAACTCCTTTTACTACGCGGTAGTCATTGAAACTCGTAACGCGAGTCATTTTTTGACCTCCTTTTTCTTCTGTTGAAGATTCTCCTGATTTTAATCCGGTTTTAACATCGAAGAAATAAGTAGTATCGCCGTCTACAACAGCATACGCGTCATTTCCGTTGAAAGGCTCAATGCCTGTTACTTTAACACCAGCTTTTGTCGCTAATAACGTTTCGTTGAACAACACTGATTCTGCTTTCATTTTGGCTAAATCATCGCCTTCCATTACTTTTTTCTGACCTTGTTGTGTCATGTAACCTGAAGTACCGTTGAACGCTTGTTTCATCAAGCTCATGCCTGGCATAGACAACTCAACCATCATTCTTCCTTTAGCATCTGCTTTTTGAGTGTATGATAAAGGAGATGGGATTTGTGGAATAGTAGTAGAACCAACATAAGAAACCGACTTCACAGTTTTCAATGCTTTGTCACCACCAATAGCAGCTACATAAGCATCTACAATAGTTTTTACGGTTACGCCTGCAGGAACCGCTTTTTTCATCGCTGGTTTCTCGGTAGGATTACCAAATTTGTCAAAGTAGAACATTGGAATTTTAAGTTTTTCCAATGCGGCAATTACTTCAGAACCTTTACCCGTGATAACGATTCGTAAATTATCCGCTAAGAAATATTTGTTAGCTACTCTCATTACGTCATCTGCCGTTACTGCATTGATGTTTTTGATGTAGTTTTCGTAGAAGTCAGCTGGCAAACCTTCTGTTTCAATATTTAGTGCATAACGAGCAACCGTTGCTGGTTTTTCTACTTGCATCACAAAGCGACCGATATAGCCTGCTTTTACACTGTTTAACATTTCGTCTGTTACTTTTTCGGTTCTGATTTTGTTTAGTTCTTTAATAGATTCCACAACAGAGCTATCGGTAACTGCATTTCTAACTTGAGCATTTGCTTTAAATTTGCTGAACATGTATTTGTCAAAACCTACACTAGAGCGAGCTCCGTAAGTCCATCCATGTTTTTCTCTTAAATTCATGTTTAAGTAACTGTTGAAGTCACCACCAAACACTTGGTTAGCCAAAATCACGGGGAAAAAGTCAGGGTCTGACATTTTTAAGTTAACCGTATTAATTAATGAAATTTCAGATTGTACGGCATTTGGCATATCCACAAAATTAATTTGTGTGTATTGTACATTGCTTGGGTTAGAATATTCTAATCGCGGTGCTGTTGCTTTAATCCATGAACCAAATAGTTTTTCAACCATTTTCTTCACTTCTTTAGTTTTTACATCTCCCACGACTACTAAGTAAGCATGTTCTGGAACGAAATAGGTTCTGTAATTTTCTTTTACATCTGCTAAAGAAACATTGTTGATGGTCTCTTCGGTCAAGTATTCTCCTATGGGATGATTTTTGCCATAGGCTAAAACGTTTTCTACTCTTCCTGCTACTACAGAAACGTTTTTCTCTTGCGTTTTTAACCCTTCGATTAATTTCTCTTTTTCTTTGTCAAATTCTTCTTGGGTGAAATTAGGTGTTAAAGCACCTTCAGCCATTAATTCTAAAATTCGTTTAGAATATTTTGACAATCCACTTGCCGAAGCTCCTGAAGAATAGAAGTTAATGCTAGCTCCTAAAAAGTCGATTTCTTCATTAAACGCATCTTTAGAGGTTTTAACGGAACCGTTTCCGATTAAGCTACTTGTTAAATCGTCTGTTCCTTTTTTGTTGCCTTCTGCATAGGGAGCGTTGTCAATTGATAAACTAAAAGAAACTCTTGGTAGTTTGTGATTTTCAACTACTAAAACCTTTAAGCCGTTTGGCAATGAAAAAGTTTCAGGTTTTTTAATATTGATAGAGGGCGAAGGACCCGGTTTTGGTTGCGTTCTGTCTTGTGCTTGCATAATAAAAGTTAAAAACAAGCTTGATAATACTATAATTGATTTTTTCATTGTTGTAAGTTTAGTTGTTTTGCTTCGCCTGTTCACCTACGTTCGAGTCAGCTTTGTCTTTTGCAGGTACATAATCCAAAATCAAACGTTGGTTTGGATTTAAGTATTTTTGAGCAACCGTTCTAATTTCCTCACGAGTAATAGAACGGTACATTTCGATATTCGTGTTGATTAAATTAACATCGCCATATAGTAAATAGTATGTTGCTAAATTTTCGGCAACTCCTTCGATACCAGAATTTTCATCCACGTAATTGTTTTCGTTGATGTTTTGTAATTTTTCGAAATCCTTTTCAGAGATTAACTCATGTTGAAGTTTTACTACTTCTTCATCGATTTCTTTAATTAAATCAGCTGAGGTAAAGTCACCTTGAGGCATTCCGTATAAAATGTACTGACCGTAGTCTTCTTGGCTGTAGTTGAACGCCCCAATTTGTAGCGCCATTTTCTTGTCGTCTACAATCTTTTTGTACAATTTTGAACTTTTTCCATCGCTTAAATACGTAGATATCATGTCTAAGATTCTAGCATCACGAGTTTTCATAGATGGCGTTCTGTAGGCCGCAACTACCATTGGTTTTTGGATGTTCGGGTCTTCGTAAGTTGCGTGCATCGTTTCTGTGATAGGCGCTTCCGTGAATGTTTGTTTTTTCAATTCTACTCCTCTTGGGATTGGGCCAAAATATTTAGCTACCCATGCTTTAGTTTGCGCTACGTCGATTTGACCAGCAACTACTAATACAGCATTATTTGGAGAATAGAATTTTTTATTGAACGCTTGGAATTCTTCTAGTTTAGCAGCGTCCAAGTGATCCATAGAACCGATAGTTGCCCAACGGTACGGGTGTACTTTGAACATGTTTTTCTTAACCTCAGCAATCAACTGACCATAAGGTTGGTTGTCAACACGAAGTCTTTTTTCTTCTTTAACCACTTCATTTTGGGTATCTACACCAATTTGGTTAATTACAGGATGCATCAATCGTTCTGATTCCATCCATAATCCTAATTCCGTATTGTTTGAAGGGAATACTTCAAAATAATACGTTCTATCTTCAGAAGTATTCGCATTATTTGTTCCTCCATTAGAAGTAACGGTTTTCATCCATTCTCCTCTTTTGATGTTCTCGGTTCCTTCGAACAATAAATGTTCGAAAAAGTGTGCAAAACCAGTTCTTTCTGGATTCTCGTCTTTAGAACCTACGTGATACATTACTGAGGTAATTACAACTGGTGCCGATGGGTCGTTGTGTAAAATTACATGAAGACCGTTAGGTAAATCGTACTCCTCAAAAGCTACCTTTTGGGCATGAGCTATTCCTCCAAGCATAAGCATTGAACTTAAAGCGATTAGTGATTTTTTCATAAAAAATTGAAATTTTTTCGTTGATTCCTTGGTTAGTAGACCAACCTTTTTTTTTGTTACACCAAAGGTATCTTTTTTTCTTAATTTTTGTAAAAATATTTACCTTTCCTAAGCATTTGATTTTTAAGGTGAAAACTTTTTTGGTATTGGGGTTGTGTGTAAAATAAATAGTAGTATATTTGCACTCTTAAAAATTAATTAAACATTATTGTTATGTACGCAATCGTAGAGATAGCAGGGCAACAATTTAAAGTAAGCAAAGACTTAAAGGTTTATGTTCACCGTTTGGCTAATGAGGAAGGTTCAAAAGTTTCTTTTGACAAAGTTCTTTTATTAGACGACAATGGTAACATTACTTTAGGCGCCCCAGCTATAGAAGGTGCTTCCGTAGAAGCCAAAGTGTTACAACACTTAAAAGGAGACAAAGTAATCGTTTTCAAAAAGAAAAGAAGAAAAGGTTACAAAAAAAGAAATGGACACAGACAATACTTGACACAAATTGTGATTGAAGGTATTAATGGAAGTGCTCCAAAAAAGAAAGCAGCAAAGAAAGCTGAAGCTACAGAAGAATAATTAACATTTAAAAACTAAAACGTCATGGCTCACAAGAAAGGTGTCGGTAGTTCTAAGAATGGTAGAGAATCAGAATCGAAACGTTTAGGCGTTAAGATTTATGGTGGTCAAGCTGCAATTGCTGGTAATATCATCGTTAGACAAAGAGGTTCTAAACATAATCCAGGTGAAAACGTTTACATGGGTAAAGATCATACTTTACATGCAAAAGTTGCCGGGATTGTAAAATTCCAGAAAAAAGGAGAAAACAAATCATATGTTTCTATCCTTCCATTCGAGGCATAAGAACTACTCTTATTATTATACAAAACCCGTTTACGATAGTAAGCGGGTTTTTTGTTTTGCAGCAATGGTTAATTGCTTTATTACTAATTTATCCTTTGAATGAATTATTATATGAAAAATCATCTTTATCAAGATTGATTAACTAAAAAACCCTCGCATTACTGCAAGGGTTTTTTCTAGGATAAGGTTCCCGCCTTCGCGGGAATCACAATTAGTATCTGTAATATTCTGGTTTGAATGGACCTTCAACGGCAACTCCGATATAGGCAGCTTGCTCATTATTTAAGGTTTCTAATTCAACGCCTAATTTAGCTAAGTGTAGGGCTGCTACTTTTTCATCTAAATGTTTAGGTAACATGTACACTTCATTTTTGTAAGCAGCGCTATTATTCCATAATTCTAATTGCGCTAAGGTTTGGTTGGTGAATGAGTTACTCATTACAAAACTAGGGTGACCCGTAGCACAACCTAAGTTTACTAAACGACCTTCAGCCAAAATAAGTATGTCTTTTCCAGCAATGGTATATTTATCTACTTGTGGTTTGATTTCTACTTTAGAGGCACCATGGTTTTTGTTTAACCATGCCATATCAATTTCGTTATCGAAGTGTCCGATGTTACAAACGATTGTTTTGTCTTTCATTTGTTCGAAGTGGCTTCCCATTACGATGTCTTTATTTCCTGTAGTCGTGATTACGATATCAGCATTACCAACCACAGTATTTAATCTTTTAACTTCAAAACCGTCCATGGCAGCTTGTAACGCACAAATTGGATCAATTTCAGTAACCGTAACGATGGAGCCTGCACCTCTAAAAGAAGCGGCTGTTCCTTTACCCACATCACCATAACCACAAACAACTACTCTTTTACCAGCCAACATAATGTCAGTTGCTCTACGTATAGCATCAACAGCTGATTCTTTACAACCGTATTTGTTATCAAATTTCGATTTAGTAACCGAATCATTTACATTGATAGCCGGCATGAATAATGTACCGTTTTTCATTCGTTCGTATAAACGGTGAACACCAGTGGTAGTCTCTTCTGATAATCCTTTAATACCTGGGATTAATTCAGGGTAACGGTCAAATACCATATTGGTCAAATCACCACCGTCATCCAATATCATGTTTAATGGTTTTCTATCTTCACCAAAGAAAAGGGTTTGCTCGATACACCAATCAAAAGATTCTTCGTCTAAACCTTTCCAAGCATAGACTTGAATTCCAGCAGCAGCAATAGCAGCAGCAGCTTGATCTTGAGTTGAGAAAATGTTACAAGAAGACCATGTAACCTCTGCTCCCAAAGCAATTAAAGTTTCGATTAGAACCGCCGTTTGGATCGTCATGTGAAGACAACCTGCAATACGAGCTCCTTTTAACGGTTGGCTAGCACCGTATTCAGCACGAAGCGCCATTAATCCCGGCATTTCGGCTTCTGCCAATTCAATTTCTTTTCTTCCCCAAGCCGCTAGGTTAATGTCCTTAACTTTGTAGGCTACAAATGGTAAAGTTTGTGTACTCATCTATAAAATATTTATATTAGCTAAAATTTTTGCAAAGCTACATAATAGGAAAGAATTAAAAAAAGGTTTTTTACTTTTTTGTGACTTGTTCAACTGCTTAATTTTCTGAAATACAAACAGATAATTTCAAATTACACATGCCACTACTAAAAATCAAAGCTTTAAAGGACGGCACCCAACTACTGGTGTGGAAGATCACGGAAAGTTTTGACGAACTTTTTTCTAGTGTTGAACTGAAAGAAGCGTCCTTGGACCGTTTGAACAGCATGAAGTCTGAAAGCCATCAAAAGGGTTTTATGAGTGTAAGACGTTTGTTGATGGAGAAGGGGTATACCGACTTTGATTTATATTACGATGTGTTTGGTAAGCCTCATTTAACAGATGGTATGCATATTTCCATTTCGCATTCAAATGATTTTTCGATAATCGTGTTGAGTGACGAAAATGTTGGAGCCGATTTAGAAATATTAAAAGAGAAAGTAGTCAAGCTAGCTCCTCGCTTTATGGATGTGACGCATTTAGAGAATTTAGATGCAGAAGATTGTCTTAAAAAAGCTACGGTGGTTTGGGGTATTAAAGAATCGGTTTTTAAAATTAAAAACGAAGTGGGCATTAGTTTCAAAGACCATATTTTTGAAAACGAATTTCTACTGTCCGATCGTAAATGCAGTGCAGCGTTGCGATTTAACCACAAAGTAGCATACTTTGACATACTTTTTGATTTCATTGAAGAATATGTTTTTGTTTGTGCTTTTGAATCTAAAGGGAATAGTTCCAAATCATGAATGAGTTGGTTTCCTTCAAAGTAACATGAATCTATATCAATCGATAATTACTGCTAAAAAAGAGCGCAAAAAGCTTCTTGCCATCCTTTTAGATCCTGATAAATTGGATTTGAAAGGACTAAGCACTCTTATTCCTAAAATCAATCAATCACCTGCCACTCATTTGTTAGTAGGGGGTAGTTCGTTTGAGGGCCATCATTTAAATGATTTTATCAAAGTGTTGAAGCAAGCTACAAACCTGCCCATCATATTATTTCCCGGAAATCCATCGCAAATTTCAAGGGAAGCAGATGGGATTTTATTCCTTCAATTACTTTCAGGTAGAAATCCCGATTATTTGATTGAACACCAAATTAATGCCGTGCCAATATTGGAGAAAACCACCTTAGAAATAATTTCCACAGGTTATGTTTTAATCGAAAGTGGTTGTGAAACAGCGGTTGAACGGGTAAGTAGGACCATGCCCTTAGACCGCAATAATACTGAATATGCAGCGCAAACAGCGAAAGCGGGTGAATTGATTGGCAATAAGCTGATCTACTTAGAAGCCGGCAGTGGTGCTCAAAAAGCGGTCCCGTTGGAAATGATTGCAGCTGTTTCGGAGCGGATTTCGGTACCTTTACTGGTAGGCGGCGGAATCCGTTCGAAGGATGCAATTGAAGCCGCTTTTGCCGCGGGTGCCGCGATGGTGGTTATTGGAACGGCATTTGAAAACAATTTTAACTTCTTTGACGAATGATTGAATTTCTGTTTTCTCAGTACAAAAACTATCCTGCGATTGAAATTATATTGGAGGTAACGGCTATTCTTTTTGGATTGCTAAGCGTGTGGTATGCTAAAAAAGATTCGATTTGGGTTTTTCCTACGGGGATCATTAATACGGCGATTTATACTTATTTGTTATGGAAATGGTCGCTTCTAGGAGACATGATGATTAATTTTTATTATGTCATCATGAGTGTTTACGGTTGGTACCATTGGACTCGAAAGAGCGGAGAGGAAGTAGCGTTTCCCATATCCAAGATGACATCCTTAGAAAAAAAATGGGCCGTTATTATTTTTTTAGGAACCGTGGTATTCGTTGTTGGGATTTACACAATTTTCAATAAATTTACCAATTGGACCTCTTATGTAGATACCTTGGTGACCGGAATCTTTTTTGTCGGGATGTGGCTGATGGCGAAGCGGAAAATTGAAAACTGGGTTTTGTGGATTGTGGGAGATATCGTTTCGATTCCCATGTACTTTGTTAAGGGCTATTCTTTTACGAGTATTCAATATTTAATTTTTACAATTATTGCCTTTTACGGTTATTTAGAATGGAAAAGAATTTTAAAACTCAAGATAGTTTAAAGAAACGGTACGGATTTACAGAGGCCGATTTTGCTCAAATAGCGCAACATGGGATGGTATTGGAAAAAATAGAAACCGAGTTGTTGCTTTTTCAATCGGGTATTCCAAAAATATACTTGGAGCGTCCCGCCACTATTAATGATGGTATCCTAAAACTAAATCAGGAGGAATTTCAACAACTTGCGGACGACTTTGATCGTAAAAAAGAAAGTTTGAAACTTAAAAAGTTTGTTCCTGCCTCAGGTGCTGCAAGTAGAATGTTCAAATTTTTGAATGAATTTCTTAACGAATTTGATTATGAAAACGAAACTATAAACGCTTATATTAATCGCAAAAAAGATAAAAACTTACTCGTTTTCTTAGCGGGTATTGAAAAGTTTCCTTTTTATGGGGAAATCAAGATGCGATTAAAAGAATTGTATAGTGATTATGATACTTTGGAGGCTCATGAAAAAAGCTTCCGATTCATCCAATTAATGCTGGATGAAGCTCATTTTGACTTTGCTAACAAGCCTAAGGGAACTTTAGCATTTCATAAATATCAGTCACATATCGCTACCCCGGTGGAAGAGCATTTGAATGAATGTGCTTTTTATGCTAGTTCAAATTCAATTTCTCATTTGCATTTTACAATTTCTGAAAGTCACGAAGATTTATTTAGAAACATTATCGCCCAAGTTAAGGATCAAATAGAATTAAAATCAGGAATAAAAACGGTGGTTAATTTTTCCTATCAGCATAAAAGTACGGATACCATAGCGGTCGATTTGAAAAACAAGCCATTCAGAAATGATGAAGGTCAATTAGTGTTTCGACCGGGAGGACATGGCGCTTTGATCAACAACTTGAATGCATTGCAGGCGGATGTTATTTTTATAAAAAATATAGATAACGTAATTCAAAATCATTTTCATGATATAACCTTATATAAGAAAGCCTTGGCAGGAGTATTACTTAATTTACAAGCAGAGACTTTCCAAATATTAAGAACTTTAGAAGATCAAACTATAAATGAAAGCGATATTGAAGGCATACTCGAGTTTATGACAAAAAAATTAAATATTGATGTGCTAGAGGATTTTTTCAAATACACCCTTGAAAACAAAATAGACTATATCAAAAACAAATTAAACCGACCAATCCGAGTTTGCGGAATGGTTAAAAATGAAGGAGAACCAGGAGGAGGTCCGTTTTGGGTTAGAAGTTATAAAGGTAATGTTTCATTGCAAATCGTTGAAAGTTCTCAAGTGGATACCCATAATATAGAACAAGTTGGTGTTTTAGCCCGTGCCACTCATTTTAATCCCGTTGATTTAGTTTGTGGAACTAAAAATTTTAAAGGAGAAAAATTTGATTTGCACCAATTTATTGATCCTAGCACTGGATTTATTGTTCACAAAAACAATAAAGGGAAAGAACTAAGAGGCTATGAATTACCCGGATTATGGAATGGTGCCATGGCCAAATGGATTACTGTTTTTGTGGAAGTACCTTTGGTAACCTTTAATCCGGTGAAGACCGTAAATGATTTATTAAAACCAGCACATCAAGCTCAGTATGAGAACTGATCAATTGCTTACAGAATTACAGTTTAAAGCCGTTCGAAGTTCTGGGGCAGGTGGTCAAAACGTCAATAAGGTTTCCTCCAAAGTAGTGTTGACTTTCAATTTAAATGCTTCTTTAGCATTTTCACCAGAAGAAAAGGAATGGTTATTTCAAAAGCTTCACCGTAAATTATCGGCAGAAAGTTTGCTACTTATTACTTGTGATGAGGATCGTAGCCAACTCAAAAACAAAACAATTGTTACAAAGCGTTTTTTGGAATTGATAAATCAATCCTTAAAGGTTCCTAAAAAAAGGAAACCAACTAAAATTCCTCGTTCCGTAATTGAGAAGAGAATAAAAGCCAAAAGAAATCTATCGGAGACGAAACAAAATAGACGCAAACCGCAGTTTTAATTTTTTTTGAATATTTGTGTTTGATTATTGCAGGATATAGGTTTATCTTTGCCCTGTCTCAAAGGGGTGCTCTACCAAGGGCTGAGATTATACCCAATGAACCTGGGCAAGTAATGTTGCCGAGGGAAAAATGACAAAGTAGCGTGCACACTACATGTCATAGGAACATCAATTTAATTTTTTAATCAAAGAATAATTACCCCTTTTATTCGTAACCTATTTTACGAATGAAAACTTTATTCCAATTTTTAAATCAAAAGAACAAGGAAAGCAGTGCAAGGACGCTACTATTTTCAATTTTCTATTTGCTATTTTCACTTGTTTCTTTCTCGCAAGAAAAAGTAAAAGACTCTACTGAGGTCAATCCACTCGATGAGGTGTTGGTTTCTGCGATCCGCGTTACGGCTAAAACACCGGTTACATTCAGTAACCTAGATAAGAAGGAATTAAAAAACCGTAACCTTGGGCAAGACATTCCCATTTTATTAAATTATATGCCTTCGGTAGTAACAACTTCGGATGCCGGTAACGGTGTTGGATATACCGGAATACGGGTTAGAGGTAGTGATGCAACGCGTGTAAACGTTACCATCAATGGTATTCCCTATAATGATGCGGAAGCCAGTGGAACTTTTTTTGTTGATTTGCCCGATTTTGCTTCATCGGTAGAAAATTTACAGTTACAAAGAGGCGTTGGAACTTCTACCAATGGCGCCGGAGCTTTTGGAGCAAGTTTAAACATGTTAACCGATTCTTATTCCAAACAAAGTTCTGCGGAGATTTCTAATTCAGCTGGAAGCTTTTCTACTAGAAAGAATACGGTAAAGTTTAGCACAGGATTGTTAAATGATCATTTTGAATTGGCAGGAAGATTGTCTAGTATTAATTCGCAAGGGTACATCGATAGAGCTACCTCGGATTTAAAATCTTATTTTTTACAAGGAACTTATGTGAGTAAGTCTTCCATAATAAAAGCTTTAGTGTTTGGCGGAACTGAAAAAACATACCAAGCATGGAATGGAATTGATGCTGCCATGTTAGCGAACGACCGAACATTTAATTATTCAGGAATGTTTACTGACGAATTGGGTAATACTAGATTTTACAAAAATGAAACCGATAATTACCAACAAGATCATTTTCAATTGCATTGGAATGAAAAAATAGATACCCACTGGAATACAAATATAGCCGTTCATTATACGAAAGGGAAAGGGTATTATGAGAATTATAAAGAAGATGCTTCATTTGAAGACTATGGATTGCTTCCTGTTTCAGGAGTGTCGTCAACCGATTTGATTCGCCAGAAATGGTTAGATAACGATTTTTATGGCACTACTTTTTCAGTTAATTACAAAAATGCTACTTGGGATGTAATTGTAGGAGGGAGCTGGAATAAGTATGAAGGCAAACATTATGGAAAAGTAATTTGGGCTCGATTTGCTTCAACAAGCGAGCATGGCGATCACTATTATGATGATTTTGGAGTCAAAAAGGACGGAACTATTTTCGCTAAAGTCAACTATCAGTTAACCCAAAAATTAAGTTTCTATGCCGATTTGCAGTATCGAAATGTGAACTATGAGGCTGATGGTGTTCAGGCAGAGAAAGTCAATGACTGTTTCGGTTTTGTTAATCCAAAAGCCGGATTGAACTATAGTGTAAATCTTAAAAACAGTTTGTATTTTTCGTATGCAAAAGCGAATAGAGAGCCCAACCGAACTGATTATGAAAATGGAAATCCGCAACCAGAAAGGCTGGATGATTTTGAATTAGGATGGAGACATAAATCGAGCAAATTTCAATGGACAACTAATATGTACTATATGCTTTATAGAAACCAATTACTCCTAACAGGAGAATTAGATGAGGTTGGAAATCCAATAAGAGCAAATACAGACAAAAGTTATCGATTAGGATTAGAAATAGAAGCCCTTTATCAATTGACTACTAAACTTTCATTACAATTTAGTCTCACTAAAAGTTTAAATGTTATTAATGATGGTGATAAGCAAAAGCAAATAGCTTATTCTCCCTCCCTGATAGGAGCCTCGATGCTTTGTTATGAGCCATTTCAAAACTTTAAATTGATTTGGTTACAAAAACATGTAGGACAACAATATTTGGATAATTCCGAATCAACAGTGTCAAGATTGCCTTCTTACACGGTTAATGATTTTAACATAGCTTATGAGTTAAAACCAAAATCGATTTTTAAATCGATTGCTTTTACCGGGTTAGTCAATAATTTTATGGACAAGAAGTATGTTTCTAATGGCTATATGTATGGGATTGACCCCTATTATTTTCCACAAGCAGGGATTAATTTCTTGGTAGGGATGACTTTGAAGTTTTAAATAAAAAAAGCCAATCAATTTGATTGGCTTTTTTTAATTCGTTACAATTAAATAATTTCCGCTAACATCTACTCGGTATTGTTTCATAGGGTACTGCTGTCCAGGACATTGTCCAGAAAATAGATTATAGACCGTGTTATCACAGCCACAGGTAGCTTCTATCCCACTAATTGTCATCGCAGTGTTGCAATTGCCTCCAGAATACGGTTGGTTAGGGCAAGCTAAATCATAAGCTACAAAATAATTTCCGGCATTAAATATTACAATTCCTCTCGCTCCTTGAGAATAATCAACAATATGATTGCTTGGAAATTGTAACGTACTGTTTCCGGGCAAATTCATATTGATTTGTAAATTAACCGTATAGTTTGGGATGTTTGGATTGTTATTGTTTATGCTGCCTGTGTCACAACCAAAAGCAAATACTACCATTATTATAAAAATGAAAATCTTTTTCATGCTTAAATTTATTTGAAATACTGTGGGTAAACAAATTTAATTTAATTAACTTTGACAAACGTTAATAAGCGTTAAGAAATTTGAAATAAACCAAAAATAGTATCTTTGCAAAAAGAAATCCCGTTGCGATGGGATTTTTTCTATTTATATAAAAGAGGAAAACATGAGTACAGTATCTTATTACACTGCAGAAGGATTGAAAAAATTAAAAGATGAATTAGAGCAACTTAAAAGCATTGAAAGACCTAGAGCATCACAAGCTATTGCTGAAGCTAGAGATAAAGGAGATTTATCTGAAAATGCTGAATATGATGCTGCTAAAGAAGCACAAGGTATGTTGGAAATGAGAATTGCAAAAATGGAAGAAGTGTATTCGAATGCACGACTTATTGACGAATCGCAGCTTGATTTGTCAAAAGCATTGGTGTTGTCTAATGTAAAAATAAAAAACAAGGCAAATGGGATGGAAATGAAGTACACCTTGGTAGCTGAAAGCGAAGCGGATTTAAAATCAGGAAAGATATCGGTAAGTTCGCCCATTGGGAGAGGTTTGCTTGGAAAAAAAGTAGGCGAAATAGCGGAGATAAGCGTTCCTAACGGTAAATTAAATTTTGAAATTTTAGAGATTTCTAGAGACTAAAATATGGCTAGTATTTTTACTAAAATAGTAAACGGAGAAATCCCATGTTATAAAGTAGCTGAAGAGGAAAACTATTTGGCTTTCTTAGATGTCAATCCCAATGCTAAAGGGCATACACTTTGTATTCCAAAACAAGAAATTGATAAAATTTTTGATATGGAAGAGGAGCACTATATCGGTTTAATGCGTTTTTCTAGAAAAGTTGCTAAAGCTATTGAGAAAACAGTACCATGCAAAAGAATAGGAGTCGCTGTTATTGGTCTAGAAGTACCCCACACACACGTGCATTTAATTCCGTTACACGATATGGAAGATATGCGATTTCAACGTAAAGAAAGTTTGTTAAAAGAGGAATTTGAAGACCTTGCGAAAAGAATACAAGCTAATTTATAATTAGTTGATTATTACAAATAATAGGCCCGCTATGAAGTTTCATAGCGGGCTTTTTGATAGATTAATTACACTCATGTTTTAGCGAAGCTAATTTGTATAGTAGTTCCTTTTCCAACTTCCGAATGCAACACTTTTATTTTGCCTTTGTGGTACTCTTCTACTATTCTTTTAGTCAAAGATAGTCCTAATCCCCAGCCTCGTTTTTTGGTCGTAAACCCCGGTTCAAAAATCCGTTTGAATTGATTTTTTGGGATTCCTTTCCCACTATCACTGACTAAGATTTTCACGGTATGATTATCATTTTCTATGCTGATTGACAATTTGCCTTTTCCTTTCATGGCATCGATAGCATTCTTAACCAAGTTTTCGATAGTCCAACTGTGTAAGGCCGAATTTAAGGAAACAAATATCGGTTCTTTTGGGGCCTCAAATGAAAAAATCACTTGCTTTGAAAATCTAGATTTGAGATAGTCAAAAGATTGTGCTGTTTCTATAATTATGTTTTTCGATTCTAATACAGGTTCAGATCCAATTTTTGAGAAGCGATCGGTGATGTTTTGCAGGCGATTAATATCTTTTTCAATTTCAGCTACGGTAGTTTCATCTACATTATCTGCTTTCATTATTTCAAGCCATCCGATTAAAGAAGATAAAGGTGTGCCAATTTGGTGCGCTGTTTCTTTAGCCATTCCTGCCCAAAGTTTGTTTTGTGTTGCCATTTTGGTGCTCCTGTAAAAGTTGTATACTACAGCGCCAAAAAGGAATATTATAAGTAAAAGGGCTATGGGATAATATTTTAATTTATTGAGTAGTGATGAGTCACCATAAAAGACCAAGTACTTTAGTTTTCCCGATTCATAATGGATAGCAATAGGGTCGTTTTGTTTTTTTAATTTCTCTAAAAACGCTTGCAGTTTTGTCGAATCAGCGGCATCACTTTCATCAATATTGTTATGGCTTATAATTTTATTGTTTTCAGTTAAAATAATAGGGATTGTCGTGTTGTTCTCCATGATTTGCCGTGGCAACTCGATGTCAGTATCCAAATTAGCGTTGTTAATTGTCTTTAAACTCTGCGCCCAAAGTTGCATTTTAACGCGCTCTTCATTTTTAAAAATTTGAAAAAAGGTATAAGTGTTCCAAAGTATTAAAGCTACAATTATAAAGGATGCTAGAATAATAATCCATCGGGTAATATTTCGTTTTTCAGAAAACTGCATTTGACTTGTTTTGAATGGTTTAAAAGTAATTAAAATGGTCTTAATTATTTTATATATTTTGTACTTTTACTAGGCAATAAATAAAACTTCAACTTATGAAAAAAATTACTTTAGTGTTTTTTGTTCTTTTAGCATTTGCTTTAAAAGGATATGCTCAATTTCCTGAGGGATTTGAAGGGGCTGCATTCCCACCGGCGGGATGGGCTACATTCATTGGTTCTAATGGTCTTGGAACTTTACAAAACTGGAAGGCTAACATTACTGTAGATTATATCTCTTCAGGGGCTAAATCGGCATTTGTAAGATGGGAATCGGGAACTGGAGGCATAAATGAAGATTGGTTAGTTACGCCGCAATTTACAGTAACGGCGCCAAATACACTTTTAACATTTTATGATACACAAGGATTTGATACGGACTATGGAACTACTTACACCATAAGAGTTTCTACATCTTCACAAACGAATATAGCATCTTTTACCACAATTAATACTAAAACTGAAACCGACTTGCCTGTACTAACGATGTCGCAGAGAGCTGTGGATTTGAGCGCTTATGTTGGACAGTCCATTTATGTGGCTTTTGTTATGTCTCAAGATGATGGAGATAATTGGGGACTTGATGATATTTCTTTACAACCAAGTATTACTGCGGCTGATTGTGCATCATTAACTTATCCAATCGATGGTGCTATCGATTTACCCGTAGGACCTGCAGTTACCTTCACATGGGATGCTCCAACAACAGGTGGCGTTCCGGATAGCTACGATTTTTATGCTGGGACCGCATTGCCTCTTACCGCGGCTGATTTAGTAGCTACTTTCACAACCACATCAGCTGATTTAACGATACCTACGTTTTCAACCACTTTCTATTGGATGGTTGTCCCTAAAAATTTAGGTGGAGAAGCGACAAATTGTGCTACTTATAGTTTTACTTCTCAAGATCCTCCTGGATATTGTTTGAATGCGACTTATGGTCAGTACCCTGCTGGTACGTTTTCAACTAGCTTATGTGATGGTGCCACAACAGAGGAAATAACACCAAATGGTTATGCAGGGGAATATTCGGTAGTTAGTGTGACTGCGGGTTTAACATATGAATTTAGTAGTTCAATTACCTCCGATTTTATAACTATTAGTGATGCAGATGGTTTGACGCCTTTGATTTATGGCATATCTCCAGTTATATATACGCCGACCGTTAATGGATTTATACGATTCTATACGCATCTTGATGATCAATGTGGAGATGAGCAAGTTTCAAGATCAAGATTTGTTATGTGTAGTGGTTTGACCCTTACGGCACCAGATTGTGTGAACTTGACCTATCCAGCAGACAATGCAATTGATGTGCCAGTAGGTCCCGCTGTCGATTTTACTTGGGCTGCTCCAACTACCGGTGATGTCCCGGATAGTTATGATTTTTATGGAGGAACTGCTTTACCATTAAGTACTGCTGACTTGATTGGAAATTTCACAACTAATACAGCTCAATTGACTATTCCAACGTTCAATACCACTTTTTATTGGATGGTTATAGCCAGAAATTTAGCTGGAGAAGCAGTAGGATGTACTACGTTTACTTTTACATCGCAATCATCCCCGGGATATTGTTTAAACGCCCCCAACGGTCAATGGCCCACAACAACATTTGTGCCTTCAATATGCGATGGGTCTACCGCGGAAGAAATTGTGCCTGATGGTTTTGCTGGTGAATATTCAGTGGTAACCTTAACTGGAGGATATACCTATGAGTTTAGCAGCGATAATGCAACAGATTTTATTACAATAAGTGCTGATGGCGGGAATACCGCAGTAGCCTATGGCACAACTCCTGTTACCTGGTTAGCTACTGTCGATGGGGATGTGTTTTTCTATACCCATATTGATGATCAGTGTGGAGATGAGGCTGTTGGAAGAGCGCGCACCATTACTTGTTTTGGCGTTTTAGGAATGCCGACTTTTAATGCATTTGCTGTAAAAGTTTATCCTAATCCAGTTAAAGATATATTGAAATTCGACGCTGAAAATACAATTTCTAAAATACAAATTACTAACCTACTAGGTCAGGAAGTTGCTGCAAAAGCAATCAATACCTTAAATGGACAGGCAGATGTGTCAAACTTAGCTGCAGGAACGTATTTGGTTAAAATTACTACTGAAAAAGGAACTAAAACGGTGAAAGTTATCAAACAGTAAACAGGTATAGTAATCGATATATAGGTTTTGAGAGTCCTGCAACGGCAGGACTTTCGTTATTGTACAAGATTTTGAAATAGTTTATAAATGGTGATGTTGAACCTTTTCAATCGATTACAATATCAATTAAAATTGTATTTTTGGAAAAATAAAAAATCTTATGTTAAGTTTTGAACCCCACACTCTTTCTCCTGCTGAATTGCAAGGTTACTTACAAAGTGCAGTAGCACCAAGACCAATTGCATTTGCCAGTACATTAGATGCCAATGGGAATCCTAATTTGTCACCGTTTAGTTTTTTTAATGTATTTAGTGCTAATCCTCCGATATTGGTTTTTTCACCGGCAAGACGAGTTAGAAATAATACTAGTAAGCATACATTAGAGAATTGTCAAGCGACCAAAGAAGTTGTGATAAATGTAGTAAACTTTGAAATGGTTCAACAAGTTTCTTTAGCAAGTACAGAATATCCTGAGGGAGTGAATGAATTTGAAAAAGCTGGGTTTACTATGTTTGGTTCGGAATTGGTTAAACCCTACAGGGTAAAGGAAAGTCCGGTTCAATTTGAATGTAAAGTAAATGAAATCATTTCATTAGGAAATCAAGGAGGTGCTGGTAATTTAATTATTTGTGAAGTCGTTAAAATTCATATTAATGAATTGGTTTTAGATGGTAATAATAAAATAGATCAAGCTAAGATTGATTTGGTTTCCCGTTTGGGAGGAAATTGGTATTCTAGGTCCAATCAAGGGCTTTTTGAGGTTGAGAAACCCTTAACTACACTAGGTATTGGTGTGGATAAGATTCCTGATTTTGTAAAAGAAAGTCTTGTTTTTGATGGAAATGATTTAGGAAAATTAGGAAATGTGGAAGCCTTGCCAACACAAGAAGAAATTACTATATTTGTCCAACAAAATTTTGCTGTAAAGGCAGTCTTAAGTTCAGATGATGAACATAAAGTGCACCAAAAAGCAAAAGAATATTTGAATAATAATGAAGTGCAATCTGCTTGGAAAGTACTTTTAGCAAAACAATAATTATGGAAGTTACTGGGAAAATTAAAGTGATTAACGCTGAGCAACAAGTGAGTGCTAGCTTTAGAAAAAGAGAATTAGTTGTTGCTACAGAGGAGCAATATCCACAATTTATTAGCATCAATTTTGTGCAAGATAAATGTGATTTATTAAGCAACTATCAAGCAGGAGAAGCGGTAAAAGTTTCCATCAATCTTAGAGGTAGAGAATGGGTAAATCCACAAGGTGAAACAAAATATTTCAATGATATTCAAGGGTGGAGAATTGAAAAATTACAGGCAGAAGCACCTGCAGCAGGAATGCCTGCAATGCCTGCGACAGAGGCATTTGCACCAGCTACTAATTTTAATGAAGAAGAACACGACGATTTACCGTTCTAATTCAGTAAAAAAGTATACTATATTGGCCAGAAATAAGAATCAAGTTCTTGTTTCTGGCTTTTTTACTAAATGTTGTTTATTACTACTCTTTTTAATTTTCGTTTCATAATGCATTTTTTAACTAAAGATCTTTTTTTTCCACCAGTTGAAGAAGCTTCCTATGAAGGCGTATTGGCTGTAGGAGGCGATTTGTCTGTTGATCGATTGTTGCTCGCATACCGAAATGGTATCTTTCCTTGGTTTAATGAAGACGAGCCCATACTTTGGTGGGCACCACCAGAACGAATGGTTGTTATTCCGATGATTTATAAAGTCCCAAGGAGTATACGCAATGTTATCAATCAAAATAAATTTCAGATTACGTTTAACACAGCTTTTAGAGAGGTCATTCATAATTGCCAGCAAATCGAAAGAACAGGTCAAGAAGGGACGTGGATAACGGATGATATCATAACATCGTATATAAAGTTGTATGAATTAGGAGTTGCCAAATCTGTTGAAGTATGGCAAAATGGCGAATTGGTCGGGGGTTTATATGGGGTTGACTTAGGTCATGTGTTTTGTGGTGAAAGTATGTTTTCGAAAGTGTCAAATGCGAGTAAAGTAGCCTTTATAAGTTTGATAGATTATTTAAAAGAGCATAACTATAAGCTTTTAGACTGTCAAGTACACAATCATCATTTGGAGCGATTAGGTGCTTTTGAGATATCGCGAGAGACCTTTATGTTAGTCTTAAAAAGTTAAGATGGTAAATAGTTGCTCGAGTTAATTAATGCTGCTAGTTCTATTAACAAGAACTCCTCCAGCATTCTTTTATATGATCATTCACCATGCCGGTTGCTTGCATATGAGCATAAATTACCGTAGTACCAATAAACTTAAAGCCTCTTTTTTTTAAATCTTTACTGATGGCATCAGATAGAGGAGTTGATGATGGAATTTCGCTTAGTTTTTTAAAGTTATTTTGAATTGGTCGGCCATCAGTAAACTTCCATATATAGTTTGAAAAACTACCAAACTCTTCCTGTATTTTTATAAATGCAATAGCGTTTGCTATGGTGCCGCGAATCTTCAATTGATTCCTAATAATACCTGCGTCTAGCATAAGTTCTTGAACATTTGCTTCTTGAAACTGAGCTATTTTTTGGTAATCAAACTGAGCAAAAGCCTTTCTGAAATTATCCCGCTTTTTAAGAATGGTATACCAACTTAAGCCAGCTTGAAAGGTTTCTAAAACTAAAAACTCAAAGAGTTTGTCATCATCATAAACGGGATTCCCCCATTCATTATCATGATAATCGCGGTATAAATCGTCTTTCTCGCACCAGTTGCAGCGTATTTTTGTTTCCATAACGGTTTAAGAATGTATGTATTTTTCAATAAAGGAGTGTCCTAAATAAATTAACGGTGTCAAGCATACGGCAATAATCAATTTAATAAAATACCCTGTAAAAGCAGATAAAACAAAGGTAGAAGTATCCATTTTGCCTGTAGCCCAAAATGCAATTCCTAATACTATGAAACTATCAAACAATTGGGAAATAACTGTTGAGCCCGTGCTTCGTAACCATATCATTTTATTACCTGTTTTGTTTTTCACAAAATGAAAGATTGAAACATCAATTAATTGGGAGACTAAAAAAGCAGTGATGCTTCCAACGATAATCCACATACTTTGTCCAAATACCCCGTTAAATTGCGAATCTGTAACTAAGTTAGCACCATCAACTGCTGGGATTTGCATGCCAATATAAAGCAAAACAAAAGTATAAGCGATTAAACTAGCTGTTATTAAAGAAAGTTTTTTAACTCCTTTTTCACCAAAGTATTCATTGATTAAATCGGTACTGACAAAAACAATAGGCCATGGAAGTATCCCCAAACTCATTACCGCGGAACCAACATGTATGAGTTTGCCTCCGATAAGTTCAGCTACAATTGCGTTGGTTATAAAAATTCCTGCTAATACTACATAAACCGTATCTTTTTTTGATTGAAACATAAATAGTGAACTTTAGGTAATGTTTAGGTTTAATTCAAAGATAAAAATTTGGATTAGATCGAACTACGGCTAACTATTTTTCTTTCATAAAAAAACCCCGTTAAAAACGAGGTTTTTACTATAAATCTTCTAGCGATTAATTTTTAACTAACCTTACAGAGTATCCTGTCTTTTTGTTGATAGGAGCAGAAGATAGGTTTTTAGTATTGCTAACTAATCCGGAGCACCAAGCGTTAACTGTGTTATATTCTTCTGAACACCACCAATTACCTGAAGTGCCTAAACCACCAAAAGTTCCTGTAGTTGTACAATTTCCTCCTGGTAGTGCTGTCATTCCAGTTGAATTTGTAGCACCAGTGTTTGGAGCAGACCAATGCGATGTTCCGGCTTCTTTTATAAAACCTCCTGCAATGCTTGCGCCACCTAAGAAATCACTAAGAGAAGTCCAATCAGCTGTTGTGGAAACATGCCAACCAGTTGGCGCTATTTTTTTTCTTAAAGCAGGGTCTGTTTTTGAAGCTTCATTCCATATCCCTGCTATTGCATACCAATTATATAATTTAGCGTATACTACTCCGTTGCTTGTTTGGAAACTATAATAACACCAAGCTCCAGTTGTTAAAGCAGCCCATGCAGATGCTGTTTGTACTTGTGGTATTATCGTGCCGTCGCTGTAGGTGGATACGTTTAAATTAGAAGTAGTCCACTCTTGACTATTCACAATAACAGAATTATAATGGGAACCGTCGAAAGCAGTTACACCTGCGCCTGAAGTATATAAAAGTGGATTGGTTGTAAAAGTAAATTCTTCGCCGTAAGAAGTACCTTGTAAATTGGTTGCATAAGCTCTTAAGTGGTAGGTGGTGTTAGGTAATAAGTTTGAAATTTCACTTGTAAAGGAACCTGAATTAGCTCCGTTTATCGTAATTCCAGTATTGTTAATCGTAGGAGTAGGAGTTGTGCTCCAAACGACACCACGACTACTTACTGCGGTAGCGCCAATATTTGTTACAATTCCTCCAGATAATGCTGCATTTGTAGTAATCTCAGTAACCTCTGTCGTTATTACAACGGGTAAGTCATCTGGATTTAATGGTGTGGTAAAAGTAATTTGATTACCATAAGCCGTGCCGTATAAGTTGGTTGCATACGCACGTAAATAATAGGTCGTGTTAGATTCTAAATCTAATGCAGTACTATCAAAACTTCCGGTTCCTGTCCCATCATTTGTTTTGCTGTTTAAAGAAATTGTAGGGTTGGGATGAACATCCCAAATTACACCTCTTGCTGTAATAGGTGACCCACCATCTGATGTAATATCTCCCCCAGCAATAGCAGAGTTTAGTGTAATATCAGTAGCTTCGTATGTAGTTAGTGTTCCCATAGTAGGAGGAATTATGACTTCTACAGGATCGCCATTGCTAGTGGTACTACAATTTGAAAAAGTGATTAGGATTACTAATAATACTAATGATTTAATGTATTTCATAAACAACATTTTTTTGTTAAAGTGTACTTTTATTCTTAAATAGCCTATGTCATAAAGAGGAAAAAAAGAATGGAAACAAAAATATAAAAATTATTCATTAAACTATAGATTGTTTTAATAAAAGAAAGTTTCCGATTTGTTATGTAAAAATGATTTTATTATCGTCGGCAAAATTAATTTAGCCACTAAAAAAGTTTTTTTGTTTACATTTGAGCAAAGACAATTAAATAATGAAAAAGATAATTCTAACCTTACTTATGAGTACTACTATAATGGCAGTAAATGCTCAATATCATCAGAATGCATTTTTAAATAATTGGAGTGGACCCTATGGAGGCGTTCCAGCTTTTGCCGATTACAGTTTGCAAGACTTAAAGCCGGCAATCGAGGCTGCAATTCAAGAAAAGTTAGGTGAAATTAGTGCAATTGCGTCTAATCCAAAACCGGCAACTTTTGAGAATACTATAGTTGCTTTAGAAAAGACAGGGAAGAAACTAAGTCAAATCAAGGCGGTTTTTGATATATATGGTTCTAATTTAAGCAGTGCTGAATTTGCGCCAATTGAATCCGATTTAACGCCAAAGTTTTCGGAGCTTTCAAATAAAGTATATCAAAACGACAAACTTTTTGCTCGCATTGCTAAAGTTTATACTTCTGGTATACAATTAACAGCTGAACAGAAACGTTTAGTTTGGTACTACTACTCAAATTTTGTTAGAGAAGGAGCCAAAGCTGATCCTAAGAGTAAAAAAAGAATTGCCCAAATTAATCAGGAATTGGCAGGACTTTTTACAATATTCAGTCAAAATCAATTAGCAGACGAGAGTAATTACTATTTAGAATTGAAAGCTGAAGCTGATTTTGATGGTTTGCCTTCCGAATTAAAAAATGCTGCTATAGCTGATGCTAAAGAAAGAAAGTTGAACGTTTTGGGTTGTATTGCAAACACACGATCATCCATAGAGCCTTTTTTGACTTTTTCTAATCGAAGAGATTTGAGAGAAAAGGCATTTCAAATATTCGTAAGCCGCGGAGATAATGCTAATGCTAATAATAATAATTCTACACTGGTAAAAATTTTGAAGTTACGAGCAGAAAAAGCAAAATTATTAGGATTTAAAACGTTTGCCGATTGGAGTTTATCAAATACAATGGCCCAAAAACCTGAAAAGACATTAGATTTAATGATGTCGGTATGGAAACCTGCGGTTGAGAAAGTACACCAAGATGTTGCTGAAATGCAAAAAATAGTGGATACTGAGGCAGGAGGATTCAAAATTGAGCCTTGGGATTATCGTTATTATGCAGAAAAAGTTAGAAAAGCTAAATATGATTTAGATGAAAATGATGTTAAGCCGTATTTGCAATTAGAGAAATTACGAGAAGGAATGTTTTGGGTCGCTGGTGAATTGTTTAATTTAAGATTTAAGCAAGTCTATAACGTGGCTGTTTATCATCCAGATGTTCGTGTGTTTGAAGTGTCAAATAAAGACAGTGGAAAAGTTGTGGGTGTTTGGTACTTTGATCCTTATGCTCGTTCGGGAAAACGCTCAGGCGCTTGGATGTCAGCTTATAGAGAGCAAAGTAGAGTAAACGGCGATATAATTACAATTGTTTCGAATAATTGTAATTTCATTAAAGGAAAAGACGGGGAGCC
>JBJONL010000028.1:0-11118 GCA_046051865.1 Bacteroidota bacterium | reverse complement strand
ATCCGTCTATTATCTATTATCTTTTTTACAGCATTTGGAATTTGGGAATTATATTTACTATTTTTACAGCATAAACCCACTACACATGTCAGAAACAGTTTTATCTTTAAAAAACGTTACGATTTATCAGGAAAACCGCGTGATTTTATCACAAGTGAATCTGGATGTTAAACAAGGTGAATTCCTTTATATCATTGGTAAAACAGGTACGGGTAAAAGTAGTTTTATGAAAACGCTTTATGCCGATTTGGCCCTTACTGAAGGCGAAGGCACTATCGTGGGGTATGATTTGGCCCATTTGAAAGAGAATGACATTCCGTTTTTAAGAAGAAAATTGGGTATCGTATTCCAGGACTTTTTATTGTTGCCGGATCGTAGTGTTAATGAGAACATGTTGTTTGTATTGAAAGCAACGGGTTGGACTGACGCTGCTTCTATGCAAAATAAGATCAACGAAGTTTTGGAGCGCGTAGGTTTAAAAGGGATTTCGAGCAAATTACCGCACCAACTTTCGGGTGGAGAGCAGCAACGTGTAGCTATAGCTCGTGCTTTATTGAATGATCCTGAGTTGATTTTGGCCGATGAGCCTACGGGGAACTTAGACCCGCAGACCAGTGCGGAAGTATTATCGGTTTTGAAAAAGATTAATGAAAACGGTAAGACGGTTATTATGGCTACGCATGATTATGCCGTGATTATGAAATTCCCGGCTAAGACTTTGAAATGTGAGGACAGTACCATCTTTGAAGTCGTACAAAAAACCGTTTAATCCTTTACCCCTCAAGTATTTCTACTAATTTCTGAGCGTTTGTTGCATCGTTTAGGACCTCGCTTAGCACTTTAGCTCTGCGGTCATGGTCTTGGTATGGGCGGTCTTTTAGGTTGGTTATCTTCGCTATAAACTCGCTTTCATTTGTCGCCAACTCGCATAGCGGCAGTATGTTTTCATCATCCACCATATTTTCATTAATCAAACAAAACCTGCTTTTGAATAGGGCGTTGATCAGTTTTAATTTGGTTCCCGATTTTTGGAACGACAGTAGGACGTTGATGTGTGCTTCTTGTAGTAAGGTAGCTAACTGTGTCTCTGAAGTGAGTTCTTCGAACACAATATTGGGTTGGTTTTGAATCAGCGGCCGCACCATTTCTTGGCCATTGGAGGACGCGATTACTAGTTTGTAGGTTGGAATCTTCTTAAACACTTCAATTAGAAACTGGGCTGCTTTTTTATTGTCGGGCAGTCTTAAATCCCCGTGGTATAGCGCGTAGTTTCCCTTTTCAGTGAGCGGTTCCCCGACTACATTTCCGTGGAATACAGGCACATACGAAACGGCGTTGTGCCAGGACTTAACTATTTCATTTTCGTGCACCGAGAGGGTGAATATCTGTTTGAAATGCTTTAGTTGTCTTTCGTAGTGGGCATACTTTCTTGTCTCAAAAAAGTAGAGTACTTTTTTAACTAATTGGGTTTCGCTAGCACACATCCCCGCGTAGAACTTTGATTCAATGTTGTGTAGTCTGAGGAACATTGGAGTTTTACATTCCATTTTATGGACTAACATGGTGGATTGAAGTCCTTCAAACCAAATGGGGGCTTCCACTGCTTTGATGTTCTTTATGAGGTCTTTGTGGAAGCGGGATATTACTCCGAACGGAAGGGAAGAAAATAGGAACCATGGGTTTCTGTTTTTCTTGTATAGGTATACTTCTTCGGTGATTTCCTTTAGTTCGGGGGCTACTTCCTTTCTGTGTTCGTAGAAACAATGCAGGTGGATCTTATACCCTAAAGCGTGCAAACTTTTAATTTTATAAAACACGTCGATGACCCCACCATAGTCGGCTGGAAAAGGGTTATCAAAGCTGATGATATGAAGCGTTTTATTGGGCATAGCGGGTAACAAAAATAACATATTTTTGAAGTTATGCCGAAATTAAATTACTTTTGAATCAAATAACCACACCATGCTTAAGAAATCTATCCTTTATTTTTTAAAAAAATATTTTTACAAAGTAAAGCTTAGTTCGTCCTTATCTCCGGCTACTCAACTACAGCAAGTACAGCTGTTGCATTATTACAAAGATTGCCAGCGTATGGGTACTTTACCCGACTTTAACACGACGGGGTTTAAGGTGTTTTCCCAATTTGAAGAAGATGGCAAACTGTTGTATATCTTTTCCTTGCTTGGGATGGGGAACAAGAGATTTGTTGATTTGGGTTCGCACGATTGTGTGAACAGCAATTGTGCTAATTTGGTGACCCATTTTAATTGGCATGGACTATTTGTGGATGGCGACCCTCGCTTGTTGGCTATAGGCCAGCAGTTTTATAAAAAGACTCCGAATGCTTGGAGTTACAAGCCCCGATTTCTGAATGCTTTTTTGACTAAAGACAACGTGAACAGCTTACTGGAGCAACAGGGTTTTGTGGGTGAGATTGAATTCCTTTCGATTGATATTGACGGTAATGATTATTGGATTTGGGATGCTTTAACGGTAATCCAGCCCAAAGTTGTTTTGATTGAATGTCAGGTATCTTTTGGGCTTCGCAATGCTGTGGTTCCTTATCAAGCTGATTTCGTTAACGATGTAAGTGCCAACAACTATTATGGTGCTTCGGGTGTGGCGTTGCAAAAATTAGGCAAGAAGAAGGGCTATCGCTTGGTGGGAGCCAACGAGTATGGCAATAATTTGTTCTTTGTTAAAAATGGCTTGGCTGAAAACGAGCTGCCTGAAATTAGCATCGAAAGCACTTTGCAGCATCCTTTTGCCACTTCGCAGTTTGGCCAATTTGAAGCCTTGCAGCACAAAGCATTCTTAGAAGCTTAGGCTTCCTTTTTATACTGACACAACAAATCGTCCCATTGTTTCATTACCATTTCTAGCGCGTAGTTTTCTTTGATCTTTTGCGCTTCCTCCCCTATTTCTTTTCGCAAGGACTTGCTTTCCATTAGCGCCATTAGTTGGTGGGCAAACGCGTTGGTATCCCCATCTTCAATTAGAAATCCGTTCACCTTGTCTTGGATTAAGGAACGGGGTCCGACAGGGCAATCAAAAGCCACCACGGGCAAGCCGCAGCTCATGGCTTCTAACACTACCATTGCAAAGGCTTCCGACCTAGAAGTCATGGCGTAAATGCTGGCTTCTTTGTATTGCTCTTCGATGTTTTTTGCGGGTGGTAAAAAGCGAACTGAAGTACTTAGGTTTAGTTTTTGGGCTAACGCTTCTAAGGGGAGTGCCTCTTTGGTTTTACCGTAGATTTCTAGCGTCCAGTTGGGGTACTTTTCCTGTACTTGTTGCCAAATATGAAGTAAACGGTCGATTCCTTTTTCATAGGAATATCGGGCTGCTACGATTACTTTTTGGGCCTCCAAACTTGCTATTGGTGGATTGGACAACCATAATGGATTAGGAATGACGATCCCTTTTGGAGACGGATCCCATTCGGCTAACGCCTGTTTCGAAAGCACTATAAACTTATCGAACTTTTTGATGCTATAGTTTCTGAAGGCATATTTTAATTGGTGTGCTATACGGTTGATAGCGTTTGGATTGAACTCAATGGGTTCGTTGTATTTAGAAGCATGTACTTCAAACAAGACCGGTTTCGTAGTTTTTATAATAAAAGGGAAAAAGAAGGCTTTCCAGCCAAAATCACTTAGTACTACTAATTCGGGATCTATAGTCTTTATTAGGTTTTCGATTTGTTTTTTGTATTGGTATAGAAAAGAAATACCGGTACCGTTTAAGGTAATGTCGTGCAAGTGAATGCTGGGGTGGTAGTCGTAAAAAGGGTTGGTATTCCCTTCGTTTTGCGTGGCAATGTGTATGGTATACCCGAGTTTATCACAAAGGTAATTGGCTTTCACTGCCATGACGCGGGCTGCGCCACCTTCGTTATTAATCTTGGGAGTTATGTAGAGGATTTTCATTTTTTGGACGCCAAAAAGTCATCGTAATTTCGGATATAATCTTCCTCTTCAAAGACATCTGAAGCTAAGACCAAACACACTGCTCCGGATGAAAAGTTTTGTAGTTCGCGCCAAATACCGGTTTCGATTAGCAGTCCTACATTGGGTTTGTTTAACAAGAAGGCTGTTTTTTCTTTTCCGTCGTCCAATACGACTTCGAAGCTACCGCTGAGTGGGATTAGAAACTCCTGTTGGTTAATATGCGAATGACCGCCTCTAAAAGACGTAGAAGGCACGTCGAAAAGGTAGTATACCCTTTTAAATTCAAAAGGAATGGTATCTTTTTGAATGAACGCTAGATTTCCTTTGGTATCTTCTACTACGGGTATATTGATTAATTGCATTGTATTCGCTTATTATGTTGGGCCCTACTAAGGTTGTAAAAATAGTTTAAATAATTTATTTATGCGCACCTCACTGACATTTCTATGGTGGACTGCCCTATTCTACAAAAATAGAATCCGTGGGCTTGCTGATCACCACTTGTTTTCTGAAATAACGAGAAACCTCTGCATTTTTCCAGTTGTTTATATCAGTTGTTAAGCTAAAATCAACTTCGTTGTAAATGGTTTTGGGTTTGTTTCTTAAAGGCGGCACAACACAAAGGGTATCTTGGCATGCCTTGATGCGGTTGAAACGGTCTTTCATTTCTAGATCGTAACGATATGCTTTACCTGAGAGTAGGTCTTTGTAGGCCGTCACTATGGGTTCGTTGGCCAAGAACTGCGCCACAATCAGTAGTCCGAATAGCACCCTTGCTCCTTTTAGTTGCTGAAAGCTATCTGGTTTGTTTAGCATTAAGTAGTGTACCACTGCTCCTATCGCATAAAACGCTACGAATAGGAAAAAGAAATAAATGGTATTGATGGCTCTATCGGGCGGGGGTCCGTTTAAGCTCCACATCCCCGGAAAAATTCCACAATAGACGGTAGCAAAAAGTAACGCAAAAGCTCCAAGGGGGTGAATGAACCACTCTTTATACTTTAGGGTACCTAGCTCTTTTTTAATGCCCTCAAGAAAGAATGCTACTACTAAAAGCACTAAAGGAATCCAAGTAACGATATAACCAACCGTCAATTGCAACGATTTGAAGATGGACAAAAAGAGTTGGTGCTTCACTGGTATGTTAGTCGCCCTAACAGCATTCCCGGGCGCTAGTACTTCCACTAAAGAAAAGAACAAGGTGGCTACTAAATAGATTCCTATGCTGCCCGCTGCTTTTTTCAAAATCCAAGTACGGTAGCAAAATATCCCTAGCATGAGCATGAGGAAGAGCACCACGGCTATCTCGTTGCAGCCTAAAAGAGCCCCTAAGAGCAGCAGCATTCCGATAGCATGGATACTTTTTTTATGTTGGTAAAAGCGCCATAACGAACCCAAAAACAGCAAGACTAAGCTAGTAGGCAATTGGTTTTGTAAGGAGCCGGGCATCCAGTAAAAACCTTCGCAGATATCCGGTAGTTGTGCGATGTATAGAAAGGTAAAGCCTCCTACGAAGGCCATTTTAGATTTAGTTGTGAGTGGCGTTGCGGCACTTGAAATGAAATAATACAGGGAACCCACAAAGAACGCTAACAAAAGTATGGGTACTACCTTGAGCAGTGTATAATTTTCATAGGTCAGCGGATTTAGACTTAGGAGTCCATTCGAAAAATAGCGTCCTGACCATTGGCAATAGCGTCTGATTTGTAGTGGCCAAAACGCTTCGGTTTGGGATTCGTAGCTGTAATCAAAGTCATCAGAGCCTGGATTATAAAAAAACGAAAGGAGTACTAAGGGCAGTACTGTTAGTATCCCTAAACTAATAAAAAGCGTATTGTTTCCAAGTGCTTTTGTACCGTATTCTTTTAGCTTATTGAACATCACCACTGTTTATATTCATTAAAGCAAGCCATTGCTTGCCGATCGATTCCAGTAAGAAAGGGGTGCAGCTTTCCAACGTATGTTGTTTACATTTGGCATAAAAAGTCTCGTCTTCGACCATTTTGTTCATGGCCTCTCTTAGTGCCTCCCAATTTTGATTTGCTACTAAAATACCATTTTTTCCGTTTAGGATTTCGCTTGGGCCCGACGGACAATCAAAGGACACCACGGGTGTTTCACACGCCATGGCTTCTAGAATTACATTGGGCAAGCCTTCATTTTGACTGGAGAGTACTAAAAACTTGGCTTTACTTAAGTACTTAAAGGGGTTCTCTTGATAGCCTAGGAGGTGTACTTTAGCTGAGAGTTGGTTTTGACCAATAACCTTTTCCAGTTTTGCTTCATCACCAGTTCCTAGTATTACCAGATGTATGTTTTGTTTGGGTAAATTGGTTTTACCGTAGTGTTCGATGAGTAAATCGAATTGTTTGATAGGGTTTTCGAATTGGCCAATCGCAATGATAAATGGATATTCTATTGCAATAGGTTCTTCTTTTTGGGCTTTAATTTCATCAGCATCGATTGGATTGTAAATGGTTAGCCCATTGGTTAGCCCATGTTGCTTTTCAAACCGCTGTTGGATTTGCTGCGTCACTGCAACATTTGCATAGGCGGTATTATACATGAGTTTGGTCAACCAAGAAGCATTGGGCATGTAGTGGTCGATTAAGTAACTGTGGACTGTAAAAATAGTGGGCGCGTTATAAATCCATTTGGCCAACAGCAGTTCTTGCAGCGGTTTGATTCGGAAACGGAAGTCGATGATGTAATCAAACTTATGTTGGCGCAAATAATCCTTTAACACTAGCATACGTTTGATTCTGTTGAACCCATCGTTCGTTTGATTCTTGTACTTCCCTAGGTTGATTAATTTCCCTGCGAAGGGGTACGATACCTCATCCATCACAATAATGTTGTGTACTTCGATTTGGTGCTTTTCAAAAAATACCGAGAGGCGCGCCATAACTCTATCGCTACCCCCTGCGCTTAATCGGAATCCGATTAATGCAATTTTGTATTTTTTGTTTTGTTCAATCATTTATGAATCGCTACTTTTAATGCCAAATATAAACTGTTTTGAATCATTTATGGAAAAATTTCCATTAGTTAGTGTTGTTTGCTTGTGCTATAACCATGCTCCTTTTGTGGTGGACAGTTTGAATTCGGTGCTTTCCCAACAGTACCAACCCATTGAAATCATTATCGTCGACGACTGTAGTACCGATGCTTCTGTTGCGGTGATTGAGGCTTGGTTGGCCGATAAAAAAGGCATTACTTTTATCAAGAATCCTGTCAATTTAGGCAATACGAAATCCTTTAACAAGGCCTTAAAAGTAACCCAAGGAGCGTACATTATTGATTTGGCCACCGATGATTTATTGTTGCCCGATTGTATTGCCCAGCAAGTGGACAAATTCAACACTAGTACTCATGAGCGCTTGGGTATTGTGTATGCTAATGCTGCCTTGATTGATGAAAACGGTGCGTTTCTCTCCCATTATTTTAAATCAAATGCCGATGGTACTCTAGTCACAAAGCGTGCCAGTGGTGATGAATATTTACGAATCATTACGGGTGGCGAGGAAGCTATGTGTACGGTAACTGCTATGGTAAAAAAGCAAGTCTTTGATCGCTTGGATGGTTATGATGAACAATTGGCTTATGAAGATTTAGACTTTTGGATTCGGGCTGCCCGTTTATACCAGTTTGATTTTATCGATGCCGTTTTGTTTCAGAAACGGGTGCTTCCTAATTCTTTGGGCACTAATTTTCACCGTAAGAAAAGTGACTTATCTAAGAAGATTAATACTTCTACATACCAAATCCTTAAGAAGGTGTATCATTTGAACCAGACTAAGGAGGAAGACAAGGCTATCTTGAAACGGCTTCATTATGAAATGTTGTTGAATTTCAAGAATTCCCATTATATAATGGTTGTCAACTATGCCTTTTTGGAACTAAAAATACGTTGGCGTCTCCTCTTAAAATAAGGACTTTCTAAAATATGTCGCCAGTACTATTAAATAAACTAGGTAGGTGAAAGCGTAAGCCATTACGATACCTTCTAATTGGAAGAGGTTCATAAAATAAAGACTTGAGCCATACAAAACGGCTAGTGAGCAAATTTCCGACACTATAAACGCTTTTGTCAATTTCTTGGCATAGAACTGAAACCCTAAAATATAAGAAGCTGCTTTGAGCGCATCCCCTATTAATTGCCAACAGAAGAGTTTGGCAATGGGAAGAAAGTCTTTGGTGAAAACTAGTCCGATTATATATTCTTTCAGCACAAAAATAAGCAACAGTCCTACTAAGAATATCGGCATAATTCCTTTGTAATAGCTCCAAAATAGTTTTTTGGTCTCTGAATTATCTTTGGCTACGGCTAATTTGGGTAAAAAATACAACCCTAAAATGGAGGTAATAAAAAGAAAATAATAGGTGGACATGCGGTTCATGGCTTCCCAATATCCTGCTTCTTTTAGCCCAATATGGTGAATAATATTTTTTCGCACTGCAAATAAGACCAGCGGTCCAATTACAGAGGATACAATGGCCATCAAGGAATAGGAAGCCAATTTATTTAATTTGGAAAAACTATAAAACTTAAAATGGACGTGTTTTACAATGGGTATTTCTTTGTTTAAGAAGAAAAACGAAACAAAGAATAAGAGTGCTGGAGTGAAAACAATGGAAACTAAAGCACCATTTATCTTGTAATTAAAAATCAAAAGAACCGAAAGCAGGAGTCCGATAAAGTTCCCAATGATGTTGATGGCTACTACTTTTTTATACGAACCAAGGCCATTAATTGCCGCTACTAAAAAGATGTTTGCTATGTAAAAAGGCAAAGCAAATGCAAACACTTTAAAGACAAAAGCAAAATCAAATCCATTAAATATCAAATGATTAAAATAGGGTGCCCCTATAAACAAGACGCTTCCTATAATAAGACTCGCTACGACAACGGATATAAAAACAGTGGATAAGGTTTGGGTCAGTTTTTCTTTTTCGGCTTTGTGTTCAGCGACGTATTTTACTAAGCCTGTTTCGAAACCAAGCGTTGCAAAAGCTTCTGTCGACGAAATGAAATTTCTAAAATTACCTACTAGTGCCATACCACTCGGGCCAAGAAAGACTGCGATTACTTTTGAGGTAATAAAGCCGATTCCGATTTTGAGGAGTATGCTAATACTATTTAAAGACAAGGCTTTGTATAGTGGTGTCGCCAGTATTTTGGTTAAAAAATTCAATTAGTATTGGTTTAAAGCATGAATTATCGTGTCCACCTCTTCTTTAGTCATCATGGGGCTGATGGGAATACTCAACACCTCTTGGTGGATTTTTTCGGTGATGGGAAAAGATAACGAATGCCATTCGGGTAGCGCTTTTTGTTGGTGTGGCGGTATAGGGTAATGAATCATGGTTTGAATCCCCTTTTCCTTCAAATAGTCTTGTAATTGCAGTCGGTTTTCTGTTCGCACCACAAACAAATGAAACACATGGTTATTTGAGCCATCCCATAGTGGCAGTATAATCTTCTCATTGTTGATTTCTGTACCGTACCTTTTGGCAATTTCTCTTCTGACTTTATTGTCGGCTTCTAAGTTGGGTAATTTCACATTTAGGAACGCCGCTTGAATTTCGTCCAGGCGGGAGTTGATGCCTATGAATTCGTTGTGGTATTTTTGTTCGGAACCGTAGTTGCGTAAGGTCATTACCATTTGGTGCACCGCTTCGTCGTTGGTGGTAACGGCACCGGCATCACCTATGGCTCCTAAATTTTTAGCGGGATAAAAACTGAAGGCGGCGGCATCGGAAAGATTTCCTGCTTTACCGTTTTCGTTTTCGGCACCGTGTGCTTGCGCGGCATCTTCGAACAACCATAGATTGTGTTGCTTCGCTAAAGCAGACAGCGCCGTCATATCGGCTAACTGACCGTATAAGTGCACGGCTAAAATGGCTTTGGTTTTGGGCGTTATTTTACTTGCAACTAGATTAGGGTCTACGTTATACGTTTGCAGGTTAGGCTCCACCAAAACCGGTACTAAATCAGCTTGTAGTAGGGCCAAGATGGTTGCGATATACGTATTGGCTGGAACGATAACTTCGTCACCTTTTTGCAAACGTCCTAATTGGATATACGCTTTAAAAATTAGGATTAAAGCGTCGAGTCCGTTTCCTACTCCTGCGCAATATTTGGCGCCACAGTATTGGGCAAAATTGGCTTCAAAAAGCGTGACTTCTTCTCCGAGAATAAACCATCCTTTTTCCAGTACAAGATCCATTTTTTGTTGGAATTCTGCCTGGTACGCACTGTTTATTTTTTGTAAATCGAAAAACTTTATCATAGCAGCACGTCATCTAAAAGTGAGAAATAAGAGGTCTTGATTTCGTAAAAATCTTGGACTGTAGTTTTGGCTCCAAAACTTTCTTTCCAGTATAGTAAGCCTGAATTTATTTTGCGTCCGTTTGCTTCGTGAGACGTACCGAAATCAAAGTAGTGTTTGTCTTTGAATACTTCCGTAATTAAATGGTGGTGTAAAAAATCAAGACTACCCAATTGGTTTTTATTGCTGTTCCCCGATATGTATTGAGAATGTGCTACGGAATTGGAAACGAATATCGTTGTTCCCGCTACTAATTCATCTTTATGGTACACATTAAACTGACGGATATTGGACGGGAAAAGCGCCTTTAGCTTTTGGATTTCTTCTAGGGAGTGCACCGGTGTTGCCTCGTGTTT
The DNA here is from genome assembly GCA_046051865.1 of Bacteroidota bacterium. GTDB lineage: Bacteria > Bacteroidota > Bacteroidia > Flavobacteriales > Flavobacteriaceae > Flavobacterium. Next base: position 480 of record JBJONL010000028.1, on the reverse strand, counting down.
TTCTTCGAGGTTGGGTATCAAAATAGCGTTCCAAAATGCCTCAAAGCTGTTTTCTTCCCTTACTTCCAAGTTGTTTTTCTCACCTCGTTTTACCCCTTGCTTTCGGTCGGTTGAATAGGAAAACACTTTTGTTAGGTCGATTACGGAAAGGCAATCGCGTCGTATAAGCGCAGCGTTTACTAAGAATAGGGTGTATTCCACTTCTTCTGCAAAGGAGGTTGTATAAATGGAGGGGATTAACTTAAGCTGCAGGATTGCTCTATTGTGCTCATGGAGAAAAAACAATACAGACCTGACAATACCAATAACCTCACTGAGTTTAATTTTATCATTAAACACAAAGCCTCCGTAGGTCAGTCCTTGATGCGAGAAAAGGGTAGTACCTACCTTATTTGCGGGCAAAACACAAACCAAGGATTGTGCGTCAAAAACGAGTAAGGATTCATCTACGAAACGATCAGCATGGTATTCCATAAAACC
>JBJONL010000027.1:0-5162 GCA_046051865.1 Bacteroidota bacterium | reverse complement strand
CCGAAAGTACGTTATACCGTATACTGCTCTACGACAAAGCACACAAACCTTTCTACACTACGTTAAGCATTATTACACAGTATCTAGGATACACCGATTGGGAAGACTTTTGCAAAACCATTCACCGCAAAAAGGAAATTAATTACCGCAACGGACAGTTGTCCAACGCCCCACTTGAAAGTTCTTTACTTTATCACTGCATCCAACATGAAAGTTACAAACCTTTAGAAGAATTGTTTGAGGCCATGGCAGAAGCTGAGCAGGAAGCTAAAGACAGTATCACTTTAACCCTTTATGATAGCTTATTGGTTTCCACCAATTCCCTTTCCTTTTTTAACTACTTCGGAAACAATACCTTTGTCAGAGAAGCTTTTTTTGAATACGGCGTAGATCCTAGCTTCAGAATTGCCCATTACGAAGAAGGATTCAATATTTATTTAAGCAATTACAAACCCAGCCGCAGTGTACTCGATTTGCAAAGCTATATCTTCGGGAATTGTGTCTTGCTAAGACATTATTATAACAAGGGAACACTAGATAAAGCGCTAGCCATAAGTCAGACACTTTATGAGAAACCGCTCCTTTCCCCAACTGAATTAGAAACCCTCTACATTTTTCCACGCCTCCGGTACCTCAGTCTGAAGTTGGTTCATCTCAAGTTACGCAATACAAATCCCATAGCAATCGAAGACTATATTCATTACCTCCTGGAGTATGCTAAAGAACTTTACGCGGCCCTTACTTATGTTGAACGACGCATCGTGTTCTATAATCTAGCCGAGGCATTCTTATGGGCAAAGGTGGATACGGATTATCACAACCAACTCAAAGCAATCTTCGAAAAGGAATTCGCCCTAGTCCCCGAGGGAGTACTGCATAAACCCCTGTCCATAGTATTGCCTTATTTTGAACCTAACGGTTTATTACAGCATAGGCCTGTATAGCAACTTGAACTAAGATGAAATTTTTTAAACGGTGAGGTATTAGTACTATTGTGGTTAAATTAAATCGTACTACAATGAAAAAAAAATTACTCTTTACGGTTCTGTTCTTAACCACTATCTTCTCGTTCGCACAAAACTTAGACCCTGTTTTTGGTCCTAATGGCGGGATTGTTACACTCCCTACTTTTTCCTACTCACCCTCCAATGATTATGTTAGAGCGGCTGCAATTCAGGCCGATGGCAAAATTTTAGTAGTAGGTTCGACCCTATTTAATAACTATGGCGATTTTTATCCTGTTGGTTATATCGCTCGATTTACTTCAAATCAAATACTTGATAGTTCCTTTAATTTTTGTGGATTTAGATATTTATCAAATGTTTATAGTGCAGTTGCGCTGCAAGCAGATGGTAAAATTATAATTGCTTCCTCAGTTGGTATTTTCAGATTAAATTCAGACGGATCGACAGATACTTCATTTGTAAGCCCTAATTTAACTACTTATGATTCCTTAACGATCCAAGCGATAACCATAAATACTTCCGGAAAAATAATGTTTGTAGGTACTTATTCTAACGGCATTGATAACGATATTATTTTGGGTTCAATAAATTCCGATGGTTCTTTGAATACGGCTTTTAGTAACGATGGAATTACTACCTTAAATCTACCGGGCTCAGATGAAGCTGGACTTAACCTTAAAATTGATCCATTGAGTGGTAAAATTTTAGTTTGTGGATACAAAGTGTTACCCTCATCAGAATCCGATTTCTTAGTGACTCGTTTTACCAATGCGGGTGCGCTAGATGTTTTTGGTACAAACGGGGTACTTACGTTTGACTATGGTACAAACGATGTTTTAACAGCCATGGATTTTCAATCAAATGGTAAATTGGTTGCGGTCGGTACGACAGTCGATGCAGCAGGTGGTCAGTATTTAATAGCCCGTAGAATAAATGGGAATGGTACTTTAGATAGTTCATTAAACTATAACCAATTTGGCTTTCGTATTTTTGAGGAGTACGATATATACAACCGCATAAAACCAGATGTTAAAATTATAGCCTCCGATAAAATTGTAATTGCAGGCACTAGTTATCTTAATAGTCCCTCAAATAATGGTATTCCTGCGATTGTTCAATTAGATTCCACAGGTGCTTATGATACAACAAATTTTGTAGGTACCTATCCAGGCTACAGTGATGCTAATAATTTCGCTGATAATTACACTAGTTTTTTATTGCAAAAAGCGGATGGTGACTTTATCGTAGGAGGAACATCTTCTGATGCTTATAGTAACAGCATACGAATGGTTAATTTTAGTGCTACAGGACCTTTTTTAAGTGAGACCTATAAAAATTTGACAAGTGGAAAGGACAACGTGATTTCAATAGTCGAACAAAACAATGGAAAAACAATTGCGCTAGTGTCATCAGAACAACAGTTCCTCAATGGAGGTGTAGGTTTAGGGATCTTGGTTAGGTACAATAGTAATGGAAATATAGATACGTTATTTGGAGCCGATAACACGGGTATAGTAGATACGGGATTAAGCATTCCCTATCGATTAACAAAGCAGGCTGATGGAAAAATAATAGTAGTAAATACAGAGGGCATGATAAAGCGATATACTGCTGATGGCTTTTTAGATACGGGCTTTGCTAACTCAGGAGAATTAGATTTTTCCTATGGAGCTACTAATGGAAAGGTTAGTTTTATTGACAATATTGTCACTAGTGCAGACGGGAAAATTTACATTGTATTTGATTATCGTCTTAATTCTGTATTTAATGTTGGTTTATACCGTCTTAATAATGATGGAAGCATTGATACAACCTTCGGTGTTGATGGAATTGCTACGACACGATTTGACTATTTTGCCACAAATGAGGCGGAATGGCCGACAGATGCTTTTATACAAGCTGACAATAAAATAGTGGTGGCTACTTCGATGAATTATAATGGAAATTGGGTAGGGGGTGTTGTTAAGTTTAATGCCACAGGAACTGTCGATACTACGTTTGGAAACAATGGTAAAGTAACAACACAAGAGGGGACCGTTTATTATCCTTACACGATCAAAAGCACACAAAACAATAAGTTCCTAGTGGACGCTAGAGTAAGTAGTACTCGTCTCTTAACGCAATTTAATTCAGATGGTTCTTATGATACCTCTTTTGGAACAGCGGGCTCTGTTACAGTGCCCTATTCAGATGGAGATATGGTTTTACAACCAGACGGAAAGATTTTATGTTCTAACAATGGAAGTATAAATCGTTATACTACTGCTGGTGTTTTAGACACCACTTTCGGAAACAATGGTGTTTTAACAACCACTGTATACACTAATTTTGGTCATAAAATCCAAAAGTTACTATGGACGCAAAGTGGTAAATTGTTAGAAGCAGGAAATGCTTTTACAGGTTCAAAAAATATAGGTACCTTAATTCGATATACTGATTTAACCCTAGGTGTATTAGATTTTGAGGTTGCTGAAAATAAAATCATGGTGTATCCAAATCCTATAGCGTCTGACGCTACGTTCAGTTATACGTTACAAGAAGATTCCGCTATATCAATCACCATTGTGGATATTATGGGAAGAGTCGTGAAAACAATTCGTGCTAACGAAATGCAAAACGCAGGAGACCATCAGCAAAACGTTGCGATAGGGGAGCTGGCTTCTGGTAATTATTTACTGGTTTTTACTTCTCCGAAAGGAACACAAACGGTCAAGTTAATCAAGAGAAATTAAAATAAGTTTAGTTGGTTTGTGGTAAAGAAGTAGCTCAGCAATGAGCTGCTTTTTTTTTGTACAAATAGTAAAACTCTATAGTGCTTACTTAAGTTATACAATACAAATCCCATCGCAATCGAAGACTATATTCAGTTTCTCCTAGAATATGCCAAAGAACTATATCCTACACTTACCTACATTGAACGTCGAATCGTCTTTTATAATTTTGGTGATGTATTCCTAATGATCAAAGTCGAAAAATACTATCACGATCAACTCAAAGCCATTTTTCAAAAGGAATTTGCACTTTTTCCTGAGGGCTTATTACACAAACCTCTAGTTAAAGTATTGCCCTATTTTGAACCCAACGGATTATTACAGCACAGGCCCGTATAGCAACTTGAACTAAAATGAACTGTTTTGGTATTTAGGGTATTATTAACATTGCAGTAAATTAAAATTTACGATAATGAAAAATAAAGTACGTTGTTCCTTTTTCTTATTTACATGCTTTTCAGTACTTTCGGCTCAAACGGTAAGCACACATGCTTTGTTAAGCGGCGGGATAACATTTGATACGTTTGATAACTTATATGTTACGGGTTCAAATCAATCTTATCAACTTAATGCAACAGGTTCTATCTTATATACCGCCGGGAACGGTGCAGCACTAAGTGTTGATGGGCCTTTAGAAACAGCATCTTTTAATGGACTTATGGCAATCGCTTATGGTGCCCAAAGTATTTACTTAACGGAAGCTAATGGCGGGGGAAATGGAAAAGTAAGGAAGGTAAATAATGGCATTGTAACTACGTTGGCCTCAGGGTTTAATACGGCCCATGGAATAGCGGTAGACGCTGCAGGTAATGTCTATGTAGCCGATTCCAACAATCATCGAATTCAAAAAATAACGCCAACAGGTGTCGTAACTACACTTGCGGGAACTACTACCGCAGGTTCAATTGATGGGTTGGGTGAAGCAGCCCGCTTTAATGGACCTCTTGACTTGGTAGTTGATGCAGCGGGTAATGTTTTTGTTGCTGATGGCTTTAATAATAAAATAAGAAAAATTACCCCAGCAGGTCTAGTAACTACGTATGCTGGTAATGGTACCCAAGGAAATACAGATGGGGATGCGACAGTCGCCAGTTTTTTTAGACCATGGGGTTTAGCGATTGATGCAACAGGGAATCTTTATGTTGCTGATTTGGGAAATAATAAAATCCGAAAAATAACCCCTAGTGGGATAGTGTCTACCTTCGCTGGAACGGGATTACAAGTCAGTACCGATGGTCCCGTTGCCACCGCAAGTTTTAATTCACCCTATCGTTTAGCTTTCAATAGCAATGGCGATTTATTTGTGTCGGAGTTCAATAAAATACGAAAGATAACCTTTGGGCCACTAAGTACTCCTGAATTTGACAGCAAAACAACGATCAAAATGTACCCAAATCCAGCTCATGACGAAGTAACAGTTGAAATA
>JBJONL010000026.1:0-57500 GCA_046051865.1 Bacteroidota bacterium | reverse complement strand
CTAAAAGAATTACCTTTACGTTAATAACTAGAAACCCTTTCTGGAAACAGAAAGGGTTTTTTAGTAAGTGCTAGTTTATTTTGTACCCACCAGTTCTTTTATTTATGCTTATGTATATTTTAAAAGTTGTACATGTTTTTGATAAAACATATATATCTTTTTGATAAAACATATATATCTTTTTATTCATCCATTGGCACCCATGGCATCGTTTGTGCTTTTGAAAACACAATAGTACGGAGTTCTACGTAGCGTAAGTGCTAGTAAAATAGATTTGCTATTTAGTAAATTCGCTGTTTTTCCGCTTGCTTTATTCATAAAAAAAACCTTCAAAGTTGTTTGAAGGTTTCTTATTTAAGCTTTTTTGCTTTGTTGTTGATATATCTTAAAAACAAATAGTGTTCCGATTATTGCTGTAGCAAGTAGTAATGTATTAATAGGAGCAGGTGGTGGGTCATTTCCCTCAAGGCCTCCGCCTCCCGTATCGCCGCCGGGTTGAGCGTAAGTAGCTAAGTTAGACATCAAGATGAATACTAGTAGGCTGAATTTTGAAAATTTCTTCATATTGGGAATTGAATTCATACGACAAATATAGGAAAGATTTCTTAACATTGAAATTTTGTGGGTTATTTTAATGTTATTTACTCAAATTCTGAGGTAAAAAACAGTTTTACGTTTGGAAATTTACTTTGAGTCATTTGAATGGTGAATTCAGAATCGGCCAAAAACACGAGTTGGCCGTATTTATCATGGGCCAGAAATTTTTGTTTAATTCGTTTAAATTCTTTGAATTCTTCACTTTTTGGTTCGGTTGGTTTTACCCAACATGCTTTGTGTACGGGAAAGTTTTCATAGCTGCATTTTGCGCCGTATTCATGTTCTAAGCGGTATTGAATTACTTCATATTGCAAGGCACCTACGGTACCGATAACTTTTCTATTGTTCATTTCAAGCGTAAACAACTGTGCTACTCCTTCGTCCATTAATTGGTCTACTCCTTTGTCAAGTTGTTTCGCTTTTAAGGGATCGGCGTTGTTGATGTATCTAAAGTGTTCTGGGGAAAAACTTGGAATTCCTTTGAAACTCATGGTTTCTCCTTCGGTCAGGGTGTCTCCAATTTTAAAATTTCCGGTATCGTGAAGTCCAACGATATCACCGGGATAGGAGATGTCTACGATTTCTTTCTTTTCGGCAAAGAATGCGTTAGGGCTTGAGAATTTTAGGTTTTTATTTAATCGAACATGCATGTAGGGCTTGTTTCGCTCAAAAGTACCGGATACAATTTTTACAAACGCAAGTCGGTCTCGGTGTTTAGGATCCATGTTGGCATGAATTTTAAATACAAAGCCACTCATTTTTTCTTCTTCGGGTTTTACCAACCGTGTTTCGGATTCTTTTGGGCGCGGCGCTGGTGCGATTTGTATAAAACAATCTAGCAGTTCTCTAACTCCAAAGTTGTTTAAAGCCGAACCAAAAAATACGGGTTGTAGTGTTCCATTTAGGTAAGCTTCTCGGTCAAAAGGAGGGTAAACTTCGTTGATGAGTTCCAATTCTTCTCTTAATTTAACGGCTGGTTTTTCTCCAATTATTTTTTCAAGTTCTGGACTGTTGATGTCTGAGAACGCAATAGTATCTTCGATATTTTTTCGGCTATCACCACTGAATAAGTTGATGTTTTGTTCCCAAATGTTATAGATTCCTTGGAAGTCATAACCCATTCCGATTGGAAAGCTCAAAGGGGTAACACTTAGTCCTAATTTTTGTTCGACTTCATCCATTAAATCGAAAGCATCTTTTCCTTCACGGTCTAATTTATTGATGAATACAATCATAGGAATGTTACGCATGCGGCACACTTCTACTAGTTTTTCAGTTTGTTCTTCGACCCCTTTGGCAACATCGATTACGACGATTACGCTGTCAACGGCGGTTAGCGTTCTAAAAGTATCTTCAGCAAAATCTTTGTGTCCAGGCGTATCAAGGATGTTGATTTTGATGTCTTTATAATTGAAGGCTAAGACTGACGTGGCTACAGAAATTCCTCTTTGGCGTTCAATTTCCATAAAATCGGAAGTAGCTCCTTTTTTGATTTTATTGTTTTTTACAGCGCCAGCCTCTTGAATGGCACCTCCAAACAGTAATAATTTCTCGGTTAGTGTTGTTTTACCGGCATCGGGGTGTGATATGATTCCGAATGTTCTACGACGTTGTATTTCTTTTAAAAAACTCATGATTTTCAATAAATAGTTTGCAAAAATACTATTATTTAGTCATTATTAGCGCATGAATAATTTAACTAATTTTTTGGCGGTTTTACTTGACTCAAGGACTGTTAATAAATTTTTGTTAATACTAGCGCTGATTCTTGTATAATGTGTTTGAATTGTTACTTTTGTTGATTGTAACGACTGCATTTTGTTTGCCGTAGCACTGAATTAAAAATACATTTTAACCGTATTATTTTAAAAGAAGAAAATTTATAGCAATGAGTATTAAGAAATTGTTTTTCGGATTATTACTAGGGGCAACGTTTACAGGATTTGCCCAAAACAAGACCAAAGAAGTTTTATTTACCGTTAATGATAAGCCTTATTATACGGATGAATTTGCCCGAGTATATAAAAAGAATTTAGACTTAGTAAAAGATGAATCGCAAAAGGATTTGGATCAATATTTGGAGCTTTTTATCGGGTACAAATTAAAAGTAAACAAAGCCTATAAATTAGGATTGCAAAATAATTCGCAATACCAAACGGAGTTAAAATCGTACCGCACGCAATTAGCCAAAAATTATTTCAACGACACCAAAATTACACAGGCCCTGATTGAGGAGGGGTATAGTCGTTTGCAAAAAGAAGTAAGAGCTTCGCACATTTTGATCATGGTGGACGAGAATGCTTCGCCAGAAGATACCTTAAAGGCTTTTAAGAAAATTGAGGAAGTTAGTAAAAAAGCGTTGGCCGGTGAAGACTTTGGAGCTTTAGCAACGCAATATTCAGAGGATCCTTCTGCTAAGGAAAACAAAGGAGATTTGGGATATTTTTCGGCATTCCGCATGGTTTATCCTTTTGAGAATGCCGCTTTTACTACGGCAAAAGGAAAAGTGTCAAAAATAATCAGAACTCGTTTTGGGTATCATATTGTGAAGGTGGACGATGTACGTCCTAATCGTGGTGAAGTAACGGTTGCGCATATCATGATTTTAAATCCAAAGCCTGAAGATAAAGATCAAGAAAAGGCTAAGAATACGATTAATGAGATTTACGCTAAAATCCAGCAAGGAGAAAAGTTTGAAGATTTAGCAAAACAATTTTCAGAAGATAAATCGTCCTCTTCAAAAGGAGGAGTTTTAAATCGTTTTGGATCTGGGCAACTGAGTTCAGAAGAATTTGAAAGTGCTGCTTTTGCGTTGACGACCCCTAATGATATTTCTCAACCCTTTCAATCACAATTTGGTTGGCATATTGTAAAATTAATCGAAAAGCATCCAATAAAGACTATGGATGAAATGAAGAATGAGTTAGAAGCTAAAATAGGAAAAGATGATCGTTCTAAGAAGATCGTGGCTTCCTTAAATGAAAAACTTAGAAAAAAATATACGTTTAAGAAAGAGGGTAAGCAGTATGGTCTTGTGGCTAAATTAGTTACCGATGATTTTTACGAATCAAAATGGAAAGTGCCTGCAACGATAGAGGACTTTAAAGCCACTATATTGACTATTAACGCAAAAAAAATAGCGGGTAAAACGTTTTTAGAATTTGTTGAAAAGCAGCAAAAATCAGGGTTGAAAATGAAACCAATTTCTAAAGTAACCGATTTACTTTTTGATAAGTTCATTGATGAGCAATTAACGGCCTACTACGATGAGAATTTAGAGAGTGAGTTTCCTGATTTTGCCAATGTAATGGAAGAATACCGTGATGGTTTATTGCTTTTTGATTTAATGGAAAAGGAAATTTGGGAGCGTTCGAAAACGGACACTGTTGGGTTGGCTAAATTCTACGAAGATCATAAAATGGAACATATGTGGAAGAAGCGTGTTGAGGCAACGATCATTTCTTCGACGAAATTGGAACAAATTAAAAAAGCGTTGTCGTTAATGAAGAAGAATGTTGATCCGCAGGAGATTAAAACGAAGCTTAATGTGGACAAGGTTGTAAATATTATGACCAATAGTGGCACCTTTGAGGAAGGTAATGATGCTTTGCCTAAAGGAATTAAATATGAAGTGGGATTGTCGGATGTGTTTAAAGAGGGAGACTATTATTTTGTAACCAAAGTTGATAAGGTGTTGCCTGATGGAGTTAAAACTTTTGAAGAATGTAAAGGCAAGATTGTTAATGACTACCAACAATATTTAGAGCAGCGCTGGGTGGATGATTTGAAAAAAGAATTTACGGTGAATGTTGATAATACGGCTTTTGAGCATGTTAAAAAACAATTAAATCCATAAAATGGTTCGCATTGGATTTTTCTTTCTCTTGTTGATCGTAAGTTCGTGTACTTTATTTGCGCCAGAGCACAAAGCAGCGTCGATTGCTAGAGTTGGGAAAAGCTATTTGTATAAAAGTGATTTAGCTACGCTGGTTCCCTCGGGTACCTCTAAAGAAGACAGTTTGTTATTGGTGCGAGATTACATCGACCGCTGGGCTAGCCAAAAATTACTAATCGATGCAGCAGAACGCAATATTAGCGATCAAAAAAAGCGCGAGTTTGGATCGTTAATCAAGCAATACCGAAATGATTTATATACCAAAGCGTATATCGAGCAAATGGTAAAGAATACGGTAGATACTGTCGTTAGTCAAGAAGAGTTAAAACAGTATTATGAAGACAATAAAGAGAATTTCAAAACCAATGGTACGTTAGTTCGTTTGCGTTTTGTTAATCTTTCCAAGGGAAATCCGCGTTTTGCTACGATAAGAAGTAAATTCTTTGATTATAATAAAAAAGACAAAAAGTTTTGGGACACCTACGCTTTACAATTCAAGAGTTTTGCTTTGAATGATGCCGTTTGGGTGGATATGAGTCAGGTCTATGTAAAGTTGCCCATTGTGAATCCTGATAATAGAGATGACATCATACGTCCTGGGAAAAAAACGGAGATTCAAGATAAAGATGACACTTATTTGATTAAAGTGAGGGATGTGATTGATAAGAATCAAATTTCGCCTTTTGACTATATTAAGCCCACTTTGAAAGAAGTTATTTTGAATAAAAGAAAATTAGAATTGATAAAGAAATTTGAAAAAGAAATCACTGATGATGCCATTAAAAACAAGGATTATGAAGTTTACAAGTAGCCAATTTATATTTGCTGTTATTGCCACTATTGGCGCTGTGTTTTTTGCTAATGCACAAGAAATAATCAAAGATTCTGTGAAGACCAAAACACTTACGACTCGCAAACAAAAGGTGGATGGTGTTATTGCTACGGTAGGGGATTATATCATATTGGATTCCGACATTGATAAATCTTTTTTAGAATTATCTAGCCAAGGAAATTCAATAAAAGACATTACGCGTTGTCAAATGTTGGGTAAGTTATTAGAGGAAAAATTATATGCACATCAGGCTGTTCAAGACAGTATCATCATCAAAGATGAAGAGATTAAAGAGAAGATGGATGATCAAATGAACTATATGGTAGAACAATTGGGTTCTATGGAGAAGGTCGTGCAATATTTCAAAAAAGATAGTGAAGAAGAATTTAAGAGTGAGTTGTTTGATATTATAAAGATCAACAAGTTAGGCAGTGAAATGCAGAAGAAGATAATTGAGGGTGTTGAAATTACTCCGGAAGAGACTCGGAATTTCTTTAAAGGTATCCCTCAAAGTGAATTGCCCGTATTTGGCGCGGAGATGGAGGTTGCGCAAATCGTAGTAGCGCCTAAGATTAGTGATGAAGAGAAGCAGCGCGTCATAAAACGATTGAAAGAGATAAAAGATGAAGTATTAGCGGGGGCTAGTTTTAAAACCCGTGCCGTGATTTACTCGGATGATCGAGGGTCGTCTGCTAATGGCGGTTTTTATAAAATAAACCGAAAGACTCAGTTTGTTAAAGAGTTTAAAGACGTTGCCTTTAGTTTAGGGGAGGGAGAGATTTCAGAGCCTTTTGAGACCGAGTATGGCTATCATATTATTATGGTGGAAAAAATATTGGGACAAGATATAGAGTTACGTCACATATTGATGATGCCAAAAGTTTCGGATCAAGCCTTGAGAGATGCTAAGGATAAAATCATTTTGATAAAAAAACGAATAGAAACGGGAGAAATTACTTTTGAAGAGGCCGCTCGCACCTTATCTGACGAGAAAGAAACAAGAGCGAATGGAGGGGTGTTAATTAATCCGAAAACACAAGATACGCATTTTGAATTAACGAAAATGGATCCTAGTTTGTACAGCGAAGTTTCGAATTTAAAAAATGGAGCCATTACGCAGCCTATATTGGATGATGATCCTAGAGCCGGAAAGAAATATAAAATCATTACGGTAACCAATCGAATTGAAGAGCATCCGGCGGACTATGCGAAGGATTATACCAAAATTAAAGAATTGGCTTTGAAAGAAAAGCAAATTAAAGCCATTGCAAAATGGTCTGCAGAGAAAATTAAAGAAACGTATATTAAAATTAACGGAGAGTACAGAGATTGTGACTTTACCAATAATTGGTTAAAAAAATAATAACACTATAGCGTCTTCAAAAGCGTTATCTTAATCCTAAAAAACAACGAAAGATGTCTGATGTTGCTGCCATTCAAAATTTAGTTCAAAAAAGACTTGAACTTAAAAAAGAAATTTCAAAGATTATTGTGGGTCAGGACGAGGTGGTTGACCAAATTTTACTTAGTATATTTTCGGGAGGGCACGCCTTGTTGGTAGGAGTTCCTGGTTTGGCTAAAACCTTAATGGTAAATACCATTGCCCAAGCTTTGGGATTGGATTTTAAGCGTATACAGTTTACGCCCGATTTAATGCCTTCGGATATATTAGGTAGTGAGATTTTAGATGAAAGCCGTCAGTTTAAGTTCATCAAGGGACCTATATTTTCTAACATTATCTTGGCCGATGAGATCAATAGAACGCCTCCGAAAACACAGGCCGCTTTGTTGGAAGCGATGCAAGAACGTGCGGTTACTATAGCGGGGCAAAACTATAAATTGGATTTGCCTTATTTTGTTTTGGCAACCCAAAACCCCATTGAGCAAGAAGGAACTTATCCTTTGCCAGAAGCGCAATTAGACCGTTTTATGTTTGCCATTAAATTAGAATACCCTTCCTTTGAAGAGGAAGTGCTGGTCGTAAAAAGCACCACATCGGATTCAAAACCAGTGATTAATGCTTTGTTTCAGGCCCAAGAGATAATCGACTTTCAACAATTGATCCGTCGTATACCTGTAGCGGATAATGTCGTAGAATATGCGGTTAGTTTGGTAGGTAAGACTAGACCGAAAAGTTTATTGGCTTCGGAATACGTGAATAATTATTTAGATTGGGGTGCTGGACCAAGAGCATCACAAAATCTTATTTTGGCGGCCAAAGCAAATGCGGCATTCAATGGTAAATTTTCTCCTGACATCGAAGATGTAAAGGCAGTAGCGGTGGGTATCTTACGTCACAGAATCATTAAAAACTACAAAGCCGATGCTGAAGGGATTTCAGAAGAAATGATTATTGCTAAACTGCTTTAGTTTTTTTGTAGTATCGCATCTAATTCCTTGTCGTAAAAAAACAAAAACATACTGCCCATCATGTCTTGACTGATGCTGGTCGTGTTGTTGACTTCTAGTACGATTTCGTATTCATGATTTTTATAGAGCCAAATTCCTTTTTCTGAGGAGAAGGGTTCGATACTGGTTAGCCCTATCTTGTTTTTGGGGTTAACGATTTTACTTGTAAATATATTTTGCTTTATCGTTTTGTCGTACAAGCTGATTTGCGTTGCAAAAGGATGGACGTGAATTGCAGCTGCGTGTAATCGTAAACTATCTTGAATTTGCAATTGTTGGTTTATGGTACTGCGATATCGGTTTTTGCCGGAGGGGACTACCCAATGGCCAGAAAGTTTATTTCCTTTGCCATCGTCATAACTGTGGTTTTTTGTTTCAACGGGAATGCACTGATTGGTCCCTGGGTCTGTGGGTTGCTTGAACGGGTCGTATTTGTCGTAAGGAAGCATGATGAATGCAGTGCGGCTCATTAAAGGCTTTAGATGTTTTTCCGTTGCATAAGTAATAGCAACTTCATGTCTGATCCAAAAATTAGCTTGAGAAAGGTTGTGGTTTAAGGCTTCAGTCGTAACATAAAGCAATTCGTTACCTTTCATTGGCACTCCATAGCCTTTTGGGAAGCTAAAATTTTCCATTCCGTGTGATAGTGAGGTAAGTCGGGGGTATTGAGTGCCAATGCGTTTTTCTAGGTGAAAAGCGCTGTAGTATTTGACATCATTGAAATCGACATTTGTATGACAAATGAAATCTTTGGAGGCTGTTTTTAGTGTTTTTGCGTCAAGCGCCTTGACGTGAAATCCTGTCAGCCAAAGTACAGTAGAATCTTGTGAAAGCTGAACATAATTGGATGATTTAGGGCCTTCCATTGATTTGTAGATGCCATCGATGTAAAATTCGGGCGAAATCATTTTATAGGTTTCTTGGTTGTTTTCCACGTTCCAATTAGGGTTTACGATTCCAAGTTTTTCAAACACAAAAGATTTCACGATGGCTTTATGCCGATTTGGCAATTGCTTGTAGTAGATTCCGCCGCCTATTAAACTAAGGAGTAGCAGAACTCCTGTAATTTTATATATCTTTGATTTCGTCATAAAACAAAAGTACATTTTATATGATTGGAAATCAAACGCAGGATAGGGTATTTGGATTAGATTTAATGCGGGCCATGGCGATACTGATGGTTTTATTTGGACATTGTGTTTGGATTTTTCCAGATTCTAATACGTTATTCCATCAAATGATGGTCTTGTCGGGTTTTTTGGGAGTGGAAGTATTTTTTATTTTGAGTGGTTTTCTTATTGGGAAGCTGTTGTATGATTTGTATTTGCGAGAGGAATTTACCTTTTCTAAGGTTTTGTACTTTTTAAAACGTCGGTGGTTTCGAACATTTCCTAATTACTTTTTGCTACTATTAGTAAATATAGGAATTGCTTCGATAGTAGGATACGCTACGCCTGAGCTATGGAAGTATTTTTTCTTTTTACAAAATTTTCACACGACCATGTTGTCTTTTTTTCCCGAATCATGGAGTCTTGCGGTAGAAGAGTATGCCTATTTAGTATTGCCACTTTTTGTTTTTTTTGCGACCCTTTTATGGAAGCCCAAAAACAAAGCGAGATTTTTTTTGTTCGCTATCTTGGCCTTAATAGCTGTGTTTTTTTGTACTAAAATTTATTATCAGTTAACCACCGCTAATGTAAGCATTACGCAATGGAATGTTTCTTTGAAAGCCGTAGTCTTTTATCGTTTAGATAGTATTTTTATAGGTGTTTTGTGTAGTTGGATCTATTTTAATTTTAAGTCGTTTTGGCACGTAAACAAGCATGTCTTTTTTGTCATTGGATTGTGTGTTTTTATTTTTCAGTTTGTTGCCATTGGTTATTTTAGATTGTTAATTGACACCCATCCCATTTTATGGAATGTATTTTATTTACCCTTAGTATCTGTGGCAGTGGCTTGTTTTTTACCTTTTTTGTCCGATTGGAAAGAAGAAACATCATTTATTGCTAGGCCTGTCTTGTTTATTAGCCTCGTTTCGTATGCTGTTTATTTGTTGCATTACAGTGTAGTATTGCAGTTATTGAAGCATTATATTGTTTACGACAGCCATAGTTATGTGCAGCTTTTTGGGTTTATAGGAGCCTATGTCTTTATCACCTTCTTTTTGAGCTATTTGCTCTATCGATTTTATGAAAAGCCCATGATGGATTTAAGGGATAATAATTCGTAATCTGCAATTTTTGGAGGATTAAATACATTTTTATCAAAAAACATCGGGTAAAAATCCGCTTTCCATAAAACATTCTTACTAAATAACATATTTTAGTAAAAACTTTTTAGAAGTACAACGTTTTCGTAAATTTGCACAGCAAACAAATAAACCTATAGTATTATGGCTTTTGATATTGAAATGATTGAAAAAGTGTATGCAACAATGGCTGCCCGTGTTGATAAAGCGCGTGAGCTTGTGGGGCGTCCACTTACGTTATCTGAAAAGATATTATATTCACACTTATGGGAAGGGATGCCTTCGCAATCGTTTAACCGTGGTAAAGATTATGTTGATTTTGCTCCAGACCGCGTAGCATGTCAAGATGCTACCGCACAAATGGCTCTATTGCAATTTATGCATGCTGGAAAAAGTAAAGTTGCGGTGCCAACAACGGTACATTGTGATCACTTGATTCAAGCGAAAGTTGGTGCTACTACCGATTTAGCCGTTGCTAATTCGCAATCCAAAGAAGTTTTTGATTTTCTTTCTTCGGTTTCTAATAAATATGGAATTGGATTTTGGAAACCAGGATCTGGTATTATTCACCAAATTGTTTTAGAAAATTATGCTTTTCCTGGAGGGATGATGATCGGTACGGATTCTCATACTGTGAATGCAGGAGGATTAGGAATGTTGGCGATTGGAGTAGGTGGTGCTGATGCTGTTGATGTAATGTCGGGCATGTCATGGGAATTGAAATTTCCTAAATTGATTGGTGTTAAATTGACCGGTAAACTAAATGGCTGGACTGCTCCAAAAGATGTTATTTTGAAAGTAGCGGATATCCTAACTGTAAAAGGAGGTACTGGTGCTATTGTTGAGTATTTTGGAGAAGGAGCTACCAATATGTCTTGTACAGGTAAAGGCACCATTTGTAATATGGGGGCTGAGATTGGAGCAACAACGTCCACTTTTGGTTACGATGATTCTATGAGAAGGTATTTGTCAGCTACAGGTCGTCAAGATGTTGTAAACGCTGCAGATAAAGTGGCTTCTTATTTAACAGGAGATAGCGAGGTATATGCTAGTCCGGAACAGTATTTTGATCAAGTGATTGAAATTAATTTGTCGGAATTAGAGCCGCATATAAATGGTCCTTTTACGCCAGACCGAGGAACCCCTGTTTCTAAAATGAAAGAAGAGGCGGCGGCAAATGGATGGCCATTAAAAGTGGAGTGGGGCTTGATTGGTTCTTGTACGAACTCATCTTATGAAGATATGGCACGTGCGGCCTCTATTGTAGAACAAGCGGTGGCTCATGGGATTACTCCCAAAGCGGAGTTTGGTATTAATCCAGGTTCAGAACAAATTAGATATACTATTGAACGTGATGGTATTATAGCTACTTTTGAAAAAATGGGGACCAAGGTGTTTACCAATGCTTGTGGACCATGTATTGGACAGTGGGATAGAGCGGGCGCTGATAAAGGCGAAAAAAATACGATCGTCCATTCCTTCAATAGAAACTTTTCGAAGCGTGCTGATGGAAATCCGAATACGCACGCTTTTGTGACTTCACCGGAGATGGTTGCTGCTTTAGCAATTTCAGGTGATTTGTCTTTTAATCCAATTACAGATACATTGTTGAATGATAAAGGGGAGCAAGTTAAATTGAATCCGCCTAGTGGTGATGAATTACCTACAAGAGGATTTGCAGTAGATGACGCTGGTTTTCAAGCTCCGGCGGCTGATGGGTCTTCCGTTCAGGTAGCGGTTTCTCCAACCTCAGATCGTTTACAGTTGTTAGCTCCTTTTGAAGCATGGGACGAAAAGAATATTACGGGGGCTAAATTGTTAATCAAAGCTTTTGGTAAGTGTACTACCGATCATATCTCTATGGCCGGGCCTTGGTTGCGTTTCCGTGGTCACTTAGATAACATTTCAAACAATATGTTGATTGGTGCGGTTAATGCGTATAACCAAGAAGCTAATAAGGTTAAAAATCAGTTAACGGGTGGTTATGATGCGGTTCCTGCTGTGGCAAGAGCTTATAAAGCGGCAGGTGTTCCTACTATCGTTGTGGGTGATCAGAATTATGGAGAAGGTTCTTCTCGTGAACATGCTGCTATGGAACCTCGTTTTCTTGGTGTAAAAGCTGTTTTAGTAAAATCATTTGCTCGTATTCATGAAACCAACTTGAAAAAACAAGGAATGTTGGCTTTAACGTTTGCTAATGAGTTAGATTACGATAAAATTCAGGAAGATGATACGATCAATTTCTTAGATTTAACCGAATTTGCTCCTAATAAACCACTAGCGTTAGAGTTTGTACATGCTGATGGTTCTAAAGATATTATTTTGGCTAACCACACCTATAACGATAGTCAAATTGGCTGGTTTGTAGCTGGTTCGGCGTTGAATTTAATAGCGGCTGGAAAGGCCTAATTGTAGCATGTTTGATAAAAAAAAAGCTCCGTCGTTTCGACGGAGTTTTTTTTTGAATTATGTCCTTTTATAAACCTCCTTGTTGCCGTTTTTCCAGTTTACGATTTCATAATAGAAATCTACTGCGGTTAGATCTTTCTTTTTTCTTATGATGCATTTTCCGGTGACATTGGCTTCTGCACCATTAACCGTAACCTTTTTATTGTTTTCTAATTTATTAGCGACATACAAGGTATAAACGTTATTGGCAATGTCTTGACGAATGGTCATTTTAGAATTGAATGTACTAATAATTACAGTGCCTTTTTTGGAACGGGCGACAAGCTCCATGCCATTGTGGCCATAATTATAGGTGGTTACAGTAGGGTCTTCATTAGAAGAAAAGGCAAAACAACTTAACGCAAAAAGGCTAAGAATTAGTTCTTTCATGTTTCAATGTTTTTAGGGCATTAGTTTGGAACGCGAAAAGTAATACTTATTTTAATACAAAATAGCGTTATTAACAATTTTTTGTTAATAACGCTATTTGCTTTTGTTAGCCCATGAACTATGCAGTTTTGAAACTATCGGTAAACGATTAATAGTAGGTATATCGTCGTACTTTAGCAATGTATTTTGCTAGACGTATTACTTGATGGCTGTAGCCATATTCGTTGTCATACCAAACGTATAAGACGATATTGTTTCCGTCGTTTGATACGATAGTGGCATTGCTATCGTAGATCGATGGAGCTGATGTTCCTACGATATCAGACGAAACAAGTTCGTTGTTCAATGAATATTTAATTTGTTCTACTAATTCTCCTTCTAAGGCATATTTTTTCATTATTGCATTGACTTCTTCAATGGAGGTTGGTTTAGCTACTTCAAGATTTAGCACTACTAATGACCCGTTTGGCACGGGCACACGGATTGCATTTGAAGTTAATTTTCCTGCTAAGCTTGGTAATGCTTTTGCCACGGCCGTTCCTGCTCCTGTTTCCGTAATAACCATATTTAATGCTGCTGCACGACCACGGCGGTATTTTTTATGCATGTTGTCTACAAGGTTTTGGTCGTTAGTGTAGGCATGTATGGTTTCTAAATGTCCTTTTACTACGCCTAGAGTCTCTTCTACGGCTTGTAAAATAGGTGTTATAGCATTGGTTGTGCAAGATGCGGCTGAGAAGATGTTTACTTCGTCAGGGTTATGGTCGTTATGGTTTACCCCATAAACTATATTAGGCACTCCTTTGCCAGGTGCAGTAAGTAAAACTTTGTCTACTCCTTTTGAAGTTAGATGTCTTTTTAAAGCTTCTTCGGTCGTAAATGCACCGGTATTGTCAATGACTAAGGCGTCCTCAATTCCGTAAGCGGTATAGTCAATTTCTTCTGGATTTGAAGCGGTAATGATGTGCACCGTAGTGCCGTTTATGAGTAAGGCATTATTTTCTAAATCAGCTTGTACAGATCCTTCAAAGTCGCCATGAACCGAGTCGTAGCGTAATAGCGAAGCTCTTTTTTCTAGTGATGAAGCGTCATTACGGTCACGTGTTACAATGGCTCTCAAGCGCAGTTGTTGTCCTTTGCCAATTTTACTCATCATTTCTCGTGCTAATAGACGCCCGATTCGTCCAAATCCATAAAGTACGACGTCTTTTGGTTTGATGTTTTTAGAATCTTTAGCATACTTAAGTTTGTCAATTACAAATGCTTTGGCATCGTGGTATTTGTTATCTTCTAAATGGTATTCATAGGTTAGTTTTCCAATGTCGATTCGTGAAGGGGGTAAGTCTAAATTTAAAATAGCATTTGCGATTTCAACGGTGTCAAATACATTGATGGGCTTTTGTACAAACTCACCCGCGTATTCATGTAAGTTGATAATATCGCTTACATTTCGGTCGATTAATTGATTTCTAAATAGGACGAGTTCAATCGACTTGTCGTACCATAAATCGCTAATGATTTTAATGAATTCTACTCCCGCTTTCCGTCTGTCGGCTTGAAAAGATAATTCCTTCTCGTATAAAGTATGGCTGCTCATAAAAGAAATAAGTATTTAGTTGTGTTTGAATGATAAATTTGGCGCAAAAATAGTGATTAACGACGTGTTACGAAAACGATTTCGTAACTTTTTTCTATAAAAAAAGCCAATCCATATTTGGACTGGCTTTTTTCGAAAACTAAGTAAGAATCAATTATAGTATAACTTGAATAATTTGTCCGATGCCGTTAATCATTTGGATGCTGACATTTTGATTTTCGCTCTTTTTATTTAAGAATCTTGAGATCGATTCGACATCGGTAGCTTTTACATTATCAACGGAAAGTATTATGCCACCCTTTAATTGGTTATAATAGGGTTTTAGATTTTCGTTATTGATGTCTTTTATTCTAACGCCATAATCGATTCGGAATTTCTTTTTATCGGCGGCGGTTATGTTTTCTAATTCCAATCCTTTAAATTCCGTTGTGAACACATCGTTTTTTATTAGCGCTACCATTGCTGTTTTGGTTTGTCCGTCTCTAACGAAGGTAACCAAAACTTTGTCATTAGGTCTTTTGGTACTGATATACCCCGAAAGCTCTGCGAAAGAATTAATGATTTGAGCATCTAATTTTTTGATGACATCTCCTTTTTGAAGGCCAGCTTTTTCGGCACCTGAATTTTTGGTTACTTTATTAATGTAGAAGCCTTCCGTATCTTTTATACCGAATTCTTCCGAAACTTTGCTGTTAAGTTCCGATCCTTCAACGCCTAACAATCCTCTTTGAACCCCTCCAAATTCCATAATGTCTTCTATGATTTTTCGGGTAATATTCGAAGGAATAGCAAAGGAGTATCCGGCATAACTTCCGGTAGGGGAAGAAATCATCGTATTAATTCCGATTAATTCACCTCGCGTGTTCACTAAAGCACCACCACTGTTTCCCGGATTTACTGCGGCGTCTGTTTGTATAAAAGATTGTAATCCATTGTTTTCAAGATTTCGCGCTTTGGCAGAAACAATTCCGGCTGTCACCGTTGAGGTTAAGTTGTAGGGGTTTCCGACCGCTAATACCCATTCGCCAACTTTAACTTGATCTGAATCGGCAAAAGCGGAATACGGCAATTTTTCATCAGCATTGATTTTTAATAAGGCGATATCCATTTTGGAATCAGTACCTATCACTTTTGCTTTGTACGACTTATTGTTGTTCAGTGTTACTTCTAGTTCAGTTGCATCTTGGATTACGTGATTGTTAGTGACGATATATCCGTCTTCTGAAATTATAACACCAGACCCTGTTCCTATTTGTTCTTGTTGTTGTCCGCCTCTTGAGCCGTAGAAAAATTCTAAAATAGGATTGGAAATTGTTCTAACGGAAACATTTTTTACGTGCACTACGGTGTGCACTGCATTTTCTGCTGCTGATGTAAAATCAACGGCTTCGCCATTGAAGCCGACCGTTTTGTTGAAGTTTGCCGGAGCTGTTGTCACAATTGAATTAGAATGGTTGTTCCCTTCTATAAATAATTTATACCCGCCAAGAGTAGTTGCTCCACTTACCAAAGAAATTAAAAATAAACTGGATAATCGTTTCATGTTCTTTTACATTTTTAAATTATTTAAAGTAAAATTATAAACTTTCAATTTTTGGATGTATATGCTTTAACGGTCGTTTAACACTTTTTAAGTTAATCTTAATATTTGTTATCTTTGTCTGACTAAACCATGTTATGAAACTTAAATTCTCTAAATATCAAGGAACTGGAAATGACTTTATACTGATTGATAATCGACAAAGTCTATTTCCCAAGAGCGATACCAATCTAATAGCAACACTTTGTGATCGCCGATTTGGAATCGGTGCCGATGGGTTACTGCTATTGGAAGATGATCTCAAAACTGATTTCAGAATGGTTTATTATAATTCAGATGGTAATGAGAGTTCCATGTGTGGTAATGGGGGTAGGTGTATCGTGGCTTTTGCCAAGAGATTGCAATTGTTCGATCATAGTGCTACTAGTTTTATAGCGGTGGATGGATTGCATCATGCGACGCTATTAGAGGATGGTATTGTTTCGCTACAGATGAAAGATGTCGATGCTGTCACTATTGGTGATGGATATGTGTTTTTAAATACGGGTTCGCCTCATCATGTGATGATGGTAGAATCGCTTGAAACATTTGATGTTAAAAAGGAAGGAGCGCAAATACGGTATTCTGATTTATATGGAGCTGCCGGTAGTAATGTTAATTTTGTAAAGCAACTAAGTGAAAATCATTTTGCCTTGCGAACTTATGAGCGGGGTGTGGAAGATGAAACACTTTCCTGTGGAACAGGGGCAACTGCAACAGCTATTGCGATGTATGCTACAGGAAGAACAATTTCAAAGCAAGTTAGGTTAGAGGTAGAAGGAGGTCAGCTTGAGGTTTCTTTTGAGAATAAGAATATGGATTACACTGCTGTATTGCTTCAAGGTCCGGCTACATTTGTTTATGAAGGGGAGATAGCATGGTAACACTTCACGGAGAAACTATATTTTTACGGGCACTTGAACCTGAAGATTTAGCGTTTGTTTATGCGATAGAAAATGATGAGTCCCTGTGGGAGGTCAGCAATACGCAAACCCCTTATAGCATGTTTTTAATTCGGCAATATCTTGAAAATGCCCATCAAGACATTTATGAGGCCAAGCAATTAAGGTTGGCCATTTGTAAAAGTGAAAGTACCACCGCTATTGGATTGATTGATTTATTTGATTTTGATCCAAAGAATAGAAGAGCAGGAGTAGGGATCCTAATTCAAAAGGAAGGCGATCGATCTCGAGGCTACGGAAAGCAGGCATTGCTGCTTTTGATTTCCTATGCCTTTGAACAAATACATTTGCATCAGTTGTATGCAAATATCAGTACCGAAAACGAAGCGAGTATAGCACTTTTTACTACATTTGGGTTCGAAAAAATCGGCGTAAAGAAAGATTGGAATTTTACTAATAATTCTTTTAAGGACGAAGGGTTGTTTCAATTGATAAAAAAAATAAATTAAAAAGTTAAGGTTTTGAATACAAAGAGGAATACGATTTTGAAAGTTGTTGCAGCGCTGGTTTTATTGGTTGTGATTGTTGTTTTTGTAAAGTTTTTTACTTCGAATACTACTTTTGAAAAAGCTGAAGTATATGTTCAAGTGCCTACAGGTTCTACCTACAAAGATGTTGAAAAAGTAGTTTCTCCGTATGTGAAAAACATGAGTGATTTTGAGTTTATTGCCAATAGGAGATCGTATCCCGATAACGTTAAGCCAGGAAGGTTTTTGTTAAAAAAGGGAATGAGTGCCTTTCAATTGGTTTCAGCTATGAGGAGAAATGTACCTGTGAAATTGGCTTTTAATAATCAAGAAAGACTTGAGGATTTATGTGAGCGTTTGAGTTCGCAGATAGAACCCGATACGACAAAATTATTGGCAACTTTTCGCGATGCTGTTTTTTTACAAAAGAATGGTTTTACAAAAGACAATGTTTTTGCTATGTTTTTGCCAAATACCTATGAAGTGTATTGGAATATTTCGGCAGAAAAGTTTAGAGATAAAATGTTGAATGAATACAATCGGTTTTGGACTAAAGAACGTATTGGAAAGGCATCTGATCTGAATTTAACTCCAGTACAAGTCATCGCTTTGGCTTCTATAGTTCATAAAGAGACCGTAAAGAAGAGTGAACGACCTGTTGTAGCTGGGGTATATCTCAATCGCTTGGCAGAGGGGATGCCGTTACAGGCAGATCCAACAGTCATATATGCTTTAAAGTTAAGAGATCATGATTTTGAGCAGGTAATAAAACGGGTATTGTATAATGATTTGTTCATCGCTTCGCCTTATAATACGTATCAAAATTCAGGTTTGCCTCCTGGCCCAATTGCCATGCCAGATGTAGATGCTATTGATGCCGTTTTGAATCCGGCAAAGCACAATTATATTTATTTTTGCGCTAGTGTCGAGCGATTTGGTTATCATGAGTTTGCCGCTACGATGGCGCAACATGATTTGAATAGAAAGAAATATGTAGCTTGGTTGAATGCCCAAGGTACGAATCGTTAATTGTTGAAAGCTTGCTATTACATACTTTTCGTTTTGTTTTTTTCGAGTTTTGTTAGGTCGCAGAATTCACTAGAATTATTTTTAAAACCATCAGATACTTTACATAAAAGTCGGCTTAAAGCTGTCGCGATTACTGAGGTAAGCCTTGGTTCAGCGACTCTTTTCGGCTTGAATCAATTGTGGTACGCAGATTATCCTAGGTCAAATTTTCACTTTATAAATGACAATGCTGAGTGGTTGCAAATGGATAAAATGGGACATGTTTTTTCATCTTATCAATTAGGCAGTATTGGGGCGAGTACATTAAAGTGGGCCGGAGTGGGCCGGAAGGATCAATTGCTCTATGGCGCAACTATGGGTTTGGCTTTTATGACAACTGTTGAGGTTTTCGATGGATATTCAGCCAATTGGGGAGCTTCAATGGGAGATGTTGTTGCGAATGTGTCAGGAACTGCCTTGTACGTTTCTCAAGAACTGCTGTGGAAAGAGCAACGCGTTGTGCCTAAGTTTTCTTTTCATGCCACACCTTATGCTTCTCGAAGACCAAATGTTTTGGGCAGTACGCTGCAAGAACAATTACTGAAGGATTATAACGGTCAGACCTATTGGTTATCTGCTAATTTATATTCATTTACTAAATCCTCTACGATTCCGAAATGGTTAAATATTGCGTTTGGTTATGGTGCTGAGGGAATGATTACGGGAAGAGATGAATTTGTCAATACTATTTTTCTTCCTGAAAGCGAACGATACCGTCAATTTTATCTTAGTATTGATGTAGATCTGACTAAGATTCAAACGAAATCTCATTTTATTAAGACGCTTTTAACACTGTTTAATACTATTAAGATTCCGGCTCCCGCCTTTGAAATCAAGGGTAACGGAGGTTCTAAGTTGCATTTAATCTATTTTTAAAGCGGTTTAACTACTTGATTGTCAAATTTATAAAAATAGTTGTATATTTGCATCCGGAAATTTCATGTTGGTGACAGCGCTTGAGAAATAACACTTAATGATAAAAAAAGGAATTTTTTATACTTCTATCCTCCTTGTGGTCGCCTTTATTAGTTTAGGTTTTAAGACCCTTAATTCTCAGAATACTACTAGCGGTAGTATAGTTCAAAACAATTTACTTTCATATGATTATCCCGTAGAAAATGGGTATAGTTATCAGAGGCTTACCATTCCCTGTAAAGGAAAATATTTTATTGGTTATAAAGAAGCTATTGCTTATAAAGAATCTTTAGGGCGCTATGGAAAAGTAAACTCTATAGGTTATTTAGGTAAATATCAATTTGGCGCTCAGACTTTAAAGTCGATAGGAATTGATAGTAGTAATGATTTTCTAGAACGTCCTGAGTTGCAAGAACAAGCTTTTTTGGTTTTACTTTCCAAAAATAAATATGAGTTAAAAGCTTACATTCGTTATTTTGAAGGGAAAGTTATTGATGGTGTAAAAATTACGGAGTCGGGTATTTTAGCTGCGGCTCATCTTGGTGGTTCGGGTTCTGTAAAGCGGTTTTTAAATACAAATGGGTTAAGAAAATGTAAGGATGGATACGGAACCTCTGTTCGCTCTTACCTCTTTGATTTTGGCGGATATGAAACAAGAGGCATTAAAGCGGTTAAAAACGCTAAGATAGATTAACTACAATTTATGAATAATAAAAATAGTAGGTCGGTTGTGTAAATCGACCTTTATTTTTTTCCATTCTGCCACTCGGTATGTTTTGATATATTCTGCCGGGAGCGTAATGTCTGCTGCTATACAAAGATGGGTGTTGGGTTGAAGAACTTGGACTAGATCTTCTAGGAGTTTATTGTTTCTATAGGGAGTTTCTATGAAAAGCTGTGATTGATTTTTATCTTGGGATATTTTTTCAAAGTATTTTAAAGCGGTTTTTTTTTCATTTTTGTCAATGGGTAGGTATCCATTAAAAGCAAAACTTTGTCCGTTCATTCCAGAAGCCATAAGGGCTAATAAGATTGAAGAAGGACCAACAAGTGGAATTACTTGTATTCCGTTTTCATGGGCTAATTTAACGATAACAGCGCCGGGATCGGCAACGCCGGGGCATCCTGCTTCACTCATTAATCCAATGTTTACACCTTGTAGGCATGGAGAAATCATATTCTTGTGTTCAGAAACTTCCGTGTGTTTGTTTAAGGTAGCTAATTGTAGAGAGGACTGAATTTTTTCGGGATGTACTGATTTTATGAATCTTCGTGCTGTTTTCTCATTTTCAACAATGTAGCGGTCTATAAAATCGATGGTTCTTTTTATAGTGTGGGGTAAGACATCATAAGGATCCATTTCACCTAATGTTGTTGGGATCAAATATAATTTTCCTTTGAGCGCAACTGACTGCATGGGTGTTGATTTAGGGATGTTTTTCTATTAATTTTTTGGCTAAAATCTCGCAAGTTTCATCAAGCATTTCGTATACCATATCGAATCCATTTTGTAATCCATAATAAGGATCGGGTACGTCGACATTTTCCCCTGGGAATAAATGGTTTAGAATCATGTCAACTTTGCTTTTATGAGAATCGCTTTTTGCAAGTTCGATTATGTTATCATAATTCGTGTTGTCCATGGCAAAGATGTAATCGAAATAGTCAAAATCACGCGAAGTAAATTGACGGGCTTGTTGATTAGTAATATCGATACCGTGTTTTTTAGCTACAAGCACTGATCTCGGGTCTGGTTGTTTACCAATATGATACGCTCCAGTGCCTGCTGAATCGATTAAAAATTTATCGTTTGGGAGTTTTGAAGCTAGTAAACCCTCTGCTAATGGAGATCGGCAGATGTTTCCTAGGCATACCATTAAAATTTTAACGGGCATAATATGTTTTTCTAAGCTACAAACTTAGTCAAAAAGCAAATTACAGCGATAATTTTTTATGGATATCTTCTACAAATTTTTTGAATTGTTTGTCGGTTGAAACTAAGTTATCTACTGTTTTACATGCGTGTAATACAGTCGCATGATCTCTGTCTCCAATTTGTGATCCAATGTTGGCTAGTGAAGATTTAGTAAATTTCTTAGCAAAAAACATTGCCAATTGTCTTGCCTGAACTACGTGTCGTTTTCTAGTTTTGGATTGTAACGTATCAATGTCTAACTGGAAATAATCTGAAACTACTTTTTGTATGTAGTCAATAGATATCTCTCTTTTTACATTTTTCACAAATTTTTCTACAACACTTTTAGCTAATTCTAACGTCACTTCTTTTTTATTAAAAGAAGATTGAGCTATCAATGATATTATGGCGCCTTCAAGTTCTCTTACGTTAGATTTAATGTTTCTTGCAACGTATTCGATGATTTCTTCAGGCATTTCAACGCCGTCTCTGTAAAGAATATTTTTCAGGATAGAGATACGTGTTTCGTAATCAGGTTGATGTAATTCTGCTGAAAGTCCCCATTTGAATCGAGATAATAAACGTTGTTCAATATCTTGCATGTCTACAGGAGCTTTGTCTGAGGTAAGGATTACCTGTTTGCCGTTTTGGTGTAAGTAATTAAAGATGTGAAAAAAAACATCTTGTGTTCCTGATTTTCCAGAAAGGAATTGGACATCATCGATTATTAGTACATCGATTAATTGATAGAAATGTATAAAATCATTTCTGTTATTTTTCTTTACGGAATCTATATATTGTTGCGTGAATACTTCTGCAGAAATATACAAAACTGTTTTTTCAGGATACTTATCTTTTATTTCAACACCTATTGCGTGTGCTAGGTGTGTTTTTCCCAGACCTACACCTCCAAATATAAGTAATGGGTTGAACGAAGTTCCTCCGGGTTTATTCGCAACGGCCATTCCGGCAGATCGGGCTAAACGGTTGGAATCTCCTTCTAGGAAATTATCGAAACTATAGTTAGGATTTAATTGAGATTCTATTTTTAAATTTCTAATGCCAGGAATTACAAAAGGATTTTTGAGTTCTGGATTTAGATTTTTAAAAGGAGCATCAACATCTTGAGATTTTATTGGACTGCGGTGCGCACTTGGTAATTGTTCCGTAAACGGTTGTTTATTGCCATAAGTGTTTTCCATTTTGATTTTATAGAGTAACTTTGCATTTTTACCAAGTTCTTTAGTTAATGCGACTTTCAATAATTTAACATAATGCTCTTCCAGCCATTCGTAAAAGAATTTACTAGGGACTTGAATATATAATGCATTGTCAGTTAGCTCAACAGACTTAATCGGTTCAAACCAAGTTTTGAAAGCTTGTTCTTGAATATTGTCTTTTATAAATAAAAGACAGTTTTCCCATACCGATTGCGCAGTTTTGCTCATTTTTTGTTTAAAATTATTGTAATTACTTATAGGTTTTTATACCGTAGAAGAGTGTGAAAATCTTCCTGTTTTTTGGGATAACAAATATGTGAATAAAATTCGTTAAAAAAAATTTTAATGGTATTGATTTTTTAAAAATATTATTGTAATGGGAAGTAAAAACATAGATAAACTGCAAAATATTATAGATGAAAGAACATAAAATACAAGTTAGGGTTCGTTACTCGGAAACAGACCAAATGCGTGTGGTGTATCACGGCAATTATGTGCCGTATTTTGAGATGGGTCGGGTGGAATGGCTTAGAAACAAAGGGATTTCATATAAAGCGCTCGAAGAGAATGGAATTGCATTACCAATTGTGTCTATGACGATAAATTACAAAAAGCCAGCGCGTTATGATGACTTGCTTACGGTAATTACGAGGTTTAAAGGTCAATCCTCTGTTAAGATTGAATTTGATTGTGAAATTCGCAATGATAATGATGAGTTATTAACAACTGCGCATTTTTTATTGGTATTTGTTGATATAAATTTAGGCCGGCCGATTGCTCCGCCACAATATGTTTTAGACGTATTAAAAGCGTAATGTTTTTAAATCTTTTTAATATTGATTTCAAACAAAGTAGAGAAGATGGCGAAGGTTAATTCGGCATTTTTTTTACGCGTTGCAATTGTAATTGAGCAGCTTTCATTCATTTCTTGAGCGATAATTTCTAGGTTTTTTTCTTTGATTATTCTCATTACTTTGTTCATATTTTTGTAATCAAATGAAATTTGGTACTGTACATCAATTGTTCTTTCAATGATTTCTGCCTCTTCTAAAGTCATTTGCGCAGCTGTTCGATAAGCCGATATTAGGCCTCCAACCCCAAGCTTGACTCCTCCAAAAAAGCGTACGATTACAATCAGTATATTGGTTAGACCGAATGATTGTATTTGTCCATAAATAGGCATCCCTGCAGAATTGCTTGGTTCACCGTCATCATTGGCTCTAAAATAAACACTTTCGGTGCCTAGTTGAAAAGCATAGCAAAAGTGAACGGCGCCGTAATGCTGTTTTCGTAGTTGTTCAATATGTAATTTGATTTCTGCTTCTGAAAGAACTGGGAACGCATAACCATAAAACTTGCTGTTTTTTTCTTTGTATAGAATTTCGGGTGATGTGCTTGCTATTGTTTTATAGGTGTCTTGCGAATTCAAAATCTAAAAAGGGAGGTGTTTTTGGTCAAATAAATTTACCACATCATCGGTTCCAACTTCTAAATTCCAAACATGTAATCCGAGACTTTCTGCTATAGCTGTATTCTTTTTTTTGTCATCAACAAATAAGGTTCTTTTTGGAGATAGATCATGCTTACGTAACAAAGTGTTGAAAATTTCAGGGTCTGGTTTTCGCATAGCCATTTCATAGGAGAAATATACTTTTTCAAAACAACGGTAGAAGTCACTATAGAAAGACATTCCTGCCTTATGTTCGAAACGGCTTATGTGAATGGCATCGGTATTTGTTAGCAGAAATAACCGGTATCTTGTAGCTAGCATTTGTAGAAATTCTAAACGATAAAGAGGGAAATCACCTATTGATGCATTCCAAGCATGGCGAACTTCTTCAATACTAGCATTTGGGATATATTTAAAAAATGTCTCGATAAACTGTAATTCCGTTATTTGTCCTTTTTCAAAAAGATCGTTGCAAGCTATTAAATCCTCATTTGGACCGTCTAATCCTAATTTTTTAAACTCAGTTTTAGATGCTTCCTTGTCAAGATTGATGAAGACATCTCCAAAATCAAATATAATAGCGTTAATCATGGTTCAAAAAGATATTAAGTTTGTCGTCTTGTATTTTGTTTGTTTTGGAAAAACCATTTAAAACAGGGGCTTTTATACCATCATTTATGTTTATGTTTCCAATAAAAACTCTTGCTTCGTCCCAAAGATTATCATTTATAAAGGATTGAAGCGTTTGTCTTCCCCCTTCAATAATTACAGATTGTATGCCGTATTTGTACAATAGGTCTATACAGTTTTTGGTGAGTTGCTTCTCAAAGATAACACTTTCAAAAATAAGTTTTTCATCAGCAGTTAAATTTTCTTGTTCTGTAATTATTATTGTTTTTGTTTTTTTGTCTTTTACAAAGTGGTCATTAGAAATTCTTCCATTGCGGTCTAAAACGATACGGATCGGATTTTGGCCTTTCCAAGATCGGGTATCTAACTTGGGATTATCTAGTAAAATAGTTTGTGTGCCTACAAGTATTGCTTGTTCTTCGCTTCTCCATTTATGGACCAGTTGGCGTGAAAAGGAATTCGAAATCCAAACGGGCTCTCGTTTCTCTTTTGTTAATGGAGCGATATAGCCGTCTTTACTTTCTGCCCATTTAAGAATGATGTAGGGACGTTTTTTGTTATGGAATGTAAAAAAGCGTCGGTTAAGTTCATTACATTCTTTTTCTAAAACGCCTACCGTTACTTTGGCACCGTTATCGATTAATCGTTTTATGCCCTGTCCAGAAACTTTACTGTTAGGGTCAATAGTTCCGACAACCACATTAGGGATATTGTGCTTGATGATTAAGTCGGAGCAGGGAGGTGTTTTTCCAAAATGACTGCATGGCTCGAGCGATACATAGATAGTAGCTTTTGATAAAAGTGATTTGTCTTTTACTGCGTTTATAGCGATCACTTCTGCATGAGGTCCACCTGCTTTTTGATGCCAACCTTCACCAATTATTTTCCCTTGATACACAATTACGCAGCCTACTAAAGGATTTGGATAAGTGGTTCCCAAACCGTTTTTGGCAAGCTGTATGCATCGTTTTATGTATAATTCGCTTATCTTCACAACACAAAAATAAGACTTTACTTTTAGAATGAATAGTATCTTTATCAGAGAAATCCAAAAGGAAGATAACGAATCAATAGCTATGGTTATTCGTGATGTATTCTTAATGGATGGATATCCTAAAACGGGCACCGCTTTTGCCGACTTGAAATTAGATTATATGTTTGAAGCTTATGACATTCCTCGGGCGGTTTATTATGTTGTAGAAGAAAATGGGGAGATAATAGGAGGTGCAGGTGTAGGTCCGTTAGAGAATACTACAGAGAATATTTGTGAGTTGCAAAAAATGTATTTTCTGAATAAAGCCAGAGGAAGAGGAATTGGTTTACAGATGATTCAGAAATGTTTAGAAAGTGCAAAGCTTTTTGGCTACGAACAATGTTATTTAGAAACGTTACCAGAAATGTTAGTCGCGCAAAGTTTATATAAGAAAGTGGGATTTGAATATCTTTGCGAGCCGTTGGGAAATACAGGTCATACAACTTGTCCTATTTGGATGCTAAAGAAATTATAAATGCGCATTAGAGATTATAAAATTAGGTTTAAACAAGAGCTTGCCACTTGGTATGATCATGAAGAAATTGAAAGTTTTTTTTATCTTGTACTTAAGAGTATTCACGATATTAAAAGGATTGATTTAGCGCTTCAACCCGAACTGGAAATGGATGCTTTGCAGATGCTGCGATGGGATGGTGTTATGGCCGATTTAAAAAAGCAGAAGCCAATACAATATATAATAGGAGAAACGGAGTTCTTTGGTTTGACTTTTGTGGTTAATGAAAATGTGCTTATTCCTCGACCAGAAACGGAAGAGTTAGTAGAATTGGTTCTGTCAAATCAGAGAAGTGTCGAAGTTAAAATACTTGATATTGGAACGGGCAGCGGTTGCATTCCCATAGCCTTAAAAAAGAACTGGCCAGAGGCGGAAATTTATGCGATAGATGTTTCTGAAAAAGCATTGGTAATAGCAAATAAAAATGCGGAACTAAATGACACGCCCGTGACGTTTGACCTGTTGAATATTTTAGAATCACGGGATTTGGGGCGGCAATTTGATATTATTGTTTCTAATCCTCCCTATGTTCGAAAAATGGAACAAGTTGAGATTAAGCCGAATGTATTAGAATATGAGCCGCATTTGGCATTATTTGTAGAGGATGATGATGCGCTACTTTTTTATAGAAAGATTGCTCAATTAGCCCTGAAGAACTTAAAGCCAAATGGAACGTTATATTTTGAGATCAATCAATATTTAGGCAACGAAATGGTTGAGTTATTGACAGGATTAAAGTTTAGCTTTGTCGAACTTCGAAAAGATATCTATGGTAATGACCGCATGATTGTTGCTATGCGTTAATTATTCATAGCGTAAAGCCTCTATTGGATCTAGATTGGCAGCTTTAATAGCGGGGTATAAGCCCGAAACAAGGGCTACAATAAAGCTAGTAATAAAGGCGGCAATCATGGCTCCCCACGGAATCACAAAATCCCAATCAGCGGCCGCGCATATAGCGTATCCTATCAGGATTCCGAAGATTATCCCTATGACACCTCCTAATTGTCCTATTGTTAGTGTTTCTATGAAAAACTGAAAGGCAATATTACTTTTGGTTGCTCCAAGTGCTTTTCTGACCCCTATTTCCCGTGTTCTTTCGGTTACTGAAACAATCATGATGTTCATTAAAGCTATGGAAGAGCCTAGGATCGTAATGATACCCATAACCCAAGCTGAAATTCCGAGGAATCCTGTCATTTCCGCAATTCTATTGATTAAATCATCACTACGTGAAATGGCAAAATTATCCGATTCTACAGGGTTAAGTTTTCTAATTTTGCGCATCGTAATTAAGGCATGGTCTACGGCTTCATTTAATAATTCTGTTTTACTGATCATCGAACTCAAGGAGTAGTTGATGTTAGGAGCAGAAAACATTGATCGCGCGACTTGTATTGGTATCATTACTCGTAAATCTTGGCTATTTCCGAAAGTCGATCCCTTTTCTTTCAAAACGCCGATAACTTTAAATTTGGCTCCACGAATGGAAAGTGTTTTGCCAATAGGATTAATGTCTTTAAATAATCCCTTTGAGGCAAAGTCTGAGCCTACGATACAAGAGTATACATTATTAGATATGTCAAAAGTGTTAAAGTTACGTCCGTTAGTAACTTCTGTGCCAGAGTTAGGTAAATAGTATTCATCGATTCCCAAAACAGAAATCTCAGGGTCGGTTTTTTGATTTTCATATTTTACTTCAGCAGACGATGTTGCTACAAATGACAAAGAAGTTTGTGTAAAAGGGTAGTCATAGTGCTCTTTGAAAGCACGGGCTTCAGGATAAGTGACTATAGGATTTATTTTTACTACTTCATCTCCACCGCGGCGTCGACTTCGACTTTCGTATTGACTTATGTTGAAGGTATTTGACCCCATCGAGGCAAAACTAGAATTCAAATTGTAGTCAATAGCAGTAACTACCGTCAAAATACCTACCAAAGCCGTAATACCTAATGCAATAATGATAATGGTGAATATGGTGCGCAGTAGCTGAGTGCGTATTGAACCCAATGCAATTTTTACATTTTCTTTGAATAATCCTATCATAACAGTAATTTGACACTAAATTACAGTATTTGTTACAAGATTATTGACTTTGGGGTGTAAAATAGTTTTAAAAAATAAGATATTTGCAAAGCAGTGATGTAGTAATGTAGCAATTTAGCTCTATAAAAATTTGTCAATTGATATATTGCGACTTTTCCACAGTACTACATTTTTACATTGATAAATTAAGTAATTTACTAAAATGGCTCAAAAACCAAGTATTCCTAAAGGCACAAGAGATTTTTCACCCGCTGAGGTTGCGAAACGCACCTATATTATAAATATTATGCGTCAGTATTTTGAAAAATTTGGTTACCAACCTATTGAAACACCTTCTTTCGAAAACTCAGATACCTTAATGGGTAAATATGGTGAAGAAGGGGATCGATTAATATTTAAGATATTGAATTCTGGTGATTATTTAGATAAAGTTCCACAAGAGGAGTTACAATCCGTTGACTATAAAAAACTAACAGGTAAAATTTCCGAAAAGGCCCTCCGTTATGATCTTACCGTACCTTTTGCTCGTTATGTAGTGCAACATCAAAACGAGATTGAGTTTCCATTTAAACGATACCAAATTCAACCTGTTTGGCGTGCCGACCGTCCACAAAAGGGACGTTTTAGAGAATTTTATCAATGCGATGCTGATGTCGTGGGTTCTACTTCCCTCTGGCAGGAAGTCGAGTTGGTGCAATTGTACGACGCAGTTTTTGCAGCATTAGGATTGAACGGAGTCACCATTAAGATTAATAACCGTAAAATTTTATCGGGGATTGCTGAGGTTATTGGCGCTTCGGATAAGTTAATTGATTTTACCGTGGCTTTAGACAAGCTCGACAAAATAGGCGAGGAGGGTGTAAAGAACGAAATGATAGAAAAAGGCATTTCAGCAACAGCTTTATTAAAAGTACAACCTTTATTTAACTTTACAGGAACTATTCAGGAGAAGTTAGAAAAATTAGCGGTTCTGCTTTCTGCTTCCGAGGAAGGAAAAAAAGGGATAGAAGAGTTACGTTTTATTTGTGATAATTTAGTACAGTTAGGCTTAAAGCAATCAAATCTTGACTTAGATGTAACCTTAGCTAGAGGATTGAATTATTATACAGGAGCTATTTTTGAGGTATCAGCACCACAAGGTGTTGCAATGGGATCCATAGGTGGCGGTGGTCGTTATGACGATTTGACTGGTGTTTTTGGTTTGAAAAATATGAGTGGGGTAGGTGTCTCTTTTGGACTGGATAGAATTTATTTGGTTTTGGAAGAACTAAACCTTTTCCCTGAAACTGTTACTACAGGTACTAAGGTATTGTTTTTAAACTTGGGTGAGAGTCAAGCCTTTGAAGCCATGAAAGTGGTTGCCTTACTTCGAAATCATAACATTAAGGCTGAAATGTACCCTGATCCTGCTAAGTTCGATAAACAGTTTAAGCATGCTGAAAGACGCTGCATTCCATTTGTGGTCAAGGAAATCGGAGAGGCAAAATATACTTTAAAGGATTTGTCCTCAGGGGAACAAGTTCAAATTTCACTTGATACATTATTAGAAAGGCTGCAGTAGATGAAAATTACATTTTCTTTATTATTGATAAATTTCTCGGCGGCATTCAAGTAGTCCCTGCAATTGATTTTGTTAGTTGTTTTAAGTAACGGTAATCTTTTTGCGAAAAAAGGTATCAAATCATACTTTTGGTAGTTAAAAGTTTTAGGCTTTTATGTTAGCCGTTTAGGTAGTTAAGTTTTACTTCAGTTGAATTTTAAAGTGTTAGATTAGAGAACAGGTCTTACTCAAGTCTGTTGCACTAGATCGGAAATCAATAGCTGTTATTTTTCTATTTAAAATGTCATTATATTCAATACGAAAATTCGGCAAGAATTTGTCGCAGGAGCTATTGGGTTTTCTATAGGTAGGCAGTAAATAGGGTGCAAAGCTGTATTCCGAGAACACTATTTTTTTTGAATAATGATTCTTAACTGTTAAGAAAGATGCATCATAATAGTAATTGCAATAGGAGAACGGTTTGGTGTTTGAAATCATCGTAGTTTAAAACTAAAAAGCTTCCACCAAGGGAAGCTTTTTATGGTTTTAAATTAGAAATTAATTTATTTAGTAATTATCTTTTTTGTTAGTTGGCCTTTATCTGTTATTACTTTAACGATGTACGTTCCAGTTGATAAGTTTGAAACGGGTAATTCAATAGTTTCTTGAGTAGTATTCTCAATTTTCCACGTAGAAATAACTTGTCCCATCATATTAAAGAGCGCCACCGATTTTATGTTGGTGTTTTGTGACTCATTTTTGATATTGATCATCGCGTTATTTTGAGAATGAGTTATTGAAATTCCATTATTTGTATCGTTCTCATTAACTCCTAATGTTCCGTTTGTGAAACGTAATGAGAATCGGTCTTCATAGCTTCCAGCGGGCAAGTTTATTTGGAAATTATCATTTTTGATACCGTGGTATAGGTTGGTTGCCTTATCAAAAATATAAATTTCTTGATTTTCATCGAAGTTTTCTTTTTCATCGATAACAAAGGTCACAGTGCCGTCCGTAGCATTTTTCACACCAAGCGGATATATGTTAGCGGTATCAAAATACCCATCGCCGTTAATATTTAAATTTTTGCTTCCATTGATGAAATACATATCATTTGGATGAATTTCAATTTGTTCTGCATCGTAATTTGGATCGATTCCAGAAGTGGCATATTGGTTCATAAAGCCCAATAAGATTTGTCTGTGATTATTATCAGTAGCATTATACCCTAATCTTATTTTTGTAAATTGCTCTTGTGTAAAGCTATCTTCACTATTGTTAAAAGCTGGATTTGCGGTTACCAAGCCATTTATGCTTTTGAATATTGAATTAGAGGTTGTATTATCTTCTCGTATAAAAAGTCTTTGTCCGTTATTGAAGGTAATAGTCCCGCCGGTAGAAGTACCTTTTACAAAGAATCCTTGACCTACAGGGATAAAGCGACCTGGTGTTTTACTACTTGTACCTAAGCCACTAACTCCCGCAGGAGCTACAGGAGGTGTACCTCCTACCAATGTTCTAGTTGCATATCCCCCTTGGTATTCAATCGTGCTGTGAGTTGCATTGCTTCCGAAGTGCTCCCAGAAATATAAAGTTCCTGTAATAGTGGTGCTGTTGTCCATGATGAATTGATCAGCATCAATCGCAGATGCATAAGGATTACCACAAAGGTTTAAATTATCAGCCGCTACGGTTGAGGTAATGGTTCCGTTGTTAGGTTTTCCTACAAAGGTATAATTTTGATTTGCTGTACCTGCACCGCTTCCTTTTAGGGTATATCCTTGACCCGCTAATAGGCTGCCTGCTGGACCAACGGCTGCCCAGTTTGCATAATCACTAGTTGCATTTTGGAATTTAAAAATCCAATAATTACTTAAGGTAATTGGGCTAGTTGCCGCACCATCGGCACCTGATGTCCATTGGATGTTTTGAATATTATTAGGGTCAGTACCATCTTTCATGACACTGGAAACCGTATAACCATGATTAATAGTTGTATCATTAATAGTACTAACAGGTGAGGACCAGTAATTGTAATTGTATTTGTTTGATTGCCCAAGTTGGTCTCTTTCAATTGAACCCGCACTAGTTATGTCTAAGTCACTATTTACGGTCTGTACCAGTTGTGATTTTCCAACTAAATCTATCTTACCGTCAAGTTTTAAATACCAATCATTTTGAATTTTGGTATCATTAGTCATGCTAACATTTATTGCTGGGTCAACAAACATGGCTAATGCAACGATGTTAGCGGTTTCGGTAATATTGTGTTTAACTTGAATAATGGAATAATCAGTAGATAGAACGTCTAGACCACGTATATCTTTTGTTGCATCATTTATTGCGTTTGCAAAAGTTCCAGTTCTAACTGTTGTAAATGGCATTGGGGCTTGTTGTACGTTTATTATTTTATGATTATATAATTTCATTCCAGTTCCAGTGTCTATAGTTGAGGTTGTTAAATCATCAACGATGTCATCTTTGTAGGTATCCATTCTATAATATCGTAATACATTTGCAAAAGGTAATGATCCAATTTCTTTTGGCACAATAGCTCCTTGCACTTGCGATCCCGTGTTTTGAATTTCTTGAT
Organism: Bacteroidota bacterium; assembly: GCA_046051865.1. Taxonomy (GTDB): domain Bacteria; phylum Bacteroidota; class Bacteroidia; order Flavobacteriales; family Flavobacteriaceae; genus Flavobacterium. The sequence goes on along the minus strand of JBJONL010000026.1, from coordinate 25,149 downwards.
ATACCATTCGTGCTACTTGTGTAGGTGTTAATGTAGTGTTGAATACGCGCACTTCATCTATTTTTCCTTTAAAATAGTTAGTGCTTGAAAGTGGGTTTTTACCTAAAGTAAGTTTTGAAGGGTCAGCTGCAATATTTCCTGTTAGAGCGTTGCTTCCTACTGCTTTTCCGTTCAGATAGAGCGTTAAAGTGCCGTTACCATAAGTTGCAGCAACATGATACCACTGAGACTTGTTTAAAGTAGTGCTGCAGGTTACTGTGTTTCCATTTACTGTTGCTTGAAGTTTTCGAGCACCTGAAATTTTAATTTGAAATTTATCTTGTCCTACTACCACGCCTGCACTACTAAATCCACTATTAAGATCTATCCAAGACATTAAAGTAGCATTAGACAATCCTCCTAAAATAGGGGAGTCTTCTGCATAATCATTTCTTCCATCAAAATCTAAAAATAGTTTTCTGCTCAAATCTCTTGGAGAACCTTTTACTACATCATTGGTATCAAAAGTATCTGTAATGCCATCTCCATCTCCATCACCTGAGCCATCGATTTTACCATCCCCATTTGTGTCGAAACTACCATTTAAACTTGCTTGTATGTCAGTGATACCATCGTCATTAGAATCTAGGTCTAAATAGTCAGGAGTACCATTTGCGTCTGTATCTTGCGCATATGCTCTTGCGATAGTTCCATAATTTGTAGCATTATCATAAAGGTTTAGTAATCCATCACCATCTGAATCAGTTCCATCACCTTTACCGTCATCATTGATGTCTCCATCACCATTTAGCAAGTTCGCTTCATCTCCGTCAAATAATGAATCATTATCGCTATCCAAGTCTAAATGATTTTTTAGTCCATCTCCATCCGTGTCGGTGATTGTATAAGTTGTCGCGGTAATCATTGAGTCAATATAATCGTTGATTCCATTGACGTTAGCGTCAACCCATGTAGTGCTGTTACTCATGTCCATGGTTGATTTACCATTGCTGTATTGTTTAAAGCCAGCTTCTTCAATGTCTGGAATTCCGTCATTATCCGAATCAACATCTGTAACATTTGCTACTCCATCCCCATCAGAGTCAATACAGTTTTGGTTAATAACAATTTGTATATCATCTATAAAATTACCATAAGATAGTCCTCCAGTAGATGATATGGCACTAAACGCTAAAACGATATTTGTTTGTCCAACAGGAATACTAAAAGTTCCGGAATAAGAACCCCATGCGGTATTTCCATCAGTCATCGTCGCTACCGTTGCAATTGTTGCCAAAGTTGGACCAAATTTAACGGCGGCAACATCTGTTCCCGATCTACCTCTGTGCTTAATTGCCCAACTAATTGTTCCTCCAGCACCGTTCAAACAGAATTTTTGATATAATGTTCCTGGAACATTTGCATTTAACTCTACAAATTGGTTTCCTGCCGCCGCTGGTACACCTCCAAAACCAGTACTCCATACTTCAATAACGTTTTCGGGCGTAGTTTGCCAGCCAACAACGTTAGTCGTTGGAATTAATGCCCAAGTTGTTGGACCGACTAATGGTGTTGTATTTTCAAAACTTCCATTCACAAATGGGTCACTAATACATGTCCCACATTCGAGATTATCAATGATTCCATCGTTATCATCATCTTGATCTAGGTTGTTTTCTACACCGTCTCCATCATTATCTAGTAGACCAGTACCTTGGATTGTAAATGTATAAGGATTTTCATTGCTGTCATTATTGACAATGTTAATTGTAGCTACTCTCGTAAATACAGCAGTAGGATTAAATGTTACTTGAAAAGTAGTGCTTGAATTACCTGCTATATTAAGTGTACTAGGAAATGCCGTGATGCTAAATTCAGAAGCATTTGTTCCTGTAATAGTTGGATTGCTTATTGTTAACGGCATTGAACCGGAATTAGAGATGGTAAACGTTCGGGTTACGGTTGCGATATTGACATCAACAGGTCCAAAATCAGTTCCATCATTAATAGAAGCTACTATATCTCCAGTAGCAATTGACAAGCCATTTCCTTGCAAATCGATTTCTTTGTCAACGCCAATTCCTGAGAGGTTAAAATCATATGGGTTCTCATCATTATCATTATTCAAAACTCGTATTTGGGCATTTCTAATCCCAAGGGCAGTTGGAGCAAATGTTACCGTGAAACTTGTACTACTGAATGCCGCAACAGAAGAGCTTGGTGGCGTAGTAACGGTAAATTCTGCAGCATTTGCACCTATGAAAGTGATTGCTCCAATATTTAATGCAATATTTCCTTGATTAAAAATGGTGAATGTTCGTGTCCCGGAATCTGAATTAAAGTTTGTCCAGTTTGCGGTAGTGGCAGCTGGGATAGTGCTATCAAGAATGGAAACTCCATTTCCTTGAATGTCAATTTCGGGGTTTACACCAAAACCTTGTACGGTGAAATTAAATGGGTTTTCATTGTTGTCATTATTTTCGATGCTAATTATCGCTGTTCTAGTACTAGTTGCACTTGGAGAAAAAGTAACGGTAAAAGTAGTAGTTCCAAAGGGAGCAACAATCTGATTTGGTAATGATGTAATAGCAAAGTCAGAAGCATTAATTCCAGCAATAGTGATAGCGCCGATATTTAATTCAATGTTTCCAAGATTACGAATAGTGAAGGTTCTTGTTCCGGTCACGTTACTAAAATCTGTCCAATCCGCCGTATTTGGCGAAGTGGAATCGTCTGAGATAGAGGTGGCATTTCCTTGAATATCTATTTCTTGTTCAACCCCAGTTCCTTGTATATCAAAGCTAAATAGATTTTCATCTGTGTCGTTGTTATAAATAGTTAGTGTCGAAGTACTTAGACCAATCGCTGTTGGGTTAAAAGAGATTGTAAATGTTGTACTTGAGCCTATCGCAACAGTTGTATTAGCATTGGTTGTGATTGCAAAGTCAGCAGCATTTGTCCCTGAAATAGTAATGTTTCCGATATTTAGTGAAGCATTACCTGTATTATAGATTGTGAAAGTTCTAGTTAAGTTTGTCGATTCAAAATCAGTCCAATCGGCTGCTGATGGGGATGTATCTCCATTTGCAATTGAAGTAGCATTACCTTGAACGTCTATTTCAGGATATTTTACAGTAGCTATTACAGGAGTTCTAGTAGGTGAAGTGCAAATTCCATTTACAACTCCTACATAGTAAGTTGTAGTTGTTGATATTACAGGAGTTATGAAACTTGTTCCTGTAGCTATTGATGAACCACCAGTTGCTGTAGTGTACCAGTTTATTGTGCCACTTGATGCCATAGCGGCTAAGGTTACTGTCCCGGCTCCTGTTCTAGATCCTGGTGTGGTACTAGTAATTGTAGTGGTAAATATGGAAGCTTGTACAGCAGTTCTTACTGCATTTATACATCCATTGTTATTCACTTCAGCATAATAAGTAGTGTTATTTGATAAGATTGGCGTTGTGAACGTTGTGCCAGTTCCTAAACTTGTTCCTCCAGTGGCTGCTGCATACCAATTGATAGTTCCTGCGCTTGCAGTCGCCGTCAGAGTTAAGGTCCCAACATCACATCTTGAGCTAGGAGTAGTGTTTGTTATTGTTGCTGGAGTACCTACACTAAAGGTTGTACTAACAGAACTTGCACAACCTACATTGGAAGTTAAAGCATAATTAATAGTCGTTGTGCCAGAACTTACTGCTGTTACTAAACCAGTACTTGAAATAGTGGCAACTGCTGTATTGGACGAAGACCAAACACCGCCAATTGTAAGGTCGCTTAATTGCGAAGTACTTCCGATACAACCGCTAACTACACCTGTAATTGGAGCTATAGTAAAAGTGTTTGAACCCACATAATTGGATGAAGTCCCTGTTAAAGCAAAGTTATTTAAAGTTCCGTTGTATAAGTTGGATGATTTGTCATAAACAGTCGTTAATCCCGTATTAGTCCCGTTTGCTAAACCTTGATTAAAGTTGTAATAGGTTACTAATCCGGCTTCATTTCCTAGTAACTCGGTGTTCATGGAAGTTTGTATTTGAGCATTAGTTCTAGCGATATTCCAAATCCTAATTTCGTCAATAGTTCCGTTAAAATAGGCTCCACTTCCTAAATTAGTAGTGTCAGTACCACCAAAAGCATAATGATAACCATATCCAGAAGCTGTGCTTTTGCTTCTTGCGCCAGTAGTTGAAGCGGAAGAAGCGACTCCATTTAGTAGTCCATCTAATTTTGAAGTACTTGAATTATATCTGACAACAGCATGATTCCAAGTTCCAAAAGTCACGAAGCCAAGGCTTACACTGGCCAAAGACCAAACACGAACCTTAACTTCACCAGTAGATAAAATTTCAATGTGCGAGTCATGCCAACCACTATTAAGAGTAGCTTGACCCAATTCGTTCACAATTACTCCAGCGCTATTTGCTTTGAACCAAAGTTCTACTGTTGCATCGGTAGTTGGCATTAATGCGCCGATATTTGGAGTTACGACAAAATCATTTGTTCCGTCTAAATTTAACGCATTCCCAAAATTTCCTGGGTAATTAGATACGTTTACCGTCACAATGTTTGAGTTAGCGGTCGAGCAAGAACCATTTGTTACAGCAGCTCTAAAATAGGTGGTCGTGCTTAGTGATCCTATAGTACTCCCTAACAAAGTAGCTGAAGTTGCTCCTAAGAGATTTGTGTAATTAATGTTATCGGTTGATGATTGCCATTGAATATTTCCCGTATTTGAGCTTAGTGTTAACGAAGAAGGTTGCGTCCCTGAACAAATGGTTTGTGTTGAAGAAGCAGTTCCTCCCGTACTTACTGGAATTACGGTTTCTGTAATTGAATTCGAAGTTGTAGGTGAACCAGTTAAGCAGGGAGTCGCATTGGATGTCATGACCACGGTTATCACATCGTTGTTTACTAGTGTTGTTGTTATATAAGTTGATGCAGTTTGGCCTGAAATATTGGTGCCATTCTTTCTCCATTGATAAGTTGGAGTCGTTCCTCCATTTGTTGGAGTTGCCGTAAACGTGACACTAGCGCCATTACATATTGTTGTTGCTGTTGCTGTGATGTTAACACTTGCAAGTAAGTTTGGATTTATAGTTGCGATAATTGCTGTTCTCGATGCTGTTGTACAGCTACCGCTTGTTGCATCTGCATAATATGTTGTTGTTGAGGATAGGCTAGGTGTAGTAAAACTTGTCCCTGTTCCTAGACTTACACCACCTGTTGCAGTACCATACCAATTTACTGTCCCAGAACTTGCCGTAGCACCAAGAGTTACTGTGCCTGAACCACATATTGAAGCGGGTATATTACTTGTTATTGTTGGAATTGTATTAATTGTTGCAACGACAGCCGTTCTAGGAGTATTAGTACAGCCGTTGTTTGTTGAATCTACATAATAGGTTGTGGTTGCTGAAATGCTTGAAGTAGGAAAGCTATTTCCTGTTCCTAAACTTGTCCCGCCAGAGGCAGCTGCGTACCAATTGATTGTTCCAACATTTGAAGCAGCTCCCAAGGTAACTATTCCAGTTCCGCATCTCGCAGCAGGGGTTGTTCCGGTGATTGATGGTGTAAAATTATACGTTCCAGTTAAAGCCGTACTAGTGTTATAAACTCTACAATTTCCACTATTGTTAAAAGCATAAATTCTATAGTAAACATTGGTACAAGTAGCACCAACGTTATCTGCGAAAGTAGTTGTAGTTTGACCACTGTTTATAGCAGAAACAGTCCAAGCTCCTAAAGTTTGTCCAACCGCTAGGGATGTCATATTAGTTGGATTAGTAGTTGCAGGAACAGTAGCTGCTATCGCTCTTAAAATTACATAGCCACTAGAAGAGCATTGCGTGAAAGAACCATTGATAGTAGATCCTGTATTGCTAAGTGTTAACGCTGCAGGTTGACTTGGTGGGGCAGTAGGACTTGTTGTAGTTGCAGGAGAAAGAATAGATCCACCAGTGTTTCCAACGAACAAATATTGTCCTGTGTTACCTATAGTACCTGAGTTAGTGAATGAACCTGTAGATCTCAAGCTATTACAATTTGAACTTGAACCTCCAATTATTGAGTTGTTATTATTTATACTTCCTGCAATAATGTTGCCTGTTATAGTTAAAGTCGCATTATTGTTTAAAGCTCCTGTGATTGTAGTTGTTCCTCCCAATGTAACATTCGAATTTGCCGTAATACTATTGGCATTTAAAATTCCATCATTTACAAATGGGCAACCAATATTTACACTTCCTAATGATATTGTTCCAGTAGCTGCATTTGTAAAATTACACCCGCTGTTGAAATTCAAATTATTTACATTTTGAAAGATGCCATTGTTGATTATCGTCCAATTACCATTGTAGTTGGGAGTAGACGACGGATTATAAGTAACTCCAGTGCCAATGCACAAAGTATTACCATTAAAATTATTTAATTGTCCAGTGAAACTTCCGGAACCAATGATACATACCGTTGTATTAGCAGTTAACGTAAAAGATGCGCTGCTAGGTGCAGTAATGGTTAAGACACAACTAGTACATTGACCAGTTGCATTCACATAACAGAAAAGAAATAATGCTACAATTTTTAGTTTAAGTAATGCGTTTTTCATAAGTAGTTCCATGATTTTTTATTAGTAATGAAGTTATCAGGCTTCATTTGTTTTATTTGACGTTTCAAAAATATAAATACGATTTAAAATATCGATAAAAAGCGCTAAATAATCGATGAAATGCAATTAAATGCAATTTAAATAAATAAAAAGCTTACAAAAACCATTCGTCGATGAAATCAATTTATTCATCGACACTATTTTTACGAGTTCGTTTGAGTGGTCAACTTAAGTTTAGTTTCAAAAATAGTAAGTCTATTCTTGAAACCTATTTAACATACCGGCAGGTATTATAACAAATAAGTATTTGAAGTTCATTACTTATTCGTTAAAACAATAAAGAATTGTTTTTTTTTTCGGTTTTCGGGGGGCAAAAGGGGGGTATGATTTTCACTATGTCGGAGCTTAAGCAACCTAAGTATATTAGCATGTTGATGAGGCTAAACTAGTTGTGGAAAAGTATACTAGATCGAAAGTTGTTGTGTCAACTTCCAAAAGTTGGCAATTAGGGGGTTCAATTGCCTACTATGTATAAGTGGGAGGGAGGTAAAGTGAGAAATTTACAAACTATATTTTTGGTGTTTTTTATAAGTTATACAATAGTTTTATAAAAGTGATTTAATTAGAGATCTATGATGTCATTTTTTTGCAATAAGTAGTGGTCTGTTAAGAAATTAAATTACGTAGAAATAAGTAGGATTCTTTAAGTCTTCTATTTCTATACTCAATATTAGTAAAGGCTAAAGCTCCCATATTTGGGAGCTTCTTCACTGTTAAATAGAGAAGTGCGAGTATCATGGTACTAGTATTTTTTTGGTTAATTCGCCTTTATTTGTTGTCACTCTAACAATATAGGTGCCAGTATTTAGATTAGAAACAGGGACTTCAGAAGTAGCTTGATTTTGGGGTTTTATTGCAGTATTCATAACGTTTTGGCCTATTAAATTGTAAATGAATACTTCTTTTAAAACTGCTTCGTTTGTTTCGTTTTTAATACTAATAATTTTAGTGGATAAATTATGAGTTATTGTAATTCCGAATGATCGATCATTACCGTTAATTCCTAATGCTGTAGGATTATAGAAGCGTAATTCAAATCGATTGTCATGATTGCCAAATGGAAGATTAATTGTGAACGGTTCATTTTTAATACTGGTATACGTTTGATTTAGAGTGTCATAAATATATATGTCTTGATTATCTGGGAAGTTTTCTAATTCATCGATAACAAATGAGACAGCACCATCCGAAGAAACTGTTACACCTAGTGGATATATATTGTTTATGTTGAAATAACCTTCACCTTGAATGTTTAATTTGTTTTCATCTTTTACAAAGTACATGTCATCATTTTGAATTTCAATACTTTTAGCATCATATCCATCATCGTAGCCAGCTGTTGCTAAGTCATCCATGAATCCAATTAAAATTTGTCTATGGTGATTGTCGTATGAGTTAAATCCAAGACGAACTCGCATATAAGTATCGCTTTCTAGTTCATCTTCTGAATTATCGTTTTCATCATTTCCAATTGCGGTATTGCTATTGCTGGTTTTAAATAATGTGTTTGATTTAGCACTGTTTTCTTTAATGAAAATACGTTGACTGTTTTTGAATATAATATTTCCGCCCGTTGCAGATCCTGTTACAAAAAAGCCTTGTCCAACCGGGATACATCTGCCAGGTGCTTTAGCGCTTGACCCTAATCCACTTATTCCGGAAGGTGAAACAGGAGGAGTTCCACCAACTAAAGTTCTTGTGGCGTATCCGCCTTGGTATAATTGAGTAATATGAGAATCATTGGTGCTGTAATGCTCCCAAAAGTATAATGTTCCTTTAATTGAATTAATATTATCATTTATAAATGTACTAGCATTTATTGCTGATGGATATGGATTACCACATAAATTTAAATTGTTAGCTGAAATTGGTGAAGTAATTGTGCCATTATTTGGTTTTCCAACAAAAGTGTAATTTTGGGTTGGGGTTCCAGAATTGCTTCCTTTCATGGTATATCCTTGTCCGGCTAACAATGTGCCAAAAGGACCAACCTGAGACCAGTTCGCGGCACTATTACTTACATTTTGAAATTTAAAGATCCAATAATCACTTAATGTGATGGGGAATGAGGCAATTGCGTCGCTACTGTTTGTCCATTGTATGTCATGAATGTTATTGGGGTCAGTACCATCTTTCATTACATCGGATACAGTATAGCCATTATTATTAGAAACGCTGTTAATTGTGCTAACTGGTGATGACCAATAATTGTAATTAAATCTATTTGCCTGACCTTGTTGGTCTCTTTCTATTGAACCGGAACTCGTAGTATCTAGATCGCTATTGTTTATTTGAATTAATTGTGCTCTTCCCACTAGATCAATTTTTCCATCTAATTTTAGGTAATGGGATACTTGAAGTTTTATGTCATTATTAGCGGTCAATGTATTATTTTTCACAATTAAACCAAGAACTACTTTATTGGCGGCAGTGCTAATGTTATGAGATGTTTCAACTATATTCCAAGTAATTTGCGTTGAGGGACTAACTATTGAAGTTGAGGCCGGTAATGATTGAATATTTCCGTTTTCCCAAGAGTTTTTATCGTTCCATAGGCCGTCTGCAAATGTTTTATAAGGTATTGGTGCTGTTTGTGAGGCAACAGTTACTTTACTTGAGGAGAATACATTTCCTCTGTTATGATATGAAGAATTGTCATTAATAGTCGTTCCAATAAAAGAGTTCATATCATAATAGGCAACCAAATTTGTCCAATTCATTGTGTTTAATTCGTTTTTACTTATACCACCTGGAATAGTTACGCCTTTTGTAGTAGTGCTGTTTTGTAATATTTCTTGATTCATCATGAATCGGATTTGGGTTGCTGTGATTGATTTATTCCAGTAACGAAATTCATCGATATCTCCTTTAAAGAAATTCCTAATATCTGATTTGTTTCTATATTCGCCTCCAATTGAGAATATGTTTGCGTTGGAGGAAGGAAAAGGTGAGTCTAAAGAAGTATCAGTAACACCATCAATGTATAGTTTAATATTTATCCCATTGTATATTATACTAATATTATGCCATTCGTCGTTTGGAAGTACTGTGTTAGAAACAAGATGTGTACCATCAAACGTGGTGTGTATTTTGTTATCTGTGGTTAAATACATTCTGAATCCGGATGTACCATCGTATTTGGAAATAATCGTTCTATCTGATGAACTATTATTTTGTCCTGTTGGCCGTATCCAGACCATCATAGTAAAATTGCTACTTAAATTGTTGACGTTTCCAATTGTCATAATGTTGTCAACTCCATTGAATGTTAAGCTTCTTGAAAGTATTGTTTCATGTGCCACGCCAAAGGTAAAATATTGTATTCCGTCAAAATCATAAATTACTTCTTGATTTATTCCTTTGGTTGTAAGAAAGATTGTTTCTACATTGGTAGTAAAGGATTCATCACTTGCTACTATTAAAACATATGCATCATTTCCTGTTAATACAGGTAAACCTGTTAAGCTACTTGTTGGAATTACTAATTTAATGCTTTGAATGTCCGCTCCACTTTCAATAGACTTCCAAATTTTATGTGGGATATCGGTATGAGTAGTAACTCCTGTTGTTCCTCCAAATGTTAGCGATAAATCATTGTCGGAGTCGTTCATGTCTCCATTGTTGTCTCCCCAAATCAAAAACGATCTATCATTATCAAAAGTATTAATGTTAGATGCGTTATTTATGAAAACATCCCCTAATCCAACAGATAGATTCGGATAGCTACTGTTTATATCTTGTTTTAGATTGAAGTTTGCATTGTCATCACGACCTAGTTTTGTTACATTAAAGTTGTAAATTGAGTTTGCTGTTGCGTCCCATATTAGTGTAGCATTTGAATCATATTGATTCTGACTATTTGATAGTAAACTTACAAACAGGATAAAAAGTAGTAGGTACTTTTGGTCTGGTTTAAGTAATAATTTTTTCATGATTTGGGTGTTTGATGAATTATTATTAAAATGAATTCTATTTTTGCTTCATTTGACATAACAAAAGTATGAAGTTATTTCAAATATGTCGACTAATGACATTAAAAGTCGTTGAAATGCACAATAAATTTATTTAAATATATAAAAAACCTACAAATATAAAAATGCATGAACGTTCGGTCTATAATTTAAAATGCGATAAAAAATAAGTTATTTGTAAATATAAACTGAGGAAGTAAAGTGTAAAATCAAAAAAAGCTTGGATAAGTCCAAGCTTTTTTGTTTTGTAGCGAGGACGGGAGTTGAACCCGTGACCTCAGGGTTATGAATCCTGCGCTCTAACCAACTGAGCTACCTCGCCAATAAAGCATTCCCTGAATGCGGGTGCAAATATAAAACATATATTATAGGTTGCAAACTTATAGAGCTTATTTTTTTTATTTTTAAAAAAGGTTTTTTTTTTGACTTTATATTATATATATTTCCAAAAAATTTGTTCAGATTATGGATACTAAAATTCGTTATGAGCTAGAGTTCCCTTTGAATTCATCACCTCAATTGCTTTATCAGTATATTTCAACTCCATCTGGTCTGCAGGAATGGTTTGCTGATAATGTAAATTCTAGAGGTGAGTTTTTTACTTTCATATGGAATGATGCAGAGGAGAATGCACGTTTGGCATCTAAAAAAACCGGTGAAAAAGTAAAATTTAAATGGGTAGATGATGATAAAAAAGATACAGAGTATTATTTTGAATTACGAATTTTAGAAGATGAAATCACAAAGGATGTTTCTCTAATGGTTGTTGACTTTGCCTTAGAGGATGAGTTGGATGAAGCAAGATTGTTGTGGGAGAATCAGATTTCGGATTTAAAACACGTAATAGGTTCTATATAGTTATTTAATATTACAGTATATTTGTCCCGCTTTAAACGGGACTTTTTTTATGGTAAATTTTAATGGTATTCTTTCTGAATCAGATTTGCAACTAAATGTTTCTAATCGTTCTTTTCTATATGGAGATGGCGTTTTTGAGACAATGAAAGTAGTTGATAGAAAAATTCTGTTTTTTGAAGATCATTATTTTAGATTGATGGCTTCCATGCGAATAATTAGGATGGATATTCCGATGGCTTTTACGATGGAGTATTTAGAAGCTCAGATTTTGGATTTGGTGGAAGCTTGTAATGTGGCTAAATCAGCTCGTGTTCGTTTTACTGTTTATAGAGAATTAGGGGGGTATTACACTCCTATGACTAATTCAGTTTCTTTTGTAATTGTAGCCAGTAAGTTGGATAACAAGGCTTATCAGCTTTCAAAAGGCAGCTTTGAAGTAGATTTGTACAAAGATTTTGTAGTTACAAAGCAATTATTGTCTACCTTAAAAACGAATAATAAAATAATTCAGGTGACAGCGGGTATTTTTGCGATAGAAAACCAACTAGATTCTTGTTTAATGATAAATGAAGATAAGAATGTAGTGGAGTCGGTATATGGTAATTTGTTTATGAGAATGGGAGATAGGATTATTACACCACCAATTTCTGAAGGATGTTTGAATGGTGTAATGAGAATGCAAGTTATTCGATTAATTAAAAAAAGCTCTGATTTTGCTATAGTTGAAGAGTCGATATCTCCATTTGATCTGCAAAAAGCAGATGAATTATTTATTACTAATGTAGTTGTTGGAGTTCAGCCTATCACAAAGTACAGAAAAAAAGAGTTCGAAATTATGATTGCAAAAGATTTGGTTAATCAATTGAATAACGAAATAATTAAATCTTAGTTTAAGATTGGGTTTTCTGGGGCATTAGACCAAATAAGATAATCTCCGCCTAATTCAAGTATTTTTTCTTTCCAAAAATGAATTGAGGCTTTTCCTAAAATATTGTTTTCATAAATGTTTTTAGTTAGAATCCATGAATTAGCATTCATTTCATTTTCTAATTGCGATGCATCCCAACCAGTATATCCCAAAAAGAAGCGTATATTTTTTTTCTTTAAGATTCCAGTATTGATTAGTTGTTTTGTAAGTTCGAAATCTCCACCCCAATAAATTCCGTTTGAAATTTCTACACTGTTGGGGATTAGGTTTGGCACATTGTGGATGAAGTACAAGTTGTCTTGTTCAACAGGACCTCCATTATATATTTTGAATTTAGAATCGATTTCAGGAAGCAAGTCTTTAACAGCATATTTAAGAGGTTTGTTGAGGATAAAACCCACTGAACCTTCTTTATTATGATCGGCTAGTAATATTACGGATCTATTAAAAGACAAATCACCTATAATGGAGGGTTCGGCTATTAATAATTGACCTTTTTGTGGCTTTTCCGTAATCATTTTCAACTAATTTTTATTAAAACTAAGAAAAAGGTTTTAGAAATACTAATTTATTTGGAGTAAAAATAAAAAAAACCACATCATTTGATGTGGTTTTTGTATATCAGAAGAACTAATTATTAGTTTACTGCTCCGTCTAATTCAGCACCAGCTTTGAATTTAACTACATTTTTAGCAGCGATTTTGATAGTTTTGCCTGTTTGTGGGTTTCTTCCATCTCTTGCAGCTCTTTTAGAAACTGACCAAGAACCGAAACCTACTAAAGATACTCTTCCACCTTTTTTCAAAGTACCACCTACATTTCCTAAAAATGATTCTAAAGCTAATTTAGCTGCTGCTTTTGTGATACCAGCGTCAGCTGCAATTGCATCGATTAATTCTGATTTGTTCATAATGTTAGTTATTAATTGTTGGTTAAACATTTTTGTTATTGATAACAAATTTAATAGGAAATGCTTACCACACAAGTGATTTGACATTTTTTTCAAATATTTGTTAATAACTTAATTTATTTGTTGATAAACTCATGCTGTAGGTCGGTTTTTTAAGTTAAAAACCCCTTGAACCCTTACTCTGCTTGTGCTCTTTCGGAAAAGGTAATTCCATTTAAGAGTTCGTTTGCAAGCATTTTTTTCTTGCCAGGGAATTGCAAACTAATTAACTGTATGAACCCCCCTTCGACCGCTACTTTGATTTCTTTTTTTGTTGTGATGAGTAGACCAATTTTATGATTATGTGTTTCCGTTATTATTCTAGCTTCATATATTTTTACATTCCATTCATCGTCATTGTCCTTAATAAGGCACCAGGCAGCGGGGTAAGGAGAAAGACCGCGGATGAGGTTGTGTATTTCGGAAGCTGCTTTATTCCAATTTATTTTGCAGTTATCTCGGTTGAGTTTGTAAGCTGTTTTGATATTGTGATTTTCTACTTGTATTGTAGTAGTAACCTTGTCTTGTTCAATTAGGTTCAAAGTATCAATAACAGTGCTACTACCGATGGTCATTAAACGATCATGAAGTTGGCCCGCATTTTCATTAGGATCAATACAAGTTTCGTTACTAAGTATCATAGCGCCGGTATCTATTTTATCGTCTATGAAGAATGTGGTTACTCCGGTTTTATATTCACTATTTATAATGGCCCAATTGATAGGAGCTGCACCACGGTAGTTAGGAAGTAAAGATGCATGTAAGTTAAAGGTTCCTAATTTAGGCATACGCCATACTACTTCCGGGAGCATGCGGAACGCTACTACAACTTGCAAATTAGCCTCTAAACTTTTTAATTCATTTAGGAAGGATTCTTCTTTTAGATTGGTAGGTTGTAATAACCTTAAATTATGTTCGAGGGCATATTCTTTAACGGCGGAGTATTTTATTTTTTGACCACGACCGGCTGGTTTGTCGGCGGCGGTTATGACTCCTACTATTTCGAAGTTATTTTTAATAATGGTATCTAGGATGCCTGCGGCAAACTCTGGAGTTCCCATAAAGACAATGCGTAATTTTTCCATTTTATTTTAACGAATATAAATTATTGGGTTGGATGCAAATAATATTGTTTTCCAACAATTTTTGCAGGGCAAAGATAATATCGTCTGTTGGATATTTAGTTAGTTTTTGAATATCTCTGGAACTAAAATCTTGGAGGCGTAATAATTCTATTATTTTATCAGCGATGGTCTCGGTGGCATTGTTTTTTTTGTTTTTACTAAGGCAGTTGGAGCAATGGCCACAATCCTCTTTTAGGACTTCTCCAAAATACTGTAGTAGTACTTTTTGTTTGCAGGTGTGCTTGTTTTGGCAGTAGTTTAATACGGTTTGTAATTGTGTTGTTTTTAATTTGTTTTGCGACTCTAGGTATTTGGCAACGCGATTAATGGTTCGTTCGTCTTCGCGGACTTCGTTGAAGGTGAGCGTTGCATCATTATTTTTAGCATTGTACACAACAATGTCTTTCTCCTTTAATTTTTGAAGGGTGTTTAGAACTTCAGATTCTGAGCGGTTGGCTTTTTTTGCAATTAATACTGGGTTTATAGCGGTGAGCATTTCGTGGATGCCTGGGTAGGTTCGTAGGATAGCCAATATGATGTCTTCTTCTTTTGGATTCAGACTCATGTAACGGATGACTTCTTTGGAGGAGATGTTGAATTGGGCGCTGATTTTTTCTGAGAATTCTTGAGACAGCGTTATGATGCCTTGACGGTCTAGGAATTGAAGAGCGTTGAAGGTTTTTAGCATTGGGAAACCGTATTTATTACAGAACGAATTCATATTGAAACCGAATTGTTCATCAATCCCTTCTCCGTACGCGATTTGTAAAAAGGCGCACAGTTTACTAAAAACAAGGTTTAAAAAAGCTTTGTCGGGCAGTATTCGGATGAATTGGGCTTCGGCATGAAGTAGGTCGGATGGGTTGTTTAATACTACGGCATAGGCTTTTTCTCCATCTCTACCGGCTCTACCTGATTCTTGGTAGTAGTTTTCTAAGTTTTGCGGCAGGTGTAGGTGGATGATGGACTTTACATTGGCTTTGTCAATACCCATACCGAAGGCATTAGTGGCAACCATGACTTGTTTTTTTTCCTCCATCCAAAGGGCCATGTTGTTTTGTTTTTCTTTGGTGGACAAACCTCCATGATAAAAGGTAGCTGTAAAACCGAGGGCTTCAAGTAGAGAAGTTGTTTCGGTGCACGCTTTACGAGTGGTTACGTAAATTATGGCGGGTTCAGTGTTTTTCTTGAGTATTTGTTGGAGCCAATGGCTTTTATCTTCCGTTTCAAGCACGATATAGCTAATGTTTTCTCTGTAAAATGATTTAATGAAAACGTTAGTGTCTTTGAATTGGAGTTGGGTTACAATATCTTCCTTCACCCGTTCGGTTGCAGAGGCGGTTAGTGCCAAAAAGGGGAGTTTAGGGAAGAGTTCTTTTAGTTTGGCTATTTTTAAATAGGCCGGTCTGAAATCATGACCCCATTGCGACACACAGTGTGCTTCATCAATAGCGATAAGGTTGATAGGAAGGTTTTTTATGCGTTCTAGAATCCAATCGTTTTGAAGTCTTTCGGGCGAGAGGTAAAGGAATTTATAATTGCCGAATTGGCAGTTGTCTAACAGATCTATGATTTCCTCTTGGCGAATTCCACCCGTTAGAGCGATGGCTTTGATGCCTTTACTTTGGAGGTTTTGTACTTGATCGCGCATTAGTGCCACTAGCGGGGAAATGACTAAGCAGATGCCTTCTTGCATCATGGCGGGTACTTGAAAGCATATTGATTTACCTCCCCCGGTAGGTAGTAATGCTAAAGTATCCTTCCCCTTAAGAACCGAATTGATAATGTCTTCTTGTGGGGAACGGAATTCTTTATGTTTCCAATACTGGGTTAGAATTTCTAATGCTTTTGACATTGTTTTGCTTGTCGGTTAACCAAAACTACTTAAAAAAATAAGAAGTTAGAATATCGCCTGTCGAAAATAGATTATATACCCTTTAAAGGATGGTTAGTATTAGGCCAATTGGCGCAAGATGAAATTGATGCGTTCTTCTACGGTACCTGTTGGTACTTCAATGAGTGAGTACCCATAGGTTTGATAGGTTTCTTTGAGGTGGTCGAAGATTAGTTTGGCTTGTTCGAAATTTTCGTAGCGGGCTTCGTCACTTTCGTAGATGTCTTCCCAAGGTGGTAGTACGAAGACTTTTGAGTAGGCGTGTTCTTTACTGGCTTGGTCAAAGAAAGCGGGGTAGCTATCTCCTATATAATGCATATAGGCTAATATGTCGGGTATGCCACGGTCTAGGAAGACGATATCGGCTTGATCGTGTGATGCTTGAACGTGTTGTTTTTTTCTGCCTTCTAATAGGAGTTCGCTAAACAACAACGGTTTTTCTAGGAACAATTGTTCGATACCTTGTTTTTTAGCCTCAAGTGTAATTTGGCGGGAGATTTCGGGGAAGCACGCATAACCTTGTTCGATGAGGGCATCGATGATGGTGGTTTTTCCGGTGCCGGGGCCTCCGGTTATGACTATTAGTTCTTTTTTCAAGCTTTTAGAAATAAGGCCCAAATTTATTGAAACTAATTAGAATAGCGAAAGTGTTTTGGTTTTTTATTTTGAATAGGTTTTTGGTGTTTGAATTTTGATTTAGGGAATAGTATTCGTTCGATGAATCCAAAAAAGTTGCCAATACAGAATAGTTTTTGAGTAGTTTGGAAATAGTTTTATACTTATATGTTTTATACGATAACTATACGATAAGTATGGTTATGAATATAATAAGTTAGATCGTAAAGTAGGATTATAAGTGAATAAGAAAGGGAATGGATAACAACTGTTTTTTTTTATGCGGTACGATAGATACTTTTTTAGAAATTATATAGAGTTTTGGTATAAATGTTTACATTTGAATCATATAAGCAAAAGTGTTTTGCATCATAACATTGAATGATTCTTTGAATTTGATAAAGATTTAGAGCGTTGTTCCGTGTACAATTCGTTTATAACCCGCCAATAATGAAACAATTTTACGCTGTCCCATTGCCAAGTGCCCCTTGGAAGATTTTCAACTATTTATGTTTGTTACTTTTTACTCTTTTGTTGTTTCCTAGTAGGGCTAATGCGACGGTGGGGACGTATACTTTTGCTTCCTCCTCAGGAACTTACACGCCCTTGACGGGAGGTACTGCATTGGTGTCTGGGGCTAGTTGGGATGATACTGCTTCGGCGTTGTTGACTTTACCGTTTACCTTTACCTATAATAATGGGTCTTATACTAGTTTGGGCATAAGTTCGAATGGTTTTATTACAATGGGGGCCATTCCAAGCGCAACATTATATTGTGGATTGCAGAGTAGTCCGGCGAATTCGATAGCAGGTTATGGTACCGATTTAATTGGTTCAAGTGCTACTTCTTCTGTAAGTTATGGTGTGATAGGTACTGCGCCTAATAGAAAATATGTAATCCAGTGGGCTGAATGTAAACATTATGGTACTACTGGAGATAGCTATACTTTTCAGATTATTTTAAGCGAAACCACTAATACGGTTCAAGTAGTATGGGGGCCAGTTACGGCTGCTACAGCTATGGGTGCAAATTCTTGTGCAGATTCTGCAACTGAATCGGGTAATGTTGGATTAGTAGGTAATTCCACTCAAGATTTTAATTTGAGAAGCATCACAAATGGGACAAATACATGGGCGACTTCTATTGCTGGTACTGCGATTAATGCGGTAGGGAATATGTCTTCAATCAATTTTCCAGCTTCTGGTTTGACTTATACTTGGACACCTCCGGTTGCTGCGGCGATGGCATTTACTTCTTGTACTACTACCTTATTGAATAATGCGCAGGGCGTTCCTAGGGGTGCTACGAATAATACGGTGATTCAGGTTCAGGTTATTGTAAGTGGGACCTTGACGCCTTTTTCGGTGACTAATCTTGCTTTGTCTACCACGGGTTGTACTAATCCAACATCAGATATCACGAATGCCAAAGTATTCTTTACTGGAGGAAGTAATATTTTTAATTCAACTACTCAGTTTGGTAGCACTACGGTTAGTCCGAATGGCGTTTTTACGGCGACAGGTTCGGTTACCTTGGTAGAGGGAACCAATTATTTTTGGGTAACATACGATACTAAGAGTACAGCGGTATTTGGAGATTTATTGAAAGGATGTTGTACGCAGATTACCGGTACGGGAACTATGGGAGTAAGAACCCCTACGGTTACTTGTCCGACCGGTTCTCAGACAATCGTGGATGAAGGAGTATGGACTAAAGTAACGGCTACGGCACCGCATGCTAATCATGGAGTAATGTTGTTACTTTCGGATGGTAGTGTTATTTGTCATACCAATTCGGGTGGGACTGATGGTAATGGAACATTGTGGGATAAGTTGACACCGGATGCTACTGGAAGTTATATCAATGGTGCCTGGACCACAACTGCTCCTATGTTTGATACCCGTTTGTTTTTTTCATCGCAAGTCTTGAAGGATGGAAGAGTTTATGTGGCGGGCGGAGAGTATGGAACGGGATTGCAGAAGGCTGAGGTTTATGATCCGGTAGCTAATACTTGGACAGCGGCACCTTCTCCGGGCGTGAATATTAGTGATGCAAATTCCGAGATTTTAGAAGATGGAAGGGTAATGCAAGCTTTGGTTGCGGGTACTTTGAAAGGAAATCAAATATATAATCCGGTTACGAATACTTATACAGCTGGTCCAAGTTGCATTGGAATTCACAACGAATCGGCTTGGATGAAATTGCCGGATAACAGCATTTTGTTTGTTGATCGTTTGTCCACCAATTCAGAGCGTTATATACCAGCGACCAATACTTGGGTTGCGGATGCAACCGTGCCAGTAGCCTTATACGACTCATTTGGGGATGAGACAGGGGGAGCTGTTTTATTGCCTGATGGCCGCGCTTTTTTCTTAGGAGCACAAGGGGCGTCTGCTTTTTATACCCCTTCGGGGAATAGTAGTCCGGGGACCTGGGCGGTGGGGCCTACTTTGCCTAATTCAACAGGAGCACCCGATGCGCCGATGGCTATGATGTCCAATGGGAAAGTGCTATGTGCGGTATCTCCAGCGCCTACTTCTGCGGCAACTTTATTTATTCCACCTACTTATTTTTATGAATTTGATTATGTTACGAATACATTTACACAGATTCATGCGCCTGGTGGAACAATGTCTTTGAACATCGCTTGTTATCAGACTAACTTTTTGGATTTGCCGGATGGTTCCGTGATGTATGCTCAGAATCAAAGTGGTAACTCTTCGAATTATTATATTTATAGACCGACAGGCGCTCAAACCGCCGCAGGAAAGCCGACTATTACGGCTGTTACGCAAACTTCTTGTTCGGCTTTTCAAATTTCAGGAACTCAATTTAATGGGATATCGCAGGGGGCAAATTATGGAGACGATTGGCAGATGTCTACTAACTATCCATTGATTCGATTGACTAATGGCTCTAATGTTTATTATTGTCGTACTTTCAATTGGAATTCTACTGGTGTTCGCAGAGGGAATTTAGCGGATAGTGTACAGTTTACTTTACCAGCAGGGTTGCCCATTGCTACGTATTCTTTAGTGGTTACTGCTAATGGAATAGCGTCTGATCCTATATCATTTACACCGACCCCTTATTTAACCAGTACTTTGACTCCAAGTGCTACTTGTAGTGGCGTAGCGTTTAGTTATACTCCGGCAATCTTACCTGCTGGGTCTACTTTTAGTTGGATCCGTGCGGCCGTTTCGGGGATTAGTAATGCTGCGGTAACTACACCACAAACTAGTGCACCAAATGAAGTTTTGGTAAACACTACCGCTAGTCCGATTTCGGTTGTTTATGTGTTTACGCTTACGAAAAATGGCTGTAGTGCTACCCAAAATGTTACGGTAACGGTTAACCCGTCGCCAGTACCTACGATTACGGGTAATTCGCCTATTTGTATCAGTGGAATTACATTGAGTACCCAAGTTAATTCAGGTTACAGTTGGTCCACTGGAGCCACCACACAAAGCATAACGGTTAGTACGGCAGGAACTTTTACTGTTACGGTAACGGGAGCAAACGGCTGTACAGGTGCTGCTTCAGTAACTACGGCACTTGATACTAAGTCGGTTACCGCTAGTGCCAGTGCTAATGGAAGTATTAGTTCGAGTGGGGTAACGGCCGTAAATTGTGGTGCTAGTAAAACGTATACGATCACTCCGAATTCTTGTTATCAAATTGCAACCGTTTTGGTTGACGGTGTGAATAATCCGGCGGCGGTAAGTAGTGGGACTTTTACTTTTAGTGCGGTATCGGCGGCGCATACTATAAGCGCTACGTTTGTTTCTTCAAGTATTACCTATTATGCCGACCGCGACGGTGATGGCTTTGGAGATGCTGCTACGCCATTGGTTAGTTGTACAGGGGCTCCAGCTTTTTCGGGTCATTTAGCGGTCTTGAACAGTGCCGATTGTAATGATTTGGCCTTTAGTGCTACGAATACATGCACAAATACAGTAGCCCTTAAGTTGTATATAGAAGGTTATTATTCTGCTAGTACCCATGCTATGCGTCCCGTTAATGCTAATGAAGGCATTGGAAGTAGCTCTACTAATGTGGATATGATTGCGGTAGAGTTGCGTTCGATTGCAGGCGCTTTGGTGAATACTACTGCGGCGATGTTGCACACGGATGGAACGGCTACTGCGGTATTTAGTGTGACGCCTAATGGGGCGTATTATATAGTCGTGAAGTATCGAAATGCTATTACTACTTGGAGTGCGACGCCGCAGTCCCTTACCACGAGCACATTGACTTATGATTTTAGTAATGCGATTACTAAGGCGTATGGAAATAATCAGAAATTGTTGGAGTCAGGCGTTTATGGTTTCTATTCCGGGGATTTAAATCAAGATGGCTTTATCGAGTCAATGGATTATCCTTCTTTGTATAATGATAGTGATTTAGGTGCAGAGGGTAATTACACCTCGGACATAAACGGAGATGGATTCGTGGAGGCAAATGATTTCCCTTATCTATATAACAATTCGGATTTAGGTGTTGAATCGATGCATCCTTAATAGACTATCAGTTGATTTTCGGAGATCTTTCTTGATTAGCGGGTGAACTTCTTTTTTGTTTCTAAAAAATAAAACCAAATACTGTATATTTGCTTTTATTTTTAAGTGAATGGATAAGAAGACGGAAGAATTTTATATAAGACTGCGCGAAGAGTTGAATACAACCTCGACATGGCCTAGTGAATATTTGTATAAATTTATAGTGCCTACTGATCCTAAGAAGGTAGAAGAGGTAGAAAATGCCTTTGATAATATGGGAGCTGTGATTCAGACTACCCAATCTAAAACTGGAAAGTACACCAGTCTTTCAATTAATGTGTTGATGGAGAGTCCGGAGCAAGTAGTATCGAAATACATAGAGGTCTCAACAATTGAAGGAATTATATCATTATGATGGCGGAAAAATATATTAAAGAAAATGCTAATGATGTAGTACATCATTTAGAATATAATGCAGAGCGATCGCATTTGATTATACCGGAATACGGTAGGCATTTGCAAAAACTGATTGACCAAGCTACCTTGATTGAAACCAAGGAAGAACGTAATAAAGCCGCTAAGTACATTATACAAGTAATGGGAACTTTGAATCCGCATTTGCGTGATGTGCTCGATTTTCAACATAAATTATGGGATCAGATTTTTATCATGTCTGATTTTAAATTGGATGTTGATTCGCCTTACCCTATCCCTACGAAAGAAGTCATTTATTTGAAGCCCGAGCGCTTGGCTTATCCCCAAAAGAATCCGAAGTACCGTTTTTATGGCAACAACATTAAATATATGATTGATGTTGCCAATAGTTGGGAAGAGGGAGAGATGAAGAGTGCTTTAGTAAAAGTGATTGCTAATCACATGAAGAAATCCTATTTAAGTTGGAATAAAGACACAGTAACGGATACGGTTATCTTTGAGCATTTATATGAGCTTTCTGATGGAAAATTGAATTTGTTGCAAAGTACAGAGGAGTTGTTGAATACTAATGATTTGATGCGTACGAATAAGAAGATGTCGAATAAGAATATGCCTCCACAGGTTAATAAGATTAAGAGCAATAAAATCGGCAAGAAGCCCTTTCAAAAAAACAATAATAACAATAACTTAAATAAATAGCCAAGGAACTGTTGCGGGGAGTGTGTGTTAACCTAGCTTCCTAAGTAGTCGGTTTTGGTAATATAATAACTAAAATTAATAAATGGGAACTTTTAAAATTGAAGGAGGCATTCAACTAAAGGGAGATGTAACCCCGCAAGGAGCCAAAAATGAAGCATTACAAATCTTATGTGCGGTGCTATTAACTCCTGAGAAAGTAACAATTAACAATATACCTGACATTATAGATGTCAATAAGTTGATCACTCTTTTGGGTAACTTAGGAGTGAAAATTCAAAAAAACGGACCAGGTTCTATAACGTTTCAAGCGGATGAGGTTAATGTAGGTTATCTTGAGACCGAAGCTTTCAAAAAAGAAGGTGGAAGTTTGAGAGGATCTATAATGATTGTTGGGCCTTTGTTGGCTCGCTTTGGAAAAGGGTATATACCGAAACCAGGAGGCGATAAAATAGGTAGACGTCGTTTGGATACCCATTTTGAGGGATTCATTAATTTGGGTGCTACCTTTCGTTATGAGAGAGAAGACCATTTTTATGGTGTAGAGACTAAAGGAAGATTAAAAGGGGCCTACATGTTATTGGACGAGGCTTCGGTTACGGGAACAGCAAACATTGTTATGGCAGCTGTTTTGGCTGAAGGCACTACAACCGTTTATAATGCAGCTTGTGAGCCTTATTTGCAGCAGTTGTGTAAGATGTTGAATTCGATGGGAGCTAACATTAAAGGTGTTGGTTCAAATTTATTAGTCATCGAAGGTGTAGAGCAATTAGGAGGCTGTGAGCACCGAATTTTGCCTGATATGATTGAGATTGGATCATGGATTGGATTAGCTGCGATGACTCGTAGTGAAATTACGATAAAGAATGTGAGTTGGGATAATTTGGGTGTTATTCCGAGTGTGTTCCGCAAACTTGGCATTACTTTAGAGCAAAAAGGTGATGATATTTATATACCAGCTCATACGAATGGGTATACGGTAAAGACCGATATTGATGGTTCGATTTTAACTATTGCTGATGCGCCATGGCCTGGTTTTACTCCTGATTTATTGAGTATTATTTTGGTGGTTGCTACGCAGGCCAATGGAGATGTTTTGATCCACCAAAAAATGTTTGAAAGTCGTTTATTCTTTGTGGATAAATTGATTGACATGGGTGCCAAAATTATGCTTTGTGATCCGCATCGAGCGGTAGTTATGGGGCATGATTTTAAATCGCAATTGAAAGCTACTACGATGTCTTCGCCGGATATCCGTGCGGGAATTTCCTTGTTGATTGCGGCCTTGTCTGCTAAGGGAACATCTACCATTCAAAACATTGAGCAAATAGATCGAGGATACGAGCGTATTGATGAGCGTCTGCGTGCCTTGGGTGCGAATATTGTAAGAGTGTAAATGAATATAGAATATAGAATATAGAATATAGAGGTGCTTATGGTACCTCTTTTTTATTTGATTAATTATGGAACTCTACATCATTATGTTGCTTTGTCTTGCTGCGTTCTTTGCGGGATTTGTGGATGCGGTTGTGGGTGGTGGAGGATTGATTCAGACGCCAGTCGCTTTGGTCTTGTTACCCCATCTAACGGTTTCAACCGTTATAGGTTCTTTAAAGATACCTTCGTTTAGTGGGACCGCTTTGGCGGCAAGGCAGTATTTGAACGCCGTAAAGCTGGATTGGAATTTAGTATTAATTATGGCTTTAGTGGCCGTGGTTTCTGCTTTTATGGGTTCTGAATTGCTGACTGTTATGGACAATCAGTTTATGAAACCATTGCTTTTAGTGGTGTTGAGTTTAATTGCGGTTTATACTTTTCTTAAAAAAGATTTTGGAAGTCATCAATCCAAGGAACATTCTCCTATAAAACAAATGGTATTGGCAATTACACTTTGCATGTTCATTGGTTTTTATGATGGGTTTATAGGTCCGGGTACTGGGAGTTTTTTTGTGCTGGGTTTTGTGGCGGTCTTGGGTTTTGATTTTTTAAAGGCCTCGGCTACCGCCAAAGTAGTAAACTTGGCTACTAATATGGGTTCGATTTCCTTATTCCTCCTAAAAGGTAAAATTATATGGAGCTTGGCACTTCCCATGGCCGCCTGTAATGCTATTGGCGGATGGATAGGTGCTAAGTTGGCTCTTAAAAAGGGCAATTCGTTTATTCGAGTGTTCTTTATGTTGGTCGTGCTGGGTACTTTACTCCGCTTTGCTTATGATGTGTTTATTCGTTAGTTATTGAATAACGTTAAGGAATTTAAGGCCGAATATGATTCCGTCGCCTTGATACCCGTTTTGGTACGAACGCACATAATCGATTCGGAACAATCGGTATTTTCCGAATCCTAGGTTGTCTAGTCCGATAGAAAATTCTTGATAAGGTTTACGTTCCGGTATGGCAAGATTATGGAATCCAAGTATTAATTGCGATTGTAAGTATTTCAATACCGGTATTTTGTTCATGATATAGCCTTTGTCGTTGTGTTCGACGTGCAGTTCGGAATAGCTTTTGTTAGTGCTGCCTGTATAATAAGGTA